>DATAPF010000641.1:0-2351 GCA_036265355.1 Kofleriaceae bacterium | reverse complement strand
CCGCCTCCCGCCCTTCAAGGAGATGTGCCATGTCGAAGATCCACTACCGCTACGCCGACGTCGACGGCTTCAAGGTCCACTACCGCGAGGCCGGCGCCGCCGGCAAGCCGAAGCTGCTGCTGCTGCACGGCTTTCCCACCGCCAGCCACATGTTCCGCGACCTGATCCCGCTGCTCGCCGGCCGCTACCGGGTCATCGCGCCCGACCTGCCGGGCTTCGGCAACACCAAGGCGCCGCCGCGCGACACGTTCGCCTACACGTTCGACAACCTGGCGCGGGTCGTCACCGGTTTCGTCGAAGCGCTCGGCCTCGACCGCTACGCGCTCTATGTCTTTGATTACGGCGCGCCGACCGGCTTCCGGGTCGCACTCGCGAACCCCGAGCGCGTCACCGCCATCATCAGCCAGAACGGCAACACGTATCTGGAGGGATTCAGCAACGCGTGGGGGCCGTGGCAGACCTACTGGCGCGAGCCGACCGCGGAGCATCGCGACGCCTGCCGGGCCTCGCTTGAGCCGGAGGTCATTCGCGAATGGCAATATTTCAACGGCGCCGACCGCAGCCGGGTCGGTCCGGACGGCTACACGCTCGACATCGCCTACATGGCGCGGGACGGCGCGGACGAGATCCAGCTCGACCTCATCCTCGACTATCGCACCAACGTGGCGCTCTACGACACGATCCAGACCTACCTGCGCCGATGGCAGCCACCGCTGCTCGCCGCCTGGGGCCGCAATGACGCGCATTTCCTGCCCGCCGGAGCACTGGCCTTCAAGCGCGACCTCCCGAACGCGGAGGTACATCTGGTCGACGCCGGCCATTTCGCGCTGGAGACCCATGCCGACGAGATCGGGCGCCTGATTCTGGCGTTTCTCGACCGTGTGCTGGGGTCAGCCCAGGTCGGACGCGAAGCAGCGATGGCGCCATAGTTGCCAAACTCGAACCTTCAGCCTCGACCTGCGTTATGGGACAGAGGCGATCATGTCTGGGAGTTTGACCATGCGCGCCCTCCCTTTGTGATCTTTGCGTTCACCGGCGCCGCGCTGTGCACCGGCGCCGTCGCCCAGGACCGTGATGGCGCCCGCGCGCCGACGCCGCCGGCTCCGGCCGCCACCACGGGAGCAGCGCCGCGCGGACCGGCGGTCCAGGCCCCCGTCGGTCATCGTCAGCCGACCGCAGCTGCCGTTCCGAGCCGCGAGACGACCGGCGATGCCCTGGTCTCCCCGTACGACCAGGAGATCGACCGCAGCCTCGACATCTGCCGCGGATGCTAGCGCGCGCCGTCGCGGATTGCGCTCACCAGCTGTCGTATGCCGACGTCCGGATGATCGACATTCTGGATGACGACGTCGGCGTCGGTGTCGAGTGTGGCTGGGCGGGCGACCCGCGCGGCGACATCACCGTCGCTGGTACGGGCACGCGCCGCGACGCGTGCAGCAAGGATTTCCGGGGGCGCCGTCACAAGCACGACGATGACGTGTGCGTAGCAGTGACGTGCCTGACCGGTGACGGTGCGCGAAACGTTGCACACCACGGTCCGGCCGGCGCGGATGTCGTCGTCGATACGGGACCGAATCCCATAACGGTTGCCATGCGCGTCCCACCACAGCGCGAAGGCACCCGCCGCGATGCCCTGGTCGAACACCGCGCCTGTCACCGTGTCGTGATCCTCCGCCGCCGACGACGGACGCGTCACCACGCGGCGCGGAAACACCACGGTCGGATCGCCTGCGCAGGCCGCGTGCGCGCCGGCGATCAAGGTGTCCTTGCCGGCGCCGCTCGGGCCGACGACGAGCACCAGGCGACCGGGACCGATCACGCCACCCGGGTCCCGGCGTTCCACGCCGCGCGCACCATCGGGACATCGTGGGCGACGCGGACGCGGATCAGGTCGGCACGCTTGCCGGGGGCAATCTCGCCGCGGTCGTCGAGGCCGACGGCGGCCGCCGGGTTCGCCGTCACCGTGCGCACGGCGGCGGCGAGATCGATCGCCGGCACGACATTCGGCAGCCGCAGCGCCGCGGTGAGCAGGCTCGCCGGCATGTAGTCCGACGACATCACATCGAGCAGTCCCGCATCGGCGAGCTCGGCGGTGGTGACGTTGCCGGCATGCGAGACGCCGCGGACGAGGTTGGGCGCGCCCATCAGAATCTGGATGCCGGCCGCGTGCAGCGCCGCGGCGGCCTCGACGGTGGTCGGGAACTCGGCAATCGCCACCTCGTCGCGCACCGACTGACGGACATGATCGAGCGTGGTGTCGTCGTGGCTTGCGAGCGGCGTTGCGTGGTCCTTGGCGAGCCGCACCAGCGCGCGGTAGTTGGCACCGGCGTGGGCGGCCTGGTGGGCGATGC
>DATAPF010000640.1:0-14410 GCA_036265355.1 Kofleriaceae bacterium | reverse complement strand
GGTGCTGGCGCCGATGCCGTTCCTGCGCCTGATCCCGACCAACGGGGTCGACGCCGACAACGCCGCCGAGTGGCTGGCCGCCGGAGCGTTCGCCGTCGGCTGCGTGCGGTCGCTGTTCCCGCCCGAGGAGCTCGCCGCGCGGGCCTGGGACTCGATCGAGCGCCGCGCCCGCGCGCTGCTCGCCGCGGTGCTCGACTAGCGCCCGGCGGTCAGGGCATCGGCGACAGGTCGGCGAGCAGCAGCTGATCCCAGGCCGGCTCGATCGGCGAGATCGCCGCGTGCAGCGCGAGCGCGACGCCGATCGCGCCGTTGAGCAGATCGGCCGACGGCTCGAACGTCGGATTGCCCTCGTTGTACAGCGCGCGCGGGAACCCGGCGAGCCCGTCGGGGCGCCGGATCGCGAGCGTGTGGCCGAAATAGGCGTCGGCGGTCCTGGCGAACGCCGGGTCGCCGGTGGCCTGCGCCAGGCGGTTGAACAGGTGGGCGGCGCCGGCGGCGCCATGGCACAGCCCGGCGTCGATCACCTGCGACGACTCGAACGGGCGGGCGGCCATGCCGTGGGCGAGCTCCAGCGCATCGCGGCGCCAGTCGTCGCGCCCGGTCGCGGCGGCGGCGGACAGCAGCGCGATGGCGACGCCGAGATCGCCATAGCACCAGGCCACGCGGCAGGTCCCGCCCGGCCGCGCCGGCAGCCACGCCGCGTAGCGGTTGCCGGCCTGGGGCCCGGCGACCGAGCGCAGGTAGTCGACCGCGCCGTCGAGCAGCAGCCGCGCGCGCGGGGCATCGACCCCGGCCGTGACGTAGCGCGCGAGGATCGCGACCACGCCGGGGACGCCGTGCGCCAGGCCGAGGTTGGTGTAGCCATCGGGGGCCTGCTCGCGCTGCCACGGCGGGAGCAGCTCCGGTGGGGTGTGCCACGACAGCCCGCGGTCCATCGGCACGGTCAGGCGCTCGAGCTGATCCAGGATGTTGCGCGCCAGCGGCTCGCTCGACTCGGATGCCTTGCCGTCGGCGATCCGCTGCAGCACCGGCACCGCGATCCCGACCAGCCCGCTGATCAGGTCGTAGCTCTCGGTGGGCTGACCGAGGTACCGCAGCAGCGAGCGCTCGATCATCTCGCACGCCAGGTCGGCGTCCTCGCCGGCGCTCAGGTGGCCGACCGCGAACGCGACGCGGGCCGCGCCGCCGTACAGCCCCGGCGCATGGTTGTTGCCGAGCTTGGTGATCGCCGACGCCAGCGCCTTGCCGGTCTCGTCGTCCGGATCGGGCACGGTGTCGTCGGTCGCGGTGTAGATCCGCAGGGTCGCGTAATCGGCATCGTCGTCGCTGGTCGACGGATGGTCGCGCCGCCAGTCATCGACCGCCGCGACGATCTCGGTGATCACCGCCGCGATCGCGCCGCGGCGCTCGGAGTCGACGATCAGGGGCTGCCAGCCAGGCTCGGTCGTGCCTTCCACCACCAGGCTAGCCTAGCAGGCCCCGGCGCCCCCTGGCCGGTATGATCGACCACCCGGTCGAGCCGGCGGGATCGGGGTGGCGCCTCGCGTCGCGCGCGTTATCTTGTGCGGCCCATGACCGTACCCTCGCAGGCGCGCGTCGTCGTGATCGGCGGCGGCGTGATCGGATGCTCGGTGGCCTACCACCTGGCCCACCTGGGCTGGACCGACGTGGTGCTGCTCGAGCGCGATCGCCTGACCTCGGGGACCACCTGGCACGCCGCCGGCCTGATCGTGACGTTCGGCTCGACCTCGGAGACCTCGACCGAGATGCGCAAGTACACCCGCGATCTCTACGCGCGGCTCGAGGCCGAGACCGGCCAGAGCACGGGCCTGCGGCAGTGCGGCTTCATCGAGGTCGCCGCCGACGCCGATCGCCTCGAGGAGTACCGCCGGGTCGCCGCGTTCAACCGCTACTGCGGGGTCGACGTCCACGAGATCTCGCCGCGCCAGGTCGCCGAGCTGTTCCCGCTCGCCCACGTCGACGACCTGCTCGCCGGGTTCTACGTCGCCGGCGACGGCCGCGCCGATCCGGTCGGCGTCACGATGGCGCTCGCCAAGGGCGCCCGCCAGCTCGGCGTGCGGATCCTCGAGGGCGTGCCGTGCACCGGCGTGACCCGGCGGCGCGGCGCGGTGACCGGGGTGACCACGCCGGCCGGGCCGATCGCCTGCGAGTACGTCGTCAACTGCGCCGGGATGTGGGCCCGCCAGCTCGGCGCGGCGGCCGGGGTCACGATCCCCTTGCAGGCGGCCGAGCACTACTACCTGATCACCGAGCGCATCCCCGCGCTGTCGGCGAGCTGGCCGGTGCTCGAGGACCCGGCGTCGTACGGCTACTTTCGCGAGGAGGTCGGCGGCCTCATGATCGGCCTGTTCGAGCCGGTCTGCGCCCCGTGGCACATCGCGGGCGTGCCCGACGACTTCTCGTTCGGCGAGATCCAGCCCGACTGGGACCGCATGGCGGGCTACATCGAGACCGCGATGCGGCGGGTGCCGGTCGCGATGAACGCCGGCGTGCGCAAGCTGTTCTGCGGCCCCGAGAGCTTCACCCCGGACCTCCAGCCGTGCGTCGGCGAGGCTCCCGAGCTCAAGAACTACTTCGTCGCCGCCGGGCTCAACTCGATCGGCATCCTGACCGGCGGGGGCCTGGGCCGCGTGGTCGCGCACTGGATCGCCACCGGCCGGCCCGACGTCGACGTCACCGGCTTCCACATCGACCGGCTGCAGCCCTACCAGGCGACGCCCGAGTATCGCCGGACCCGCACCGTCGAGTCGCTCGGCATGGTCTACCAGTGCCACTACCCGGGCCACGTGATGCAGACTGCGCGCGGCGCGAAGCGCTCACCGATCCACGACCGGCTCGCCGCGCGCGGCGCGCTGTTTCGCGACGTCAGCGGCTGGGAGGGGGCAGACTGGTACGCCCCGCCCGGCGTCGAGCCCCGCGTCGAGCTGACGTGGGGCCGGCCGAGCTGGTTTGCGTACTGGGCCGCCGAGCACCGCGCCGCCCGCGACGGCGCGATCGCGATGGACATGTCGTTCATGTCCAAGTTCCTGGTCGAGGGCCGCGACGCGGGGCGGCTGCTCGACTGGGTCAGCGCCAACCGGGTCGACGGCCCGGCCGGCGTCATCACCTACACCCAGTGGCTCGACGCCGCCGGCAAGCTGCAGGCCGACCTGACCGTCGCCAAGCTCGACGACGACCAGTTCTGGGTCGTCGCGTCCGACACCGCCCACCGCCACGCGCTGACCCACCTGCGCCGCCAGCTCGCCGATCACCACGCGTTCATCGCCGACGTCACCGCTGCGTACGGCCAGCTCAACCTCCAGGGCCCGCGGTCGCGCGAGCTGCTCCAGGCGGTGACCAGCGCGGACGTCTCCGACGCGGCGCTGCCGTTTCGCGGCGTGCGCGACCTCGCCATCGGGTTCGCGCAGGTCCGCTGCATCCGGATCACCTACCTCGGCGAGCTCGGCTACGAGCTGTACATCCCCGCCGAGCAGATGGTGCACGTCTACGATCGGATCGTCGCCGCCGGCGAGCGCGTCGGCCTGGTCCACGCCGGGCTCAAGGCGCTGGCCAGCCTGCGGATGGAGAAGGCCTATCGCGACTACGGCCACGACATCGACAACACCGACACCGTGCTCGAGGCCGGCCTCGGCTTCGCGGTCGACCTCGCCAAGCCGGGCGGCTTCCTCGGCAAGGACGCCGTGCTCGCCGAGAAGGCGGCCGGGCCGCTGCGCAGGCGGCTGGTCCAGGTCCTGGTCACCGACCCCGAGCCGCTGCTGTTCCACGCCGAGATCGTGCGCTGCGACGACCGCCCGTGCGGCTACATCCGCGCCGCGTCGTACGGCCACACCCTGGGCGGCGCCGTCGGCCTGGCGATGATCGAGGCCGATCGCGTCCCCGGCGGCGTGATCGACCCGCGCGCCCTCGACGCCGCGCGCTGGGACGTCGAGATCGCCGGCAATCGCTACCCGGCGCGGGTGTCGCTGCGCCCGCTGTACGACCCGGAGAACCGGCGGATCAAAGGGTAAAGCGCCCTCTCGGGCCACTTGGGCGAGCCGGTTGTCCGGCGTCCGGCCGACGATCGGACGGCAACGGACCACCTCGAAACACCTCAGAATCTACGAGTTCCGACACGTTACCTGTTTCCACGCGTGTCCATGTGTTTCACTCCGTCACGGAAACGTAGTTACCGACGCAGGGACCACATTTACGTCTTTGCGCTGGCAAATGTGGAATTCCCACGAATGTTCTCGGAGACGCTCGTCTGGTCCATGAAGGAAGGGTCCAGTCGGTGCGACTTCAGGTCCTATCAAAGACCGATCATGATAACGTCCCCGTCCCGGTGACGGCGGATGGAGAGCATACGGACGGATCTGCGCTTGCGATCGCGACACGGCAAGCGAGCGAGTCCGGCGAGGATCGTGCGGCGCGTAGCCGTTTCGAGGCCCTCGTGGCGCTTCATCTCCCGGCGCTGCGCGCGCGAGCGATCCAGCTCTGTCGATCGCACTTCGATCCCGACGACGTCGTCCAGGATACGTTGCTGCGCGCATTTCGCACCGGAAGCCAGGTGAGAGATCCGACGCGGATCCGCGCCTGGCTGTTGACGATCGTCACGAACACGTTCATCGATCTGACGCGCAAGCGGCGCCGGCGGCCTGACCATGTCCAGCTCGTCAGCGAGGCGCCCACGCCCGATCCGATCGAGCCCGCGCCCTGGAACGAGGTTGACTCCGACGACCTGTGCCGGGCGATCGACCAGCTGCCCGATGACGTCCGCGACACCTATCGGATGTTCGCCGTCGAGGGCCGCGACTACGTGGCGATCTCCGAGGTGCAGCAGATTCCGCTGGCGACGGTCGGGACCCGGCTGTTCCGCGCGCGCAAGCGGTTACGCGTCCTGCTCACGATTGCGTCACGGAGCGGGACGGCGCGATGACCGCGCATGGCCGCGTGAGCGCGTACCTCGACGGCACGTTGCGCGCCGACGAGGAAGCGGCGGTGCTCGACCACGTCGCCGGATGTGCCGAGTGCCAGGCCGAGCTCCACGCCGAGGTGCAGCTTCGCGATCGCGAGGACGGGCTGCGCGGCGCGGAGCAGCCGGCGGAACACGCGCTCCACGGGGGGGCCGGCGACTACCTCGACGGCACCCTCGATGGCGAGGCCGAGGACGCGTTCCTCGATCACGTCGCCACGTGCACGCGCTGCCAGCGCGACCTGCACGCCGAGATCCAGCTCCGCGATCGCGAGGATGCACTGCGCGAGAGCGGTGCCGCTGCGCGCCGGGCCCGCGCGGAGGAGGTACCCGCCGCAGCGCCGAGCGGACGCGACGACGCGCGGGGCGACGTCACCACGCCGAGCTCGCCGTCCGCGCCCACGACGTCGGGCTCGCGGTCATCCGGTCCCGCGCCGCGCCCACGCCGGCACCGCCCTGTCTTCTGGGTCGGCGCTGGCTTCGGGATCACAGCCGCGGCGGCGCTCGCACTGCTCGTCGTGAGGCCCCGGCCCTCGGCCACGAGTGAACCGGTCGCGCTGGCGCTGGCCCCGGCGCGCGGGATCGAGATCCGGCTGTCGCACGCCCTCGCGGCGAGACACCGGCCGTACGACACCCTGCGCAGCAGCGCGAACCTGGGCGAGCCAATCCCCCCGACGGTCATCGCCCAGCTCGACGTCGCCGGCGACTGCCAGGGCGTGGCGACGGCCTATGTGCTCGCCGGCGAGCTGGTGCGTGCGGACGAGCGCTATCGACGCTGCCCGGCCGGGACCGAGGTCGACGCAGATCGCGCCGGTCTCGCCGTGCTGCGCGGCCAGCTCGACCTCGCGATCGAGCTGACCGCGCGCGTGCTCGACGTCGCACCCGACCACACCGTGGCGCTGTGGAACCGCGCGCTCGCGTTGCACGGCCTCGGCCTCGATCTCTCGGCCGGGGCCGCGTTCGAACGCGTGGTCGCGCTCGAGCGATCGCGTGATCCGGGATGGGCACGCGAGGCAGGCGAGCGCGCGGCGGCGATGCACGACATCGAGCGCATGCGGACCGCGTTCAACGATGTTGTGCAGCGCGGTTTCGAGATGGTCCAGGGAGGGCCACCCCTGGCGCCGGCGCTGGCGCGCCAGGTGCCGGCACGCTCGCGGGTGATGCTGCACGACGCGCTCCACACCGCCACCACGCGCGCGCGGCTCGACGAGCTCGCCCCGCTCGCGGCAGCGCTCGAAGGCCGGGCCGGCTCCAACCTCGGGCGCTACATCGCGCAAGCGCGCGCGCAGCTGTCTCCGGAGCGCGCCGCGGCGTCGGCAGGATACCAGGAGATCGTCCGGCGCAGAGGGGCGATCGACGACCGGACATGGACGAGCTGGCTCGCCCTCGCCACGCGCGCCAAAGCGGACGATCTGATCCTCGGCGGGCGCATCGTGACCGAGCGCCTCGACGGCAACCCATCCGCCGAGCGGCTGGCCGCTGCGACCGGCGATCCGTGGTTCGAGCGCGCCGTCGATCTCCTGCGCGCGCACCAGGCGCAGGCGGCGGGACGGATCGACGACTACGCAGCTCGCCTCGCGGCGATCCAGGCTCACTGTCCGGCCGGCGAGCCATCGTACCGCTGCCTGCAGCTCGATGTGGATCTCGCCAGGCTCGCGCTCGAGCGCCACCAACCGACCGATGCCTTGCGCCACGCGTTGACGGCGCTCGCGATGTCGCGCCAGCTCGGCGAATGGCCGCAGCGCAGTCAGGCACTGACACTCGCCGGTGACGCCGAACGGTTTGGCAACGCGTTCGCGCTGGCGGGTGCGTACTACGAAGAATCCGGGCGCGCGCTCGATGCATGCGGCGTCCACAACGCCGCGTACGCCACGGCGGAGATGCTGTTCCGGAACCATCTGCTCGCCCGCGCCCGCGCCCTGGTCGCGACCGCTCCTGAGTGCGATCGCGTACCCGAGGCGCTCGAACTGACCCTGCTGGTCCGCCTGTTGCGCACCGGTCACGCGGTCCTCGATCGTGGATCGCTGGTCGCCGAGATCGCCCAGGCGCGTGCCGTGCCCGCGCTCGCAGGTTACGCAGTGTATTTCGATTACCTCGCGGCGTGGGTCGCGCTCGACGACGAGCCCACAGCGCGCGAGCGGATGGCGCGCGTCGTGGAGGCCGCGCGGCGCGTCGAGGGATCGCTGCGCGACAAGACCACCATCGCGGTCGACAGTGCTCTGTTCGCCGACGCCGGTCGGCGCGCGCAGTGGGCAGACGCGGTCGCCGTCGTGGCGCGGGCCCTGGGCGTGACGGTCCCCGCGCGCTGCGCGCTCGCGTTCGGCGCCGACGACTTCCGCTTCGCGGCGGTCGCGGTGGGTCCGGATGGTACGCTCACCGGACGGTACGAGCGCGACCTGGCCGAACCCATCGAGTGGCTCGCTCCGCCGGCGATCAGACTGCAGCTTGCCGGCTGCGATGAGGTCGCCGTGCTCGCGCTGCCACCGTGGCTCGGCATCGGCCCCGTGCTCGACGTCCAGACCCCGTGGCACTACGTCCTCGGTCCCGCGCGGGCGCCGGTCGCGGGCCGGCGTCGCCAGGTCGTGATCGCCGAACCGGTCCCGCCCGCGAGTGCAGGACTCGCGCCGCTGGCGCCGCGGGTATGGCCATCCTCCGACGGGCCCGACGAGCTGATCACCGGTCCGGCGGCGACCCCCGAGCGCGTCCTCGCCGCGATCTCGGATGCCACCCTGGTCGAGATCCACAGTCATGCCACATGGCTCGATCGCCTCGATGCGCCGGTGCTCGCGCTGTCACCGGGACGGGATGGCTGGGCCCTCGGTGCCGCGACGATTCGCGCCGCCAAGCTGACCGGCGCGCCGGTCGTCGTGCTCGCGGATTGCGGTGGCGGTGCTGCGGCACGGTACGAGCACGAAGCCTGGGGATTGCCGCTCGCCTTCCGCGCGGCTGGCGCACGCGCTGTGATCGCCTCGCTCGCGGAGATCCCGGACCGCGACGCGGCGGTGTTCTTCGACGCAGTCACCGCCGAGGTCGCCCGGGGTGCAACTCCCGCGGCGGCAGTGGCGCGCATTCGCGCCGAGAAGATCGGCGCGGATCCGGCGTCATGGATGCGCCACGTCGTGGTGTTTTACTGACCGGCTCGTGCCGATGCCGGCCCGGCAATCACGCCGGACCTGCGCTCACCCGGAGGCTCCATGTCGCTCTCGTCGCTGCCCGTGAAAGATGTTGCTCCAGGCGTGCAAAGCCACGCGTCCCCTGGATGGTTGTTCCTGCTGTCCACCGCGAGGCTCGACCCCGCCGTGGACATCGCGCTGAACGACTGGCTCGAGCTCCCGATCGACGCGCGTGCACCCACGCAGTCGATCGCGATGGTCGATGTCGTGGGTTACCATTTCACTGCGGTCGTCGTCGACACGGTCGCCGGTGCGGCGCGCTGGCGCATCCATGAACCGCGGGAGTCGATCGCGCAGCTCTACGACGGTATGCTCGGCCCGCCCGGCGCGCCTCCGCGCGGCACGTTGATCATGTCGGCTCCGCCGATCGATTCGCTCGACGTCCCGCTCCAGCCGGGCGTGGCCGGGGCCGCACCGGCGAGCGGACCGGACGGCAGCCACGCAGGCGGCAACTGCATCGTCTGCCCGGTCGTGGTACCGAGCCCGCTGCCAAGGTCGGGACCACCGGGCGAGCCTCCGGACCAGCTTCTCGTGGTCCTCGCACAGCTGCATTCGCAGGTCGCGCGGGCCGTGCGGGTCACGATCGGCAACCACGGCCTCGAGGCTGCCCTGGTTCGCTTCGGATAACCGCGCCTCCGCCGGCTCGCTTCGGCTGGCTGCAACGAGTGCGGCTCGCTGACCACGGCCCAGGCGCACTCACTGTGCTCCGGGAGATCATGCCGCTGCGGCGCGAACCGTCCGTCGCTTGCGCCTGCGCCCGCGGGCTGGGCCCAGGCGAGAAGATCCAGCTCGAGCTTCGTCTGGTGTCTGAATGACGAAGTCAAACAGTCGAACAAGGATCCATGAAGAAGGCGGTGTGTGATGGTGCATGAAATCTCAGCAGGAATGTCAATGGGCGACGCGTGCGCGGCCTGCCCCAGCCGTGCAGTGAGCTTTTCGGTGGCGAAGGAGGGCAGGTAGATGACCGTCACAGTACGTGACCATCTGCATGACACTCTGGTGCTGGAGAGCGGAGGTCCACTGCTCATCCTCCAGACCGGTACCCTTGTCTTTGACTTCCCGGGATCCGACGAAGGAGATTGGAAGCGCGACTCGCTGTCGCACCCGGTGTTCGAGCTGCGCGGCGGCTGGATCTCTGCGGACGTTCGAGCGATCGCCTCGGCTGCTCCGGCGAGCATGAGCTACTCACCCCTGCCAGCGGCCATCGCGATCGACCGGGAAAGGCCGTTACTGGCGGAAGGTGACGTCGTGTTGGCCGGGACTGGCGACGGTTTTGGTGCTGACTCCGGCCTCGTGCAGGTGCGTGTCACGGTGGGAGGTCACATCGCGCTGCCTGTGACCGGGAGTGACCGTGCATCCGCCGGAGTGCAGATTCCTCAGGCTGGTTGGGCAGTAGACCGGACCCGAGCTGTGCGTGCCGGAACGCATATCCAGCTGGTTGCAGACCTGGCGGCGATCGGGCCCTCCAGACTGATGCGTTTGGCCTACTCCATGTTTGTCGTGATCTCCCCCAAGACTCACCTGACCGATCCGGTGGACCGACGCACCGCGCGACAGCCGTGAGCGCAGGCAGGCGCTCCGCACGGTCGCGTGCGACGGGCAGGCATCGTGCATTGTCGAGGCAGCCTGGTCGGCTGCCCGCCGGCGAGCTCTGGCGGGGCCAGCGAGATCTGTCAAGAAGATCCGACTCGCGCATCGTCTGGTGCCATGACGAAGCAGAAGTCAAAACCGAACTTCAGTAGTCCGAAAAGGAGGAGTGTGATGAGTGTGATGAGCAGATCGATCGTGGAACAGTCAGCACAGGAATGGCCCGGAGGTGACGCCATGCGCGATCGCATGGGCCCGCTCGCACCCGGCGAGCTCGTCGGTCCAGTGACCGCTCACTCGCCATCGCAGGGACCCATTCTGCGCTCCACGAAATTCCTCGTATGTGTCATGCTCGCGTCCGTCCTGCTCCTGTCGTGGAGCGGACGTGCCGCAGCTCAGACCTGCACATGGCGGGGGACCGCTCCGTTGTGCAACGGCGAATGCGGCTCCGGCGAAAGCGAGCAGACGAGAGCGAGCAGCAACCCGGACCTCATTGACAATGCAACAGGCCGCCGGATCAGCTTCGGCGCGGCATGCGTCACCGGGTCCAAGGCGCTGTGTTGCAAGACGCCTCGCGCCACGTGTCGCTGGGATGGCACGGCCCCGTTCTGCAGGGGTCGATGCACAGGTTCCGAGACCACGGCAACACCACCGGACGGCTCCAGCAGCGGCAGACCATGCGTGACCGGTTCGAAGGTCTATTGTTGCACGTTCCCGCCTATCTCGACATCCCGGCTGCCGCTCACCACTGAAGCGGGCGGTATCATCTACGCGATCGCCCAGAACAACGACCTGCTGTGGTACCGCCACGATGGGCGCTCCGACGGCAGCTTCCGGTGGGCGTTCAACGACGGCAAGAAGGTCGGCAACGGGTGGGACTTCAAGCAGGTATTCTCCGGCGGCGATGGGGTCATCTACGCGATCGCCCAGAACAACGACCTGCTATGGTACCGCCACGACGGGCGCTCGGACGGCAGCGTCCGGTGGGCGTTCAACGACGGCAAGAAGGTCGGCAACGGGTGGGACTTCAAGCAGGTGTTCTCCGGCGGCGATGGGGTCATCTACGCCATCAACTGGAACAACGACCTGCTGTGGTACCGCCATGATGGGCGCTCCGACGGCAGCTTCCGGTGGGCGTTCAACGACGGCAAGAAGGTCGGCAACGGGTGGGACTTCAAGCAGGTATTCTCCGGCGGCGACGGGGTCATCTACGCGATCACCCGGAGCAACGACCTGCTGTGGTACCGCCATGACGGGCGCTCCGACGGCAGCTTCCGGTGGGCGTTCAACGACGGCAAGAAGGTCGGCAATGGGTGGAACTTCAAACAGGTATTCTCTGGCGCGACCGTGGCGCCGTAGCGCCCGCATACAAGAGCGCCGAGTACTGTCAATACACAACGCGGGGGAACAAGGAATGTCCGACAAGAAGCAATCGGAGGACGCAGCCGTCGAGGATGCGCACGTCACTGCCGGGGACGTGTACCCGTTCGTCAAGCAAGCGCGTGATGTCGCCCAGCCAGTGCCCGGTCACGTGCGCGGAATGCCGCCGCCGGCGGCGCCCGCCACGCTGCGGCCGCTGGTCACGGTGACCCGGCAGTCGGTGGTGGCGGCCGGCGACCAGTTCAATGCCATGGCGCACCCTGGGTTCGACCGCGCGAGCGTATTCGCGATCGGGGATCGAGTTCAGGACAGTGCGGGCAGATCGAAGGCGGGCCTGGACCGGTTTATTCAAGACGGCGCGTTCGCCGTCGACCAGCATGGCGGCGTCTCCGACTACCTGGACTACTTGCGCGCGGTCGAGGCGATCCAGGCGAAAGCGGTGACCCTGGGCTACGGCGCACAGGCCAAGGCGATTCCCATCGACACCGTCCCCGGCGGTTATGTCGGTCGCTACGAAAGGAACGACATCTATGCCGCCGCCCAGTAAGCCGGCCTTCGAGGTGCATGGGGAAATCCGCGCAAAGTACAACGCTCTGGGTGGGGCCGCGGGCCCGCTGGGTTTGCCCATGACCGACGAGAGCCCGTCGCCAGACGGCGTCGGGAAGTTCAACCACTTCGAGCGCGGATCGATCTACTGGTCGCCGCGCACGGGACCGATGATGGTGCGAGGCACGGTTCGCGACCGATGGGCGGCGTCGGGGTGGGAGCTCGGTCCGCTCGGCTACCCGGTGCAGGATCAGCACCGGATGCTCCTGCTCGGGCCTTCACCGCTCATCGAGTGGTGCCGGTTCGAGCACGGGCTGATCGCCGGCGACTCCCGTGGTGGCCTGCCCGTCCCGATGGCGTTGCAGGCTCCGGCCGAGACCCTCGGTCGAGCAGCAGCGCCGGCGCTGCTGAGCTATGCGCAGCTCGGCACGCTGTTCGGTGCGCGGCTGAATGCGCAGTTCCAGGCAGACCCGAACAATGTGGCGCTGCGCCCGGGAATCGAGCTGACCGGTGTTTCTGATTGGCAGTACGGGTTCTGGGCCAGCACTCCGCGTTCCGTCGGATTCCGCCTCCGAGGATTTCATGACAACGGCCTGGCCCCGGACACCAACTTCGTGATCGACATCAGGTTGCGGCTCGAGCTCGTCTGGGGCCCGAGCTTCACCGAGCCGGGGAACAAGACCCTCGTCGCCGTGCTCGACCAGCTGAACGTCGGGCACGACGGCGGTCTGGCGCTCGCTCAGGTGTACGCCTCCGTGGAGTCCGGGATCACCCACGCCTTCTACGGCTCCAGCGCCGACCCGCACGACCCGGACCACCCCGAGGTGCCCTCGGGCGCGATCTACGTCACCAACGTGCCGACCGGCGCGAATGCCAGGACCGGGGAGATCGATGTCCTCGACGTGCTGGTTACCCGCAATGGTGAGCTGCAGGTCCTCGTGAACCCTCTGACACCCCCGCAGCAGGCCTTGAGCGCGGTGTCTTACACGTACCTGCGCCAGCTCGGCGTGCAGGACGCTCTCGACGATCTGGTCTGAATCGGCGGCACCAGCCTTCGAATTCGCGCCGGGCGGCCGGCCAGCGCTGTCCGAAACCCGAAGGTGGTGGGTGGGTGCCCAGCGTAGGCTGCTCCGGCCGGCCCGAGATGTGGACCGGCTCGAAGGGAGCATGGCCACCGCGACCTGTGCTGCGATCGACCTGGGGGCGAGCAGTTGCCGGGTGTTCATCGCCGACACCGACGGTGACCGCATGTCGCTCCGGGAGATGTCGCGGTTCGAGACCCCGCTGGTCCGCGATGCCAGCGGGTATCTGTGCTGGGACCTGGAGGCCGTCGAGGCGCAGGTCCGGGGCGGGCTTCACCTGGCCCAGCGCGATGCACCGCTGGCCAGCGTGGGCGTCGACTCGTGGGGCGTCGACTTCGTGCTGCTCGACGGCGCCGCGCGGCAGACGGCGCCTGCGGTCTCGTACCGCGATCCGCGCACGCAGGGCGCGATGGCCGACGCACTCGCCCGCATGCCGGCGAGCGAGATCTACCGGCGCACCGGGATCCAGTTCCAGCGGTTCAACACGCTCTACCAGCTCGTCGCCACCGCGGCGCGCGAGCCGGCGTGGCTGGCGCGGGCACGCCGGCTGCTCCTGTTGCCCGACTACGTTCACTTCCGGCTGTGCGGCGTGGCGGCCAACGAGTACACCAACGCGACGACCACCCAGCTCTGGGACCTCCGATCCGACGACTGGGACGAGGACCTGCTGGCCCTCGCCGGGATCTCCCGCGCGCTGCTCGGCCGCCCGGTGGAGCCTGCCACGGTGCTGGGGGAGATGACCTCGTCGGGCGGTGGCAGCGCGGTGAAGGTGATCGCACCGGCCACGCACGACACGGCGTCATCGGTGGCGGCGATCCCGCTCGACGGAGACGGCGAGGTCTTCCTCAGCTCGGGCACCTGGTCGCTGATGGGGATCGAGAGCCGGGTCCCGTTCGCCAGCGACGCGGCGAGGCGCATGAACGTCACCAACGAGGGCGGGGTCGAGCGGCGCTACCGCGTGCTGAAGAACATCATGGGCCTGGGGATCGTCGAGCGGATCCGCCAGGAGCTGGGCGGCGAGGGGCATGGCGATCTGGTCGACGCGGCGCGTGCGGCGGCGCCCTGGCGCTCGCTGATCGATCCCGATGATCCGGGCCTGTTTCATCCGGCGAGCATGGTGCAGGCGATCGCGGCGTTCTGCGCCGGGACCGGTCAGCCGCGCCCCGAGACCCCCGGTGCGCTGGTGCGCGCGGTGTTCGACAGCCTGGCGCTGTCGTACCGCGCCGTGGCCGGCGAACTGGCCGCGCTGCGCGGTCGCCCGGTGTCGCGGATCCACATCGTCGGCGGCGGCTCGCAGAACCGGCTGCTCAACCAGCTCGCTGCCGATGCCTGCGAGGTGCCGGTGCGGGCCGGGCCGGTCGAGACCTCGGCGCTCGGCAACGCCTGCGTCCAGCTGATCGGCCTCGGCGTCCTGCCGTCGCTCGATGCGGCGCGCGCGCTGATCCGCCGGTCGTACCTGGTCGAGGACTACACCCCGGACGCGCCCGTGCCCCGGGACGCGCTGGAGCGCTTCGCGGCGTTCCGCGCCCGCCCGCCGGCCGGGAAGACCGCCACGGCCTGAAAGGACCCCCATGGAACGCAATCCGTCGATCCCGGGGGGGGGGGGGGGGGGGGGGGGGGGGGGGGGGGGGGGGGGGGGGGGGGGGGGGGGGGGGGGGGGGGGGGGGGGG
>DATAPF010000639.1:0-1933 GCA_036265355.1 Kofleriaceae bacterium | reverse complement strand
CCTCTACGCGTCGCTCGGCGCGCGGCGGATCACAGCGAGCGCATGCTGGTTCGGCTCCATCTCGGTCACGACGAGCGCGTCGTGCGACAGCGCCGGGAGTGGTACCGGATGTATCAGGTCGGAGAGCTGACGCTCGACGGTCTGGCCGGCAAGGCGCCGTTGATCGCGGCTGCCGTCAGAAAACAAGCGGCGAGGTGACACACCGGCTGCACGACGTCGCTGATAGCAGTCCAGTCAGCGATGGCTTCCGGGCAGCCTCATCCCTCCGCTGGCGCTCTGCGCGCCATCGGATATGCTTGCCAGGTGTGGGCGCGCGTCGACAAGATCGACCGGATCCGGCCGCAGCCTGGAGGTGGGGCGATCGTGCTGGTCGAGGACGAGCGCAATGCCGCGGCGATGGCGCGGGTCCCGAGCCTGTCGACGCTGATCGCGATCGCGCGGATCCTCGACGCGCGCCGCGTGCTGGAGCTGCGCTACCGCAGCAGCGGCGAGGTGCGCTACGCGGCCGCGAGCTCGCCGCCGATGTTCCTGGTCGACGCGATCACGCGCGCCGGCGCGCACGTCACCAACGGGGCGGGTGATCGGATCGCGGTGCCGGCGGCGCCGGCGTCGGTGTCGTCGACGATCGACCTGGCGTTCTCCGAGCTCGCGCACCACGTGCGGACCAGCATCGGACCGGCGGTGACGATACCGGCGGCGCTGCACAAGACCGAGGAACGGCGGCGCAAGGCGCCGCTCGACGTCGACGCCCACCCGGCGATGTACTGGACGGCGGTGTTCGAGCTGACGGCGCTCGCGGGAGAGCTGTCGCGGCCGCGCGGCGGGCGCTGGATCGACGTGCCGGAGATGCCGGTGCCGTTCGCGATCCGGCTCGCGAGCGGCGAGCTCGCCCGGCCGGCCCGGCTCGCCCAGCGCCTGGTCGCCGGGCAGGAGTCCGTCGAGTCGCTCGCCAGCGAGGCGCCCGACAAGCCGGAGCGAGCGGGCGGCGGCGTCAGCGGCGGGGATGGCGATGATCACGGCGGCGGCGCGGGGGGCGCGCCCGGGTAGCCGCCGCCGGGCGGATCAACCCAGCGTCCAGATGCCGTCGGGGCGCTGCGGGCACCTGAGCGCCGTGCAGGTCGCCGGGCCGGGCACGCCGTCGACCTCGACGTTGGCGCCGGCGGCGACCAGATCGTGCTGCCGGCTCTTCCAGGCCGCGAGGTCCTCCTCCGCGTCGTGATCGAACCGCTCGGCGCCCGCGGCGGCGAGCCGCGCGAAGATCTCGTCGCCCGGATCGCCGTGGCCCCGGCGATCGGTGTTGTCGCGGTGCCCGAACACGCCGACGCAGTGCTCGCCGCCCGCGGTCATCCGGCGCAGCGGCTGGTTCTTGTAGGCGGCGCTGGGGATCTGGAACTGGATGCCGAAGATCCGACACAGCGCCGGGACCAGCTTGACCGCGCTGTCGAACACCGCCTCGTGGATGCCGTTGCCGGTCTCCTGGTACATCTCGATGCCGATCGACCACGGGTTGCTGACCGTCGCGTGATAGCTCTCCGTCGTCGCGAGATCGCACAGGCACGCGACCGTGCCGTCGTTGTCGATCACGATGTGCGCGGCGGACGGCGTCGGATCGCCGCGCCAGAACTCCGCGGTGAACCTGGCCCTGCCGCCGGGGCCCTTGCCCGGCAGCACGGTCTGCGGCGAGTCGCCCTTGGTGGTGTGCAGGATGACCTGCCGCACCCACGGCGTCGGCCGCTGCCGGCAATCCTTGGGATCGAGCCGGCACCACGCAGCGTCGTTCGGATTGATGATCGAAAGACCCTCGACCGGAATCTCTTTCCCGTTCACGAGAAGACCTGGCATGTCTGTACCCCTCCGTCCGGGGCCGTGCGCCCCATGATCGCCCCCACTGGCGATGGACCAGGCTACCGCATCCGGGGCGCAGGGAGGGATG
>DATAPF010000638.1:0-46082 GCA_036265355.1 Kofleriaceae bacterium | reverse complement strand
GCGCCCCGGGCGCGACGTCAAGCTGCTCGACGACGAGCTCCGGCTCGAGCTCACCGAGTTCTGCCAGCCGTGCAGCGACTGGGTCCAGGACCGCATGACGATCGACGACATGTTCCCGCTCGACCGGCTCGACGACGCGGTCGCCGGGGTGTGCATGGGGCTGGTCCTGCGCGACGGCACCACGGCCTACGGCAACGCCCGGCCGCGCGCGTGCCGGTGACTCACCGGCGCCGGCGGAGCGCCTCGCGGGCGATCCGCAACAGCTCGTTGACCGCGGGCCGGACCAGGACGAAGGCGGCGGCGACGTACACGATCGCGCCGACCGCGATCTGCACGACCAGCGAGGCCAGCAGTGGGACTCCGGCGGCGGCGAGCTCGCGCGCCACGCCGAGCACAGCCAGGTACATCGGCGCGCACGGCAAGAGCGGCCGCGCGACCGCGCGCAGGTAGGCGCCCACGGGCAGCGCCGTGACCCGACCGGCGGCGACGATCGTGGCGACGCAGACCACGGCGAAGCCGATCCCGCCGCCGACGCACGCCCAGTTCGGGCCGCCCGCGTAGCCGCCCACCCCGACCCCGGACAGGACCACGATCGCGCGGAACACGCTCGACAGCATGACGATGCGGGTGCGCTGCACCGCCTGGACGTACGCGATCACCGACCACGTCATCGGCCGGAACACGAACGCGGCGCTGAGGATCACGAGCATCGGCGTCATCCACTGCTGCCAGTCGGCGTTGAAGAACCTGGTGACCGCGGTCGGCGCGACCGCGCTCAGCCCGACGCCGAGCGGCGTCACCGCCAGGCTCATCACCGATGCCGCGACCACCGCCGCGCGGTCGCGCTGCTCGGGCGCCATACGCGAGAACGACGGCATCAGGACCTCGCCGATGTGCTCCGCGAAGTAGCTGATCGGCGTGTCGGCGAGGTTGTAGGCCTGGTTGTAGGACCCGACCACGCTGGCGCCGAACAGCCGGGCGACCACGAGGTTGTCCCACCGCTTGGTGGCGTTGTCGGTGACGATCGCGATCATGATCGGCAGGCCGTAGGTCACGAGGTCGCGGATGTCGGCGAGGCGCAGCCGCGCGCGCACCAGCCACTCCGACCGCGGCGCCACGACCAGGAACAGCACCGAGGTGACCAGCGACTTGACGATCGCCCCGAACACCAGCGCGTAGGCGTTCCACGCCCGGACGGTGGCCAGCGACGCCGTGATGAACGCGATCTCACCGAGCCCGTTGATCGTGGCCAGCGCGCGGAACCGCAGCGAGCGCATCAGCAGGCGCTCGGGGACGTAGCGCAGGCGATCGATGATCAGGTACGAGATCGCGAACCCGAGCACGTAGCGGTCTGCCCCGGGCGTGCCGAACAGGCTGCACAGCGGACCGCGCAGCGGCAAGACCACCGCCAGCGCGACGAGTCCGAGCGCGACGTGGACGACCCAGGCCTGGAACGCGACCTCGGCCGACGCGCGCTTGGTGATCAGGTACTGGCCGAACGAGAACGCGGTGAACGCGTTGGCGGCCAGCACGGCGATCGCGGCGGTGCTGGTCTCGCCGACGTCGGCGGGCAGGAGGTAGCGCGCGAGCACGACCTGCCCGACCAGCGTGAGCACGCGGGTCGAGATGCCCCACGCCATGTTCCATGCCACGCCGTGCGCGGCTTGCCGGGCGATCGACATCGCTCAGCCGAAGTTCTTCGCCATCCAGCGCGTCACGGTGTCGACCAGCTCGACCTGGACGGCGAGCTCCGTGAACGTGTGGTTGGCATCGGAGAAATACGCATGGTCGATCTGGCCGCGCAGCGCCGGGAACCACTCGAATAGCTGGTCGGGGTGGTTGTAGCCCGCGCCATGGATGCCGGAGAAGATCGCCAGGATCCGGACGCCGCGCTCGACCAGCTGGGTCCACTGCTCGCGGTAGACCGGCAGCGGCGGCGCCTCGCGCTTGCCGCTGGCCCGCTCGGGGTCGTGGCCCCCGCGGATCTGCGCGATGGCATGCTGCAGCCCGCGCCCCGCGGCCTTGAACCCCCAGCGGACGACGTCCTGCGGCCTTCCGCGCTTTGCCACCCGGGTGTAGAGATAGCGGAGCCGGCTCCGCCGCGTGGCGTGGGTCGGCGGATCGATCAGAACGATCCCGGCCACGCGGTCGTCGACCAGCGCGGTGGCGATGGAATTATCCGCTCCCGCGCAGATCCCGAACAGCACGAAGCGTGGAATCCCAAACATCTCGGTCATGGTCGTCATCGCCAGCCGGGTATCGGCGACCGCGCTCTCGCGAAAATTTGCAGCGTCGGGCGACGCCACGCTGTCGCCGATCCCGCCGAGGTCGAGCCGCAGGCCGGTGATCCCCCCGCCCGCGAGCCGGCGCGCCAGGGCGACGTGCAGACGATGCGGCCCCACGCGATGAAGCACGCCCGCGTTGAGCAGGATCAAGCCGGGGTCAAGTGTCCCCGGTGCCAGTGTTGCGCCGCGCGCAATCCGCTCGCCTCCGGACGGATGGCTTACGATCCCGACGAGCCGCTCGTCCTCGCCGAACGTGAGAACCTCGTCGCGAACACGCGGGTCGGCCATCGGATGTCCTTGCCACCCACGGGTTGCGGTCATGGAGGACGCAATTGTAAACTGATTCGCGTTGTCGGGGGTGCGAATAGAGTACTTCGGCGCGCAGCACCAGTTGCTCGGCGCGCTCCACCGTCCACAGCGACTGCGGCCGCGCAGCACCGCCGTGCTGTTGTGTAATCCGTTCGGTGAAGAAGCCTCTCGAGCACATCGCATGTTCCGCGTCCTGGCGACCCAGCTCGAGCGCGCGGGGTACGCCGCGCTGCGGTTCGACTACTCGGGGACCGGCGACTCGCTCGGCGACAGCCAGGCGGCCACCGTCGACGCGTGGGTCGGCGACGTCGCGATCGCGGCCGACCGGCTGAGGTCGGCGTCCGGCGCGGCCCGGCTCGCGGTGGTCGGTCTGCGGTTCGGCGCGACGCTCGCGACGCTGGCCGGTGCGCGCGGCGATCTGCGGCTGCGCCACCTGGTGCTGTGGGATCCGATCGTCGACGGCGCGGCCTACATCCGCGAGCTCGCGCAGCAGCACCGCGTCTACATGCGCGAGGAGATCGGCGACGGCTGGGTCGACCGGCTGGAGCTCGCCGCCGACGGCATGCCGGTCGAGGCGATCGGCACGCCGGTCGGCCAGGCGCTGGGCGGCCAGATCGCGGAGATCGATCTCTCGGTGACCCTGCCGGCCGCCGAGCAGCTCACCGTGCTCACCACGCGGATGACGCCCGAGCTGGAGCGGCTGCGGCCGCGGCTGCCGGCGTGGACGCGCTGGGTGGAGATGGCGGACAGCCCGGCGTGGAACGCCGATGCCGCGCTCAACGCGATGACCGTCCCGATGGACATCGTGCGGGCGATCGTCGGCCGCATCGAGGAGACCTGCCCTTGACTGCCCGGCCCGGCGACGCCCCCGTGCGATTTCGCCCACCCGGCGGATGCCGAAGCCGTGACGCCCGCGGCCGTCACGCTTGTATGATGTAGGCCCATGCCGGCTCCTCGCATCCAGATCGAACCCGCCCGCTTCGAGCCCTGGAAGATCCAGGCGGTGACCCACGCGCTGATCGATCACCCGCTGCTCCAGATCGACGCGCTGGTCGAGCTCGGCCGCCGCCAGCAGCAGCGCAAGCTGGTCCGCACCCACACCAGCGCGGCGACCGCGGGCACCAGCTTCGCCGATGCGCCCAGCCTGCACCCCAACGGACGCGACGCGGCCACCACGCTCGCCGACATCGAGCGCGCCGGTGCCTGGATGTCGCTGCTCAACGTCCAGGCCGATCCGATCTACCGCGCGCTCATCGACGAGGTGCTCGACGAGGTCAAGCCGACCGTCGAGCGCCACGATCCCGGCATGTGCTACCGCGCGGGCTGGATCTTCGTCTCGTCGCCCAACACCGTGACCCCGTTCCACATGGATCACGAGCACAACTTCATCCTCCAGATCCGCGGCACGAAGCGGCTCTACACCTGGGATCCGTTCGACCGCGAGGTCGTCTCCGAGCGCGCCCAGGAGCTGTTCCACGACCGGCACTCGCGCGAGCTCGTGGTGTGGAGCGAGGCGTGGCGCCCGCGCGCCCGCGTGTTCGACCTCGAGCCCGGCCTCGGCGGCTACATGCCCTCGACCACCCCCCACATGGTCGAGAACGGCGACGGTCCGTCGATCACCATGAGCTTCACCTACTACACCGATGCCACCCGCCAGCGCGAGCTGCTCTACCGCGGCAACGCCCGGATGCGGCGGCTCGGCATCGAGCCTCGCCCGGTCGGCACCTCGCCCGGCCGCGATCGCGTCAAGCGCGCCATGATCGCCGGCTACACGACGGCCAAGAACGCGGTCTGGCGGGCGCTCGGCCGCAGCTTCCGCGACACCGGCCTCCCGTACGCCCCGGCGCAGCGCAACAGCCAGGCCGGCGCCGACGCGATGTGATGAGGAGCGGCCGATGAGAGTGGATGTCCTGTGCGCGGTGTCCGGTGCCCTGCTGCTGGGCGGCTGCGGCAAGTCGCCGGCGACGCCCGATGGCACCGGTCCCCAGCCGTTCGACGCCGCGCCGACCGACGGCCCGGGCGACGTCCCCCCGCACATGCCCGGCACGCCGGGCGCCGCCGCGCACGGCCTCGCCTACTACAAGCTCGCCGATCCCAGGTACCCCGAGACCATCGCCTCGATCTCGACGCCGAAGCTGACCACCGCCGCCTCGGGCAGCACGATCGTCGTCAGCGTCGGCCGCGGCGACATCGACAAGTTCGCCACCACCGTGACCGACACCGCGGGGAATGCTCCGTATCAGATCCAGGGCCCGCACGCGTACGAGCCCGCCTTCCCCGACTCTGGCACGGCGCTCTACACCTTCGCGAACGCGCACGGCGCCTCCGCCTTCCAGGTCACCACCGGCGCCGGCCAGAACACCAAGGGCCAGCTCGACGAGATCACGATCGCCGCGGTCGAGGTCGTCGAGGGATCCCGGATCCAGGACCAGCAGTGGAACGAGATCGTCCAGGCCAGGGATCCGGTCCCGGTCGCCAGCCGCAGTGTCACCACCACCGGCCCGGCGACCCTGGTGGCGTTCTGGTGGGGCGACGGCTTCCCCGGCACCCCGCAGAGTGCCACGCCGGGCAACGGCTTCTCGCTGATCGATAGCAACGCGTTCGAGATCGACTCGTTCGTCCAGTGCGCCGTCGCGGTCAAGAACGTCTCCACCGCCGGCACCTACAGCATCACCTGGACCTCGACCCCGATCCAGGGCGCCCAGCTCTGGCTGGTCGCGGTGCAGTAGCGCCGCGCTGCGAACCGCGCGATGTTCGCGCCGTGAGCCACCCCGATGCGGTCGTGATCGGTGCCGGCGTGATCGGCGCCAGCGTCGCCGTCCACCTCGCGCGCGCCGGCCTGCGGGTCACCGTCGTCGATCGCGGCGCCGCGCCCGGCACCGGCAGCACCGCGCGCGCCACCGGCGGGTTCCGCGCCCAGTACGCCACCGCGATCAACGTCCGGCTGTCGCTGCTCGCCCGCCCCCACCTGCTCCGGTTCCGGGACGACACCGGCGTCGACCCCGGGTTCCAGCCGGTCGGCTACCTGTGGCTCGCGACCAGCGAGGCCGCCCTCGACGAGCTCCGCGCCGCCAACCGGCTGCAGCGCCGCGAGGGCCTCGACGACGCCGTCCTGCTCACCACGGCCAACGTCCCGGCGATCAACCGCTTCATCGCGCTCGACGGCGTGCTCGGCGCCGCGTGGTGCCCGAGCGACGGCGTGATGCGGCCGACCGAGATCCTGCGCGGCTACCTCGCCGCCGCCGAGCGGCTCGGCGTCGCGCTGCGCTGGGGCGAGCCGGCGGTCGCCGTCGACCGCGATCCCGCGGGCCGGATCACCGCGGTCGCCACGCCGCGCGCCCGCTACCCGGCCGCGATCGCCGTCAACGCCGCCGGCCCCTGGGCCGGCTCCGTCGCCCAGCTCGCCGGCGTCGACCTGCCGGTCGTGCCGCTCCGCCGCCAGGTCGCGATCACCGAGCCCACCGACGCCCTGCCCGCCGACTTCCCGATGACGATCTGGATCGACGGCTTCCATCTCCGCGTCCGCGACGGCCGCGTCCTGCTGCTCCAGCCCACTCCCGGCGATCCCGACGACCCGTGGAGCGACCGCGTCGATCCGGCCTGGCTCGACAGCGTCGCCGCCGCTGCGCCGGTCCGCGTCCCCGCGCTGCGCGGCGTCGCCCTCGATCGCCCGCGCGCCTGGGCCGGCCTCTACGAGATGTCGCCCGACCACCACGCGATCCTCGGCTGGGCGCCGGGCTGTCCCAACCTCCTGCTCGTCAACGGCAACTCCGGCCACGGTGTGATGCACGCCCCGGCGCTCGGCCTGCTCGCCGCCGAGTTCGCCGCGCACGGCGTGGCGCGCTCGCTCGATGTCCACGCGCTGCGCCCGACCCGGTTCGCCGAGGGCGACCCGGTCCGCGGCCCGGCGCTGCTGTAACCGACAGCGAATCATCGCCCAGGCACCACGGCAAACGTCAGTGGCACGTCGCATGCGAATTGCATTCGGGCATGACGCAGACGAGCCTATTTCTGATCATCGGAGCCACGCTGTGCGGCTGCTCCTCCAAGGACCAGACCAGTATCGGCAATACCACCGTCGGCCAGTACTCGTTCCACATCTTCCGCGACGGCCCTGCGTGCACGGCAGGCGTGGAGACCGACATCGTCGTGAAGCCGACCGCCGGCGGCAAGCCGTCTTCGATCGTCGGCTGGGTCGGCCTCGCGACCGCGGACGGCTCGACCAAGGTGACTGCCGACTACGACTCGAACGACGGGGACTTCGACACGAACCTCACGTGTCCCGATCCCATGCCGGCCGGCGCGCAGCTCTTCTTCCTGGTCGACGGTACGATGACCGGCTCGATCGACCTGAAGTGACCGCCCTCTCTCCCGGCTCAGCGGCGCCAGCGGCGGGCGCGGGTGGAGCTTACCCGGGGCTTGTGGAACGAGAAACACCGAGGCCGTCGAGCTGCTGTCCGATCAGCCCTTGAATCTCCCGGGCCATGTCGGAGAATGCATCGATCGATTTCGCATCATGAGGAAAACTGACGTCAGCCCTGGGGTGCAGGCAGTACGTCTTCACCATGGCCTCTGGAAATCTCGCGGTCACTTCGGTGCGCTGCTTCTCGGTCATACAGAAGATGACCTCCGCCCTCTGGACCATGGCATGCGTCAGATTGCGAGACCTGTGCTCGAGCGCCGGCATCCCGATCGCTCCCAGCGCCTGCTCCGCCTCGGCGGCGAGGGGCGTCCCCGGCTGGGCCGTCAAGCCGGCACTCACCGCCTTGATGCCAAACAGGTCCAATGACTCCGGCGGCACGCCGAGCCGGGCGGCGATCTCGGTGTTGCAGATCGCCTGGGCGATCGGCGAGCGAATCGTATTTCCCTGGCACACGAAGACAAAGAGCCGCTGCAAGGCCTCGAACAGGCTGGATCGGAGCACATGGCACGCCCGGGTCCTGATCATCAGCCAGATGTCCGCCGACGTGTCGAGTCCGTGAGGCTCGATCGATCGCGCGGCCAGATGAACGCGCAATTCGGCGCCGCAGTTCACCCGGGCCTTGACCATCGCGCCGTTCCGCTCGACCCGCGTGATCTTGCCGTGGATCACGTTGCAATCGCCGAGGACGGCCGGCGGTGAAGACGCCATGAGGATCTCGTCGGCGCGAATTCCAACGCACACCTCCGAACCCACGGCGACCTGTGCCAGTGGAGCCTCGACGCGGATCGACGTCCCGGTGAGCTCACAGACCATGGTGCCATCCTGCTCCCGAAGCTCGACCACGGTGGCATCGAAGACGTTCTCGAACCTCTGCTTTTGCGCTGTGGCCGATCGAAGTGGGTTCGTTATCACGTCGAGTGGCGGCCCGTCCATGACGATCTGCCCTTGCTCCAGCACGATCGCGCGATCGCCCAGCGCCAGCAATTCATCATGATCGTGCGTGACATACAGGATCGGGATGCGACGCGTCTTGTTCCACCGCCGCAGATCGTCGATGATGAGGACCTTCGTGCGCGGGTCGAGGGACGACAGCGGCTCATCCAGGAGCAGCACCAAGGGCTCGGTGACCAGCGAGCGCGCCAGCGCGACCCGCTGCTGCTCGCCGCCCGAGATCTCTCGCGGGAACCGGCCTTCGAGGTGCTCGATCTGAAACGACGCCAGGATCTCGCGCATCCTTCGCTTCCGCTCGGCCGCGTCCAGCCGGCGGAGCCCGTACATGACGTTCTCCTCGACCGACAGGTGCGGAAACAGGGCCAGGTCCTGAAATACGAAAGCGACCCCGCGCCGAGCCGGCTCGAGCCGGATCTTCTTCCGCGAATCAAACAGCACGCGATCGCCGATTGCAATGCGGCCTTCCTGGGGGATGGACAGGCCCGCGATGCAGTGCAGGAGCGTCGTCTTGCCCGCCCCGGAGTGGCCGATGATCACCGTCACGCCCGGGAATACAGCGAGCTTTGCCTCGAGCTGAAAGCGCGACTCGCGGCCCGGAGACTGACGTTTGCATACCTCGACGTGAAGCGTCCTTTGATCGGAAGTTACAGGCCGAGCGGCCTCGTTCCGCGTCCCCGAGATCATGTCAGCCTCCCGTGCATGTCACCGAGCACCGCCGCGGTGTCCCGGTAACCGCTGGCGCGGCTGAGCAGCGCGGAGATCGCAACGGCCCCCCCCGCGAGGAGCACGAGGAGGAAGGCCACGGGCAAGGCTCCGTTCAGGCCGTTCGCTTCGAAATTCACCCACATGTAGACCGGCAGGGTATGGGGGTTGTAGGCGACGATCAGTGTCGCCCCGAACTCGCCGAGCGCACGGATCCACGCGAGCGTGATGCCCGCCGCGATCCCCGGCCACGCGAGCGGGAGTGAAATTCGCCAGAAGATATGCCACTGCGAATCACCCAGCGTCGCCGCCGCCATCTCCAGCTTCGGATCGACGCCGGCGAACGCCGCCAGCGCCGATACGACGACGAACGGAGCCGACACGAAGAGCTGCGCCAGGACGATCCCCGCCAGGTTGTTCGTGAGCTCGAGGTTCCAGGCGCCCAGCGGATGACCGATCGTCCCGTAAGGCCCGAACGTCTGCAGGAGCAGGATTCCGCCCGCGAGGTCCGGGACCACCATCGGCAGAAACACCAGGCCGATCCAGAGCCGCGTGAAGGGGAGCCGCCCGCGCGCGAGCAGGTATCCGAGCGGGACGCCGAGCAGCGTCATGATCACCACGGCGATCGCGGAGGACAGCGCAGAGACCACCAGCGCATCGCCTGCGCCTTGCTCTCGCAACGACGTCATCCAGCCGGCGCCGTCGGCCTGGACGAACAGGTTGACGATCGGCAGCACGAGGTTCAACAACAGCAGGCCTCCCAGGACGCCGAAGACGAGGAACGTCGGCCTGGGGCGCTGCATCATGGCTTGTAGGTCCCCGGGCAAAGGCCGCGGAGGGCTGCCGGAATCTGCTCGCGATCGCCGCCCACCTGGTGCTCGATGATCCCGAAGCCGAACTCCTCCAGGAGCTTGGGCGACGACAGCATGAATCGCACAAAGGCCTCGGCAGCCGCCGGATGACTCACGGCCCTGGGAATCGTGATCGTGAAGATGATCGGAGCGCCCTTGACCCGCTCGCCGGACGGAATCTGGTAGGTGGACTCCGCATAGGACCTGGCGAACTTCGGGTCGCCCAGGTTGATCTCGGGTGGGAATGTGACGAACGGCAAGTGGTGAGCGACGACCTCGTGCTTGTAAAATACCCCAGCGTCGAACTGGCCGGTCTCGACGCGGGCCAGCAGCACGATCTCGGGAAACACCTGGGCGGGGTTCAGCGGATCTCCCAGCATGCGCGGGATCTCGGGCTTGTGATAGTGTTTCCCTGCCAGATCAAAGAGGAAGAGCGTCCGGTATCCCTTCGGATCGGTCGTCGGATCGCCCCTCCCGAAACGCACGCCGGGGATCTGAAGGACCTCGTACCAAGGAATCGTGTTGGCCGCCGCGGCCTGGAACTTGTCCGCGAACCGGCTCTTCGGATTGTAGGCGAGCACCAGCTGCGAAGAGGCCAGCGTCGCGAACCACGACACGAGGTTCCCGTTCTTGTCGCCCATCAGCACGGTCTCGTTGACCGTCGGATCGGCGCTGATGAAGATATCCGGGCTCCTCAGGTGATCGTGGATCATTCGCGCGCCCCCCAGCGAGCCTTGCGCTTCGCCTTTGTATGCGTATCCGGTCGCCTTCGAAAAGCCAGCGCCGAGACCGTTCTCCATGGCCGTGGCCAGGGAGCCCGCATACAAGACCGAGATCGTGCTGTCCCGAGAGCTCGCCTTGCACGACGGCAGGACCGCCGACGCAACGAAGAGCGCAATCAAGAGCGCTCCAGGGCCGATCATCGAACGAGCTCGCATCATTTGACCCACCTTTCTTGAAGGGATCCGCATCGACTCACGCGAAGTAGCCGCCCTTGCGCATCGTGAGCAGGCTGTCTTTCACCGCCTCCTCGAGCGCAAGCAAGTCGTTGTCGGAATGTGCGACCGAGACGAAGAACAGCATGTTCTCCTGGGTGTAGATGCCTCGCATCGCGAGGTGGTGGGTGAGCAGGGTCATCTGCGGCGAGCCCATGAAGCGGAACATCGAGCCGAAGCGGGCGATCGAGATCGGCATGCGGTGCTCGCGGATCCAGATCGAGAGCCGGTCCACCAGGGTCCCGGCGCGCTGGTTGAGGCGCTCTTGCAGCGCGGGGCCCTCTTGGGAGAGGCGCTCCACGACGGCCTGAGCGCTGGCCATGGTCAACGGATTCTTGGTGAAGGTGCCGGAGAACCAGATCTTGTCGACCTCGGGCAAGTCCTCGGTGTCGCTCCACGCGCCGCCATCGAGCCGATCCATGAACCGAGCGCTCCCGGCGATCGCGCCCATCGGCAGGCCGCCGCCGATGATCTTGCCGTAGGTCGCGAGGTCGGCCCTGATGCCGAAGTGCGCCTGGCACCCGCCCTGGTGGATCCGGAACCCCTGCATGACCTCGTCGAAGATCAGCGCGGTGCCGTGCTCGGCGGTGATGCGCCGGAGCTCGGTGAGGAAGGCCGCCGGCTGGAGCCAGGGCTGGCGCGACTGCACGGGCTCGACGATCACGGCGGCGAGCTGATCGCCGAGCTCGGCGATGCGCTGCAACGACGCGTCGGCGCCGTACTCCAGGATGATCGTGTCCTGGATGGCACCGGGCGTCACGCCGAGCAACATGCCGAGCCCCGGAATGGTGGCGTCGGAGGAGCCGTGATAGGAGATGGCGAACACGACGATCTTGTTGCGGCCGGTCGCGGCGCGGGCGAGCCGGAGCGCCACCATGACCGCCTCCGCGCCCGTGTTGGCAAACGCGACGCGCTCCATGCCGATCATGCGGGCGATCCCCTCGGCGACGTCGCGACACACGTCGGATTGAAAGCCCATGGTCATGCCGGTGTCGATCCGGCGGTGCAACGCCTCCACGATGAAATCCGGGCTGTAGCCGAACAGATAGACGCCGAGCCCGAGGCCGAAGTCGATGTACTCGTTGCCGTCGATGTCCCGGCCACGGGATCCTGCGCTGCGCTTGCCGACGATCGGATAGCGCATGCGCTTGGTGGCGTTCCAGAACTCGCGGATCGCCGGCGGAGCCTTGGGGCCCCCGGACGAGCGCGGGTCGGCGAGGAACGGGTAGGCCGCGCGCTGCGCCGCGGCCGACCTCGGCGTCCTGGCCGTGTACTCCTCGACGAACTGCGCGATGTAGCGAAGTTGCGGGGGAGTGAGGGGCTCGGAGGTGGGCGGTGTGGTGGTCATGAGGATCGCCTTCGCAGGGTGTGAAGGGTGTGAAGGGCGTCGGCTGCAGGTGGGCAGAGCTCAGGGCTTGTAGAACGAGACGTCGTGGCGCTCGCCCAGCACCTCGCGTCCGATGGTCGCGAGCACGTGGTCGTCGTTGTCGTGCCGGAGGTAGAACGTCAGATCGCGCAGGACGCGCTCGACCGGGCTCGGCCGGATGAGCGACCGCGCTCCGCAGGCGCGGATACAGTGATGCACCGACTGCTCGGCCAGGTGCTCCACCAGGTGGCGCACCCGGACGCCGGCGAGGGCGGCCTCCTCCCGGTGGCCTCGGTCCCACAGCCCGGCGACGTGGTGCAGCCAGAGGTGCGCGGTGTCCACGTTGACGCCCATGCTGCCGATCCGGTGCTGGATGTACGGGTCGCTCACCTTGTCCTGGTGCTTGACGTACTTCACGGCGTAGTCGTAGGCCGCCTCGGCGGCGCCGAGGAAGCTCGCGGCGTAGTGCGGGACGAACGCGGTCTGCCACTGCTCGAGCAGGTAGCTGCCGGGCTTGCCGATCAGGCAATCGCGCGACACGAAGGTGTTTTCGAACCGGACCAGGTGGCTCGCGGTGGCGCGCATGCCGACCGGGTCCCACCACGAGGTATCGATCGAGATGCTGCGATCCGAGAGATCGCAGGCCAGCATGAGCAGCCCCTCGGGCGATCCCTGGCTGTGGCGCGCGCCGCCCGGCCCCTCGGTGTTGACCAGCAGGATGGCGTGGGTCGCGCCGCTGGCGCTGGTGGCGAACGCCTTGCTGCCGTTGATGACCCAGCCGTCCAGCGTGGGGGTGACCGTGGTGCCGAACCGCGCCCGCTCGCCGGGCTTGGGTGCGCTCGGTTCGCCGCTCCACCCGACCCAGATCTCCCCGCGCTCGAGCACACCGCTGAACCAGCGCTGCTTCTGCTGCGGCGTGCCCAGCGCGTCGATCAGCACGAGCGAGTTGGTGTGGCCCTCCCAGCAGCGCGCCAGCGACAGGTCAGCCTTGGCGATCAGCTTGGTCATCATCCACAGCGGGAACGTGTTGCCGCGGTGATGACCGAACCCGAGCCCGCCGGCCTCGACCGGGATCGTCGCCCCGAGCAGGCCCGCGCCGAACAGGGCCTCGAAGCTCGACTTCGGGAACGTGGCGGTCCGATCGTACTCGTCGGCCCGCGCGCGCAGTGCCTCATCGGCCAGCCGGGCGACCTTGCCCAGCGCGTCACGGACGGCGGTGGAACAATCGCCGAGCAGGATCTCGAGCGTGGTCATACAGTGGCTCCCTCGGCCAGGTGGAGGTGGACACGGGTCATCACGTTGGCCGCTTTACGAATGTCCGTGACATACGTGTCGATCGTGAGCAGCCCCCGGTTCAGGTACGCACACAGCGCGCCGCAGTGCGGCCCATCGCCTGGCTCGGCGAACAGGTCACCCAGGGCGAGAAAGCCAATCGCCGACCCACCATGGGTGCGCTCGGCCAGCGCAACACCCGGCAGCGCCGGCCAGTGGCGAACCGCGCCGCGATCGGCCTGGTCGACCGAGACCGCGAGCCGGTCGCCGTCGGCCCGCACGGTGACCCCGGTGATATCCGGAGCCTCGCGGTCGAAGTTGACCCAGCGACCGATCATCGGGGCCGGATCGACGCGCCCGTGTGTCGTGCCCTGGCTCCGGTCGCGGTCGCGGGTGACCCCGCGGGGGACCGCCGTCGTCGGGGGCTCGGCCAGCATGCGGCGGTGGAAGAACTCGCGGGTCCAGTACGGCGTCCGCTCGCTGCCGTCATGGAAGGTATTGTAGGTCGTCGCGACCAGGACGCTGGTCTTGTAGTAGCCCGCAATGAGGGTCCGCATGAATCCGAAGTCGTAGTCGACCAGGAAGCCCCAGGCCTGACGCGATGCCGGATCAGGCGCAAAGCTCGGCGTACGGACCCGGGGCCAGGCGTACCCGACCGGCTTCGCCATGCCCAGCCCGCGCACCCAGAGGCTGCCTTCCTGCTCGGTCAAGGTCACCCCGAGCATGCCGGGGACGCCGCGATCCGCGTTCAACCAGTCTCCGCACAGCGGGGAGATCTGGAGTGGTTTGCCAGCGGACAGCGCCAGGTTCGGATACGAGCTCGTCATCAGGATTCCTCCGTCAATGAGGGGTCGACCACCCGCAAGGGGGCGCGCAGGTCGAGCATCGCGTTCGGCGGCATCACCGCGCCGGTCATGAGCTGGAGGTGCAGGGCCCCTTCGATCGCGAGCACTTGCCAGCCGTCGACCGTGAGCAGCCCGCGGGCGCGGGCCTCCGCGATCAGCGGTGTGGTCGTGTGCGCAGGCACCATCTCGAGCACCGCGGCATCGCTGACCAGGCCGGCGAGTGAAACCAGGGCCCGATCGGTCACCGGCGTGGCATGCACGAGCAGCGAGAAGCCCGCCGGCGAAAACTCGGCGAGCGGCACGAATGGCAATCCGAGCAGCTGCGCGGCGAACCGCCCACGGTCCTCGCTGCGGTTGACCAGGACGACCTCGGCTCCCAGCCGGGTCAGCGCGGCGGCGAGGTTTCGCCCGGCGGCGCCACAGCCCACCACCGCGGCTCGCCGACCGTTCAGCTCGACGCCCATCGCGGCCAGGGCAGACACGACGCAGACATCCGTGGCATCTGCCACCCACTCGTGACCCTCGCGCCAGACGATATTTCCAGCGCCGCAGTGGATCGCGGCCGCGGTCGTGCGCTCGACGAGGTCGAGCACGGGCTCCTTGAACGGGGTGCACACGGTCATCCCCCGCAGCGGCAAGCGCGCCGCGTCCAGCGCCGGGATCAAGGTATGCCAGAATCGCCGGAGATCCTGGGTCGCGAACGGCAGGAAGAGAGCGGGCAGATCCAGCGTGCGATAAGCGCGGTTGTGCAGGCGCGCCCAGGCCGATGGACGCGGCGATGGACTGACAATGCCATACAGACCGTGCACCGCGGCGAGCTCCGGAAACCCGTAGTCCGTCTGCAGCTCGGCCAGCGTGGGCAATCCGGCCTGCATGCCGGTGCCGAGCTCGGCAAACACGACGGGCGCGCCGAGCCGGGGTGCCAGGATCCGGGTGAACAGCCCGGCCAGGCCGGTCGCGTAGGCGGTCAGATCCGATCGCCGCGCCGCCGCCAGCAGCGACACCACCGCGACCGCATCCTCGGCCGTGTCGGCGTCGATCGACAGCACGTACAGCGCGGCCGGTGTCGCGGTCATGCGGTCGAGGACCGCGGCCAGCTCGGCGACCCCGGTGGTGCCGCCGAGCCGGCCGACATGCCGGGACAGCCGGCGGCGGTTGGCAGGCACCGCGGCGAGCAGCTCGGGCGTGAGATCGGTGGCCCACTCGAGATCCACGCGATCGTACGCGCGGGCGGCGGCCTGAAGCCGAGCATGGCGATCGGCACGGTCTCCGCGGAACTGGCCACCTTCCTCGACGCTGCGCAGCGTATAGCCAAGTGTTCCGGAGAATTGCTGGCGCAGCCACTGCACATCCAGATCGCCGACCAGATCGGCGCGGACCTCGAGCGCATCGACGCGCGTGGCCAGGGCGCGCAGCTCGGCGCCGTCGGGCGCCGGCAGGCTACCGAGCACCGCAACGACCGCAGCGCGCGTGGTCGCCACGGGCAATAGGCTGTTGCGGACAGCAGCTTCATGGCGCTGATCGTCTTCTGCTAGGTTGTGTGCCATGAGCCTCGAGGTCCTCTCAGCGATCACCGCTCGGCATTGCAAGCGGGCATATCTGGACCGGCCGGTCCCGCAGGCGCTGCTTCGCGAGGTGCTCGCTGCCGCCGCGCACGCCCCCTCGACCCGCAATGCCCAGCCCTGGCATGTGGTCGTGGTGAGCGGAGCGGCGAGGCGACGGCTCGCGGATCGGCTGTGCGCCGCGTTCGACGCCGATCAACCGGCCCGGCCGGACTACGTCAACCGGCGTCCGTCCTCGGACCCGCGCGAGCTCGAGCGCGCCGAGCGCGCCGGCCGGGGGTTGTTCGAGGCCAGCGGCATCGCGCGCGACGACCGGCAGGCGCGCCGTGCCCACCAGCGCGGCAATTTCCAGTTCCATGGCGCGCCGGTGGCGATGATCCTGCATCTCCCCGTGGACGCCGTGGCCGGGACGTTCCTTGAGATGGGCTTCTTCCTGCAGAACATCATGATCGGCCTGGTGGCCTGCGGGCTGGGGAGCTGTCCGCAGTTCAGCGTGGCAGGCTACGCCGACTGCGTCCGATCGGAGCTCGGCCTGGGCGCCGACCGCCTGATCGTGTGCTCGCTCGCCGTGGGCTACCCCGATCCACAGGCGCCGGTGAACGCGTTCGCGCCCGAGCGCGCCGGTCTGGCCGAGTACACCCGCTGGCTCGACTGAGCCTGCCCGCGTGCGTCGCGCGCCGGTCACAGGAACTGCTCCTCCAGCCGCTTCCGCACGGCCTGCTGGATGACCATCGCGGTGCGGCGATGATCGTCCCGTGACGTCGCGGACGGCTCGGGAATGGCAGTTCCTTCGAGCCTGCCCTGGAGCGCGGGCCAAAGCACCCGCCGGCCCCCGGTCCACTGCTCGCTGGCGAAGCGCCACCAGCCGGAGACGTCGACGCCGGGGACGATGCCGCTGGACAGCGCCTTTGCCAGGACGGCGCAAGGCAGGTACGAGATGAAGCATCTCATCGCCGGGTAGAACACATTGCCCTCGATCTGCTTCGGGCGAAGCACAGCCGTGACGCTGGTCTTCGGTAGAGACAGGCCTATCGCAGTGCTTCTCTCACAGCGAGCGCTCCGCGGCAAGCGATATCGATGCTCGTACTCGTTGCGCAGGGCCTTCGGGGCTCGTTCGGTCAAATGGAGCGCCACAGCCTCGACCATGTCGATCGTGGCATGGCGGGCCACTGGATTCCGTGATGCCTATGCGGATTCGCGTACCCTATCCGGATTAACACATCCGGATTAACACATCCGGATTGACCTGATGGCTGCCCGTTTTGGCAGCATGCAGTGCCCTGCTGGGTGGCAGACCGGGCCAGGACTCCATGACAGTCCGCGGCCCTGGAGGCTGGGAACACCAGGCCAGATTCCTGAGCCGTATGCAGGGCTTGCGCGTTCGACCGCTGATCGGCACTGCGAATCACTTCGCACTACCGGCCCACCCAGTGCGGAATTTGCGCAGCCTGAAGTGTGCCGACCAATGCAATGTCTATTGTCCGCATCATCATGCACCACGTCTTCCGAGTCATTTCGGTTTACTTCGAAAACCGCTATCTGTTACTCGCGTGAGCAATACATCCAAGCACTCGGATCAATCCCGACCCCCAGCCCGTAGAACCACATCATCAGGCCGCGCCAGCAGTACAGCGGGGCACTGGAGCACCAAGCCCGTTTGGTGCTCCAGCATTCGGCTAGCCGATGTGCACTCTTTGTCGAACCTTGCACGGACGTTGCGCCAACAAGTTGCCGTGCAGATGTATCGGCCAATACCGCAGCGAAAACGACCGAGGAGGCCAGTGTGACACTCGACCGCTTTGCGTATGGCACCAACCTGGAACGTGCAACCGGCCACCCTGCGTGGAACCACGCGTTCGCGCCGCCGGCTTACGATTATCGTCTGTTCTATCTCGATCTGGCCAACGAGGTCCCCACGCTCAGCGCGGGGCTGCACGCCGAGCTGGAGACACTGCGCGCCGGGGTTGAAGCGGAGTGGACGCGATGCCGGGCCCTCGGCGGCAATGCTGCTGCGCGCATGCCGGGTGCGGCAACGATCGCCCGCTGCTTGCGTCGGATCGCCGAGCTGTTGCCGGGCGAGGCCGATCGGCGCGCGCTCGGCCTGAGAGCCGACGTGATCGAGCGCGGCCACCTCAACGGCACGCGGGAGGCGCTCGCCGGCATCGACGAGGACATCACGATCGTGGCCGGTAAGCCGGCGACGTGGTACGGCCAGTCCGCCGGCGGATTGCCAGCTGCCTTCGGCTGCGTCCGAGATACCGCATCGCAGGCATCGGTCATCGCGGCGCGTGCCCGGCTCGGTGACGTCACCGCGTACCTGCTCGGGCTACACGAGTACCTGCGGCTCGGTGAGATCCCCGGGTTCACCGCGACGCGGTTGTTCTTCATGGCCGGCGAGGGCGACCGCAACCCCAAGCACATCGCGTATTTCCTCCCCCAGGACGAGGGGGTGGAACGCTGTCCGTTCCAGAAGACATACTACTTCGCCAACACCCACCGCGCGCTGATCGATGCGGTATCGCTGCCGCTCGGGCGCCGCTTGCTCAACCTCGGCCTGCGGCTGCCGGCGAGTGCGGCAAGCTTCGGCGCGATCCCCGTGCTCGGCGTGCTGGCACATCAATTCGGCCGCTCGGTGCTCCGCTCCGGCACGTTCGCAGCGCTCGACGCCGCCGATCGGTGGGCGTCGTGCGTCCTGCAGGAGACCGCCGCGGGCGTGTTCGGCACGCTCGTGCTCGCCGAGCTGCTGGCGCCACGGCTCGGCCTCGAGCCGTCCGATGTGGTTGCGTATCACCTCGCCGAGTGCCTGCGTTACGTCGATCGCGGGCTCGGCCACTTTCCTGACTCCGATGGGGCGTATCTGCAGCTCAACTACCTGGCGTCGTCCGGCGCGCTCGTGCTCGACGGAGGCGTACCCCGGCTCACCGGCGATCCCGCGGCCGTGATCCTCGGCTTCCGCTCGATGGCGCGGGTGCTCGCCGACACGCTGCTCACAGGACAGATCCACGACGCGCTTGCCTTCTACCGCGCGTACGGGCCGGCGGGCAGCCACGCGCTTCACCCGTTGCTCGTGGCGCTGCGCGAGGAGCCGCCCAAGACCATCGAGTACCGCCAGGAGCCGCGGATCACCGTACGGGCGCGGGAAGCATCGCCGTCGGCGGTGCCGGCCACGAACCCGGCGAGGGACACGCTACGCGACTTCTACTGCCGACCGGTGGGCGACACGGCGCTCAACCGCTACGAGGTCTGGGAGCGCGGTGAGGCGGTTGGCGATTCGGTGACGCCGTCGAGCTACTGTCCAGAATATCGCACGCACATGGTGCTCAAGATCCTGTCGCTGCCGAGGCCGCACGATCACGTGTTCTCGATCGGCTGCGGCAACGCCTTCGTGGAGGCCAACCTGCAGTCCCGCGGACTGCCGGTCCAGGCCATCGACTGCCTCGAAGAGGCGGTCGCGCTGGCGGCATCGAAGGGTGTCGACGCATTCACCGCCGACTACCACGCGCTACCGCCGGGCCACCTCGCCAGCTTCGGCGTGGTCTACGCCGACGGCCTGCTCGGCCACCTGTACCATCCGGAGACCGGACTTACCGGCTTCTTCGAGACCCTGCTCGCGCTGAAGCCGTCGCCGGGGAGCTGGCTGGTGCTGTCGAACGACGCGCCGGCCCAGCCAGGTGCGGGGGTGGCACCGCACGGCAAGGTGCCGGGCTTCTGGCTGTTCTCGTCCGAGTACCTGCGCGACGTCGCGCAGCGCTTCGGCTACACGGTCGTCGAATCCTACAGCTTCCCCTACGAGCGGCCGGTGAGCGGCCTGCGCAACCGGACGATCTGCGTCGCGCGCGTGGCGGGCGGCGACACGGCGGCGGCGTGACGAGATGCCAACTTCCTCGAATTTCGCGATTTCCTGATTAACCTTCAAATCCGATTTGTGACTCGTATGAACCATACATCGCGTGAGACTTCCGCAACGAGCGCAAGGGGAAGCAACATGGACTTGAGCCAAGCACAGATCGAAACCTTTCAGCGAGATGGGTTTCTCGTCATCGAGCGGGTGTTCTCCCCACCCGAGGTGGTGGTGCTCGAAGCGGCGCTCCCCGAGATCACCGATCCATCGCGCGGCAAGATCGGTTTCGACAAGGCGAGCGGGATGGTCCGCCTGTCGCACGGCGCGCATCTCTACAACGAGGCAGCCCGCCGGCTGTCCTTGCATCCTCGGCTGGTTCGGCCAGCGCAACAACTGCTCGGACCCGAGATCCACATCTATCAGTCCCGGCTGACGATCAAGCCCGCCGCGATGGGTGCCACCCAGGCGAGCGGCTGGGTCTGGCACCAGGACGTCTCCACCTGGTACCGCTACGACGGGATGCCGGAGCCGCGCGCCCTCGTCACGTTCATCTTCCTGGATGATGTGACCGCCGCCAACGCGCCGGTGCTGGTGATTCCTCGCTCGCATCACCAGGGGGTGATCGGCACCATATCGGAGAACCCGGAAGCGTCCGACGACACGTACCGGGACGTGGAGGTGAAGCCGGAGCTCGTGCACGAATTGGCCCAGCGAGGCGGCGTCACCGCGATGACCGGTCCGGCCGGGACCGTGGCCTTCATGCACTGCGCCGCGGTTCACGCCTCAGGCGAGAACATCGCGCCGCTGCGCCGCGCGCTGTTCTCGGTGGTGTTCAACCCGGTCGACAATCGCTCACGGCACCCCCGCCCCAAGGGAGAGCACTGGATCTCCACGGACCTGGCCCCCGTTCAGCCGCTGGCCGACGACTGCCTGCTCACGATGGCGAGCTGACCCTCGCTTCCCATCTCACCATGACTACCGCCGCCGAACCTCTCTCCGTCGCGCAAGGAGGCACCATGAGCGATCCAGCACGGCTCTCCAGATCGGCGGTCAATTCCCACAACGAGTGGGATCCGCTGGAGGAGATCATCGTCAGCGACGCGAACCGCCGCGAGATGCTGTTCACGACCGGCAAGCCGGCGGGGGAGGGCGATGGCGGCCCGACGGGGTCCGTTCCATGACATCCCCACCCGGAAGTTTGATCATCCGCGGACCGATCTTCACGGGGGAGCGGATCGAGACGACCGCGATACGGATCGAGGACGGGGTCGTTGTCGCAGTGTCCGACCAAGACCTCGGCCGGGCCGCGCGCACCATCGAGCTCGGACCGCGCGAGACCCTGGTGCCCGCCGGAACGGACGCCCTCTGCGCCATGCGGGACTGGGGGGAATCGCCCCGCGATACGGTCGAGACGGTCTCGAGGGCCGCATTGGCCGGGGGAGTCACGCTCGTCTGCGACCAGGCCAATACGGTGCCCCGGATCGACACGCCGGAGATCGCCCGTGACCGAGGAAACTGGATCGCCCCGCGCAGTTTCACCGACTTTGCCGTCCATGCGCATCCGCCAAAGCAGCCGGAGCGGATCACGGAGTACAAGGATGCTGGGGTCCACGCGCTGCAGCTCTTCGAGTGGGATAAATGTCCATGGGACACTCCAAGGGACGAATTCGACGGATCCGCGGATTACCGCCGTTACGCCGAACTGGGCTTCAGCGCATTCTTCTGGTCCGAGGAAGAGGCGCTGCAGGGCACGCCTCGGCATGCCGAGGCGGAACGGATTGCGCTGGGACCATTGCTGGGCCGGTTCAACCCGGATCTGAAAGCGCGGGTTCTGGTCACTCAACCGGAGAGCGTCAAGACGATCGTCGCCGCCAAGAAAGCCCTGCCGAAGCTGCGTGTGCAGGTGCCCCCGCACGCCCTCTTCGTCTCGAAACAGCGTGGTTTCGAAAGGATCGGAATCGGGGCAGCCCAGACTCCGCCACTGCGGTCCGAAGAAGAGGTCGAGCGGATGGAGGCGCTCGCGCGCGAAGGCCTGATCGACATCGTCTGCTCTCATCACGCCCCGCATCGAATGGCCGACAAGTACTCGACCGATCCGATCCCCGACGAATGGACCCCAAAATTCGGCTATTCCGCCATCGACTTCTTCTACCCGCTCCTGATGACAAGGCTGGGAATTCCGCTGGCCTGCCGCCTCGCGGCGGAGGCGCCTGCAGTGCATTTCGAGCTCAAGCGCGGACGGATCGCCACCGGATACGAGGCTCACCTCGCAGTGGTGGAGGAAGACCCCAGGATCCCGCGCGAGGCGATCCACGCCGCCGGCTTCGTGGACCCGGGGACCTGGTACGTCGAACCTCTGAACTTCCAGTCGCTGGGGAAGGTGACGCCCTTCGTCGGCGATCGACTGAAGTACCGAGTCGTCAAGACCTTCCTGCGTGGCGAACAGGTGTACGACGCCAAGACCGGCGAATTCGTCCGTACCGCTGTGAGGCAGATCCGGTGATCGGCAACGCTGTTGGTGATCGATGACTAGCCCGCGCCAGCCCATGTCGCAGTCACTCACGCTGCCACAGATACAGTTTCCGCTCTCCGAGCGGAAGCTCGTGTTCCTGATCGGAGCTCTTCAGTTCATTTCTGCGCTCGACTTCATCCTGGTATTGCCACTTGGCCCTGACTTTGCGAAAGCGCTCGGGATCCCGATGTCCAAGCTCGGCATTATCGCCGGCAGCTACACGGCGGCCGCTGCGCTCGCTGGCATCGCGGGTACGTTTTTCCTCGATCGCTTCGATCGACGGCTCGTGCTCGTCTGGGCGATGGCCGGGCTCGTCCTCGGGACGTTCGCTGGTGGGTTCGCGACCGGCCTCCCCACCCTGATCGCGGCACGCGTGTTCGCGGGTGCGTTCGGCGGCCCCGCGGCTGCGATCGGGCTCGCGGTCGTGAGCGACCATGTAGCTCCCGAGCGGCGCGGCCGCGCGCTTGGCGCCATCGCGAGCTCGACGGCGGTGGCGGTGGTGCTCGGCGTGCCGGCCGGCCTCGAGCTGGCACGCCTCGGCGGTTGGCGCGCGCCATTCTTCATCGTTGCTGCGCTCGGCGTGGTGAACACGGTCGCGGTCATGGTGATGCTGCCGCCGCAGCGAGCGCATCTATCCGCTGAGTATCGCACCGCGCCAACGCCGTTCCGCAACGCGTTGAGGCGACCCGTGGTGCAACTCGCACTCGCGGGGCCTGCCATCACCGCGATGGCGAACGCTGCATTGTACCCGAACATCTGGGCGTATTTTCAGTTCAACCGCGGATATCCCCGTGACAAGCTCGGCCTGCTGTACCTGGTGGGCGGCACCCTCACCTTCTTCACCGCGCGGATCGCGGGGCGGCTCAATGATCGCTATGGCCCGCGGCCCGTCGCTGCCGGCGGTGCGGCCACATACGCCGCCGTTCTCGTCTGCGGGTTCATTTATGCCGTTGACGTGATCCCTGTGCTTGCGATCTACGTTGCTTATTCGATCTCACAGGGCTTCCGGGAGCTGCCGTTGGCGGCGTTGTCCTCGCGCGTTCCCGAACCACACGAGCGGGCGCGCTTCATGTCGGCGCTGAGTTCAGTGGAGTACGTCGCCGAGACGGCTGGCGCGGTGATCGGCGTGCAACTCTTGACCCAGCATCCGGACGGTTCGCTCGCCGGCATCGAGAACGTCGGGTGGCTCGCCATCGCGCTGGCGCTCGTGCACGTCGCGATCTGCTACGCCCTCGCTCGCCGCGTGTGCGCATCACCGGATCCGCCCCTCTGCCAGGAAACCTCAGTGGCAGTGTCATCGTGAAGTCGAGCGTGCTGATGAACTGCCCGGCTCCGATCAGGAGTACCAGCTTGCGCTCGGATATCGGCGATCGCATTCCTTCGAATGGTACGATTGTACCCCGCTGTGCGGGAGTCCTTCGGCCGAGATCCAGCACGACGCTCGGGACCTGTGGTCGATTCGCACAATGGGTAGGATCCGCTGGAGGGGATCATCGTCGGCGTGCTCCAAACCCGCCACCAGGTGGGGAAGGTTGAGTTACCAATGCGCAACGTGGTGTTCGTCGCGCCGTACCCCAGCAGGGGGGACACAATGGACTGGGTGCGCGCCGCGGCAGGCCTGGACGACGTCCGCATGCTCGGCATCACGAAGGAGGTGCCACGCGGCGGCGACGTGGAGGTGTTCGCCGATCTGGTGACGGTGGACGACGGGGACGATGCCGCTCAGCTGGTCGCCGCCGCCCGCGTGCTCGAGCGCCGCCACGGCCGGATCCACCGCGTGCTCGGCATCCGCGAGTCGCTGCAGGTCCCGGTCGGCGAGATCCGCCGCGCGCTCGGCGTGCGCGGACCCGGCCCGGATACCGCCGAGCGGTTCCGCAACAAGGCGCGGATGAAGGACGAGCTCAGGCGCCACGGCCTGCCGTGCGCGCGCCACCGCCTGCTCCGGTCGTGGAACGACGCCGAAGCACTGATCGCCGAGAGCGGCCTGCCCGTGGTGGTGAAGCCCCTTGCCGACTGCAACTGCCGGGGGGTCCGGCGGGCTCGCACGATCGACGAGCTGCGCGACGCGCTGTCGGCGCTCCACGCCTCGCCCGAGAACCCGGCCCTGGCCGAGGAGATGCTGGTCGGCCGCGAGTTCTGCTTCGACACCATCACGATCGACGGCCAGGTCCGGTTCTATTCGCTGGCGCAGTATTCGCCGACGACGCTCGAGGCCGTGGAGACGCCCGGAGGCCAGTGGGTCGTCGTGCTGCCGCGCAACATCTCCGGGTCCGAGTGGTCGGACGCCATCGATCTCGGCATCCGCGTGATCGCCGCGCTCGGGCTCGACACCGGCGTGACCCACATGGAGTGGTTCCGGCGCGACGATGGGTCGCTCGCGGTCAGCGAGATCGCCGCGCGACCCGCGGCCGGCAACCACATCCCCCTGACCGGCTGGGCGTACGATGTTGCGCTGATTCGCGCCTGGGCGCGCGCCGTGGTCGACGACGCGTTCGACGGGCCGTACGACCGGCGCTACGCGGTGGGCTGCGCGTACCTGCGCGGGGTCGGTCGTGGCCGGGTGCAGCGGGTCACCGGCGTCGATCGCGTCCGGGAGCTGTTCGGCCCCCTCATTGTCGAGGCCCGGCTGCCCGAGCTGGGAGCACCGTCCTGTGAGGACTACGATGGCGACGTTAGCATCGCCGTCCGGCATCCGGACACAGAGGTCGTCCTTGCCGCGATGAGGACGATCACCGAGACCATCGCGATCGAGTACGGCCGATGAAACCGACACATGCCACAGGGAGTTTGACGGGGTCGGATGGAAACTCGTCGACGCGACGAGGGAAAGAGCAGAACAAATGAGTGATCTGATTAAGCTTCATGCAAGGGCGACTTCTGCAGCAGATCAACTCATCATCAATCGCGATTTTCAAGAGTTGAGCAAACAAGAATCTTTGCTGCCAATCAAGGTCACTAATTTTTTCAGGGAAAAAATCGAGGAGGAAATCGCTGCTCTGGGACACACGGAAGGTCCCTTGCACCGGGTAGCTTATCCGAGTAGAGAAAAAATAGAGGTGAGAGCGCCCGGAGAAGTCGCTGATTTTGTCGATGACAGGCACAATATGCCCAAGGATAGTCCGGATATCATCATCAGAAAATATAGAGAAAGAATTCTCTTTCTCCCGACGTCCGTTTGTGCGGGTCATTGTCAATATTGTTTTAGACAAGATGTGTTGAGTGAACAGCATGGACATGCGGCTATTTCCCTGAAAGATAAGCTCCGTCTACTGAAGGAGTATCTAAAGGATAAGAATGAGATCAAAGAGGTCATCTTGTCGGGAGGAGATCCGATGATTTTACCTCTAAATACGCTGCGCCCGATCATCCACACGCTCAGGGATGAGTTAAATATTGAATCAATTAGAATCCACACGAAAACAATCTGCTATTCCCCCAAGGTCTTTCATGATGAAGAAAAATTGCAACTCCTAGGCAAAGCAAAGGTACGGTTGGTATTCCATATCGTACACCCCTATGAGATCTGCGAAGAGGTCAAACAGACAATCCAGCGCATACGTTCTCACGGTATCCGCTGTTACAGCCAGTTCCCCCTGTTGCGCAACATCAATGATCATCCTGATTTGCTCATCTACCATCTCCAGCAACTAGACAATCTCGAGATCCGCAATTTATCGATCTTTATCCCAGATCCGATTTACTACTCCGGCGCCTTCAGAGTGAATCTATTTCGGCTATTTGATCTGATCAATCAATTTAATTGGCATAGCCCTTCCTGGATCAATTCTACTCGCTTCGTCCTGGACACACCGATTGGCAAAGTGAGGCGAGAGGACATGAAGCATTACGATCACGAGACATCAACAGCGATTTTTGAGAGGGCGGGCCAACAGATTGTATATCCTGATTTTCCTGCATCCTTGGATAAACCAGGAGAACTCAAGACGCTTCTCTGGAAAGGCTACAGCCATTCTTAACCCAAACATCAACCCGCGAGACCATGGGGATCGAGTACGGCTGACGCTGTGGGACCCACATCGCGCACAAAGGGAGGAGCCATGGCTTCCAGCGACCACGCCTTCACGGCACCCACGCTCTACGGCAAAGTCGACGACAACACCGGCGCGCTCTCGTTCCTGGGCCGTCGCTTCACCCGCGACCTTGCGGGGGTCGACGTGGTGATCTCGGGCATCGCTTACGACCTCGGCACCTCGGGCCGGCCCGGCAGCCGCTTCGGCCCGCGCGGCCTGCGCCTGGCCTCCGACCACATCGCCTGGGGCCCGCAATGGCCCTTCGACTTCGACCCCACCCACCGGCTGGCGATCATCGACTGGGGCGACCACAAGTTCGAGAGGTACGCCACCGCCAGCATGGTCGCAGCGGTGGAGGCGAACACCGTGGGCTTCCTGGAGGCCGGCTGCTTCCCCATGACCATGGGCGGCGACCACTTCGTCACCCTGCCGCTGCTGCGGGCGATGGCGAAGCACCACGGCGCGGGCCTCAGCCTTGTCCACTTCGACGCCCACCACGACACGGACAGGAGCGAGCGGCTCAACCACGGCAGCGTGTTCTGGCACGCCATGCAGGAAGGGCTGATCGATCCGGCGCGCTCGATTCACATCGGTGTCCGAGAGCACAACTTCTGGGACGACGGCTTCCACGTCATCGACGGCCGCCAGGCCCAGAAGTGGGCGCCGGAGGCGATCGCCGAGCGCGTCCTCGAGGTCACGGGCGGCAACCGCGCCTACCTCAGCTTCGACATCGACTTCCTCGATCCTTCCTGCGCGCCCGGCACCGGCACGCCCCTCGTCGGCGGGCCCAACACCACGACGGCGCTCGAGATCCTGGGGCTGCTGGGCCGGCTGAAGCTCGTCGGCATGGACCTCGTCGAGGTCGCGCCCGACTACGACGTGAGCGAGATCACCGTGCTCGCGGGCGCCACGATCATGTACCAGGTGCTCCACCTGCTGGCACTCGACAAGCGCGTGGCGCCCGGGATGCGCAGGGCCTAGCCCTTGGAATTGGAAATCTCATGCGCTCCATGCATAAAGCGATCCCGAGAGCATTAGTGAGCACAATGAAGCACGGTAGAGCAATTCGGAACATGTAACCTCGTATGGCATTGACATAAACATATGACCGGAGCAGTCTCCCGCATAATGGAGGAGTCAATGGAGCTTCGCATCGCAAAGACAGACGTCCCAGAGTGCGACATCGAAGTCGGACTGTCCGTGTCGGGGATCGCGCCTCCGAGCCGGGCCGAGTCGGTCGACGCGGCCCGGACGCTGGTCGTGTTACCGAGCACGATGACGCGAGCCATGCAACGCGGGGCGACGCAGCCGCGGACCGCGGCGGTGGGGGCGTAGCCATGCTGCGGTTCCATTGGCGGCTACCGACGGGTGGCGAACGAGCTCCGGCGTCACGCGCACACCTCACGTCCGTGCGCCAGAGCGGGCTGCCCGACCTCGAGGCGCAGGTGCCGTTCGCCCTGGCGGCCGAGGCGTGCGGCATCGACTCGCTGCTGATCGACTTCGGCTGGGCCAAGCCCGATCCGATCCTTTTGGCCACCGCCCTGGGCCTCGCCACCACCAAGGTGCGCTTCATCATCGCGCACCGCTCAGGGCTGATGGGGCCGGTGACCTTCGTGCAGCAGCTCAATACGCTTTCGGCGATGATCGGTGATCGATTCTCACTCAACATCGTCGCCGGCCATTCGCCCGACGAGCAGCGCGGCTACGGCGACTTCCTCGGCCACGACGATCGCTACGCGCGCACCGACGAGTACCTCCTCATCTGCCGCGCGCTCTGGGCCGACGCCCGCGACGTGACGTTCGAGGGCAAACACTACCGCGTCGAACACGCGCGGTTGAACACGCCGTTCATTTCTGCGCAGCGGGCCTTTCCAGAGACGTACATCGCGGGCAACTCGCCGCCCGCCCGCAGCCTGAGCCTCACCCGCGGCTCGTGCTGGATGCGCCTCGCCGACACGCCGGACCAGGTCGCCGCCGACGCGCGGCAGGTGCTCGCGGGCGGCGGCGAGCTTGGCGTGCGCATCCAGACGGTAGCGCGCCGCACGCACGCCGAGGCGGTCGAGGCGGCGCAAGCGCTCGCGGCCTCCGCGGGGAAGGAGTTCGACGACCAGGGCGCCGAGCGCCGCTTCATCACGCGCAGCGACTCGGTCTCGATGCACGCCGCCGACGCGCTGGCCGACCGGGAGTGGCTGACGCCGTGCCTGTGGACCGGCCTCGTCCGCACGCACGGCGCCGCGGCCATGGCGCTCGTGGGTGATCCCGACGAGCTCGCATCAGCGCTCCTCGAGTACGGGCGCGCCGGTGTCTCGCAGTTCATCATCTCCGGCTGGCCGAAGCTCGAGGAGATGCAATTCTTTGGCGAGCACGTGTTGCCGCGCGTGCGCGCGCGAGAAGCGGCGGGCGAGGGCCGCTGGCCGCAGCACGGCGCGGGCGCGGGGGCGCGTCCCGCCGAGCCAACGACGGAGCCCGCCGGTCGTAGCCCGTCACCGTCATGACCCTGTTCCACGGCTCGCGTTCCAGCTGGGGCTCAGGCCTCGGCTTCGGCAGCGCCGGCGCGATCCGCCCGCGAGCGTGCCCTCGCGTCTTGAACCTACTCCGGAGCAGACTGCTTGTATCCGCAGTCGCCCAACGGACACCATCTGCAGTATCGCCATGCGCGTTTATTCACCTCGAGCAGATGCATGGGACTGCAGCCTGTTATGGACTTGACAAATCAGCTCTACAAAGCCAGACTCTCGTATAAATGACTGGCAGCCTCTATCCCGCAGCTCGTCATCAGTACGAGCGTGATGGTTTTGCCTTCCCCCTCACCATCCTCGACCCCGCCGAGGTCGCCACGTGCAAGCAGGCGTTCGAGCAAGTCGAACCGCGGCTCGTGGCGGCTGGAGCCAGGCCACCGCACAAGCAGTGCCACCTGTGCTTCCGCTGGGCCTACGATCTGGCGACGCGCCCTACCATCCTCGATCTGGTCGAGAGCCTGATCGGCCCCGACATCCTCATCCATAACAGCACCATATTCGCAAAACCGCCTCACAATCCTGCATTCGTCTCGTGGCACCAGGATGCATATTACTTCCTGGAGTCCGAGTCCAAGATGGTGGCGGTCTGGATCGCGCTGACGCCAAGCACACCGGAGAGCGGGTGTATGCGCGCGATCGCTGGTTCACACCGGCGAGGGCAGTTGCCACACGTGTCCCGTCCGCACCCCGACAACATGCTCGGCTTCTCCGGACTGCACGTGGACCTCGATATCAACGAGGCCGAGGCGGTCGATATCGTACTACAGCCGGGCCAGATGTCGCTGCACCACGGCAATGTCGTTCACTCATCCAACCCGAACAACTCGGACGGGTGGCGTATCGGGTTCGCGGTCCGGTACATCACTCCCGACCTTCGGCTGAGCACTCCCCACTACGCGGCCGTGCTAGCGCGGGGGCGAGATACCCTCGGCCACTACAAGCTGCTCGAGCAGGCCCCGACGGCAAACATCGAGAGCGGCATCGCAAGTCACGTCGCGTATCGCGCATGGCACAACACGGTGCTTGCGCCCATGGGCGGACGACAGCCGCGCGCAGAACACCCGGAGTGAATGTCGCAGACGAGTCGCGCTGTCGGCGCGCGGCGAACGATCGCGTCTCCGGCGGAGCGCTGCTCGGCGAGGTGGGCGTCAGCCCTTGACCGGGGCGGCCACGGCCGGGCGCGCCATGGCTCCCGGCCCGGCGCCCGGCCGTGCGACCGCCGGCTCGTCGGGCGCGACCGCGGCGGCGAACTGGGCGTGATACAGCGCGTGGTACGCGCCGCGGGCGGCGAGCAGCTCGGCGTGGCTGCCCTGCTCGACGATCCGGCCGCCTTCCATCACCAGGATGATGTTGGCGTCGCGGATGGTCGACAGCCGGTGCGCGATCACGAAGCTGGTCCGGCGGGCGCGCAGCGCGGCCATCGCGTGCTGGACCAGCACCTCGGTCCGGGTGTCGACCGACGAGGTCGCCTCGTCGAGGATCAGGATCGCCGGATCGGCGAGGAACGCGCGCGCGATCGTGATCAGCTGCTTCTCGCCGGCGCTGACGTTGCCGGCCTGGTCGTCGATCACGGTGTCGTAGCCGTCGGGCAGCGCGCGGACGAAGCGATCGACGTAGGTCGCCTTCGCGGCGGCGACCAGGTCGGCCTCGCTCGCCGACCGGTTGCCGTAGCGGATGTTGTCGCGGATCGTCCCGTTGAACAGCCAGGTATCCTGCAGCACCATGCCGATCTGCGACCGCAGGTCGTGGCGGGTCAGCCGGGCGATGTCGACGCCGTCGATCGCGATCCGGCCGGCGTCGAGCTCGTAGAACCGCATGATCAGGTTGACCAGCGTGGTCTTGCCGGCGCCGGTCGGGCCGACGATCGCGACGGTCTGGCCGGGCTCGGCGACCAGCGACAGGTCGTCGATCAGCGGCTGCTCGGACTTGTAGCGGAAGCTGACGTGCTCGAACCGGACCTCGCCGCGGACGCGGTCGAGCGCCGCCGGCGCCGCCGGGTCGGCGATCTGCTCGTCGACGTCGAGCAGCTCGAACACGCGCTCGGCCGACGCGACCGCGGACTGCAGCACGCTGGCCATCGACGCGAGCTGGCCGAGCTGCTGGCTGAACTGGCGCGAGTACTGGATGAACGCCTGGACGGTACCGAGCGGCAGGGCGCGCCGGGCCACGCGCCAGCCGCCGACCACCACGATCGCGACGTAGTTGAGGTTGGCGATGAACTGGACCGCCGGCATGATGACGCTGGACAGGAACGCGGCGCGGAACCCGGCCTGATACAGCTCCTCGTTCTTGCCGCGCAGCCGATCCTCGACCTCGCGGCGCCGGCCGAGCACCTTGACCAGCGAGTGGCCGGTGAACGCCTCCTCGATCTGGCCGTTGAGCGCGCCGACGTGCGCCCACTGGGCGGCGAACCGCTTCTGCGACCGCCGCGCGATCCGGGCGGTCACCATGACCGACAGCGGCACGCTGACCAGCGCGATCACCGCCAGCAGCGGCGAGGTCACGATCATCGCGATCAGCACGCCGATCACGGTGAGCAAGCCGCCCAGGATCTGGCTCAGGATCTGCTGCATGCCCATCGCGACGTTGTCGATGTCGTTGGTGACCCGGCTCAGGATCTCGCCGTGCGGCTGGCGATCGAAGTACGACAGCGGCAACCGGGCGAGCTTGGCCTGCACGTCGCTGCGCATCCGGCGCACGGTGCGCTGGACCAGGTAGTTGAGCACGTAGCCCTGCAGCCAGGTGAACAGCGACGAGCCGATCGCGACCAGCAGCGCGAGCTCCAGCCAGCCCTTGAGATCTTCGAAGTTGATGCCGCCGGGCACGACGGCCTGATGGCGCAGCAACTCGACCTTGCTGGCGTCACCCGCGGCCTCGGCCGCCGCGATCGCCGCGCGCCGGGCCGCCTCGCCCGCCGGCGTCCCGAACCAGCCCTGGTAGATGACCTCGGTCGCCTTGCCGAGGAGCCAGGGGATGAGCACCGCGAGCGCCACGCTCGACACCGCGAGCGCCAGCACGCCGAGCAGCCCGGCCCGCTCGGGGGCGAGCTGGGCGATCAGCCGGCGCGCCGAGTGCTTGAAGTGCTTGGCCTTCTGCGGCGGCATCGGGCCGAAGTTGAACATCGCGCGGGGCGGCGGCTGGGCGGGCCGGCTGGCCCCGGCGCCGGGTGACGGTGCGCCGGATGGACGGCTGGGTGTGGTCATGCGGCCTCCGCGGCGCGTTGCGACGCGACGATCTCGGCGTAGGTCGGGCAGGTCTCGATCAGCTCGGCGTGTCGGCCGCGGCCGACGATCGCCCCGCCGTCGAGCACGATGATCTGGTCGGCGTCGACGATGCTCGCGACCCGCTGGGCGACCATGATCACCGTGGCGCCGGTGACGAGCGGCCGCAGCGCGGCGCGCAGCCGCGCCTCGGTCGCGAGGTCGAGCGCGGAGAACGAGTCGTCGAACAGGTAGATCGACGGCTTGCGCAGCAGCGCGCGCGCGATCGACAGCCGCTGGCGCTGGCCGCCCGACACGTTGGTGCCGCCCTGCGCGATCGGCGCGTCGAGCTTGCCCGGCATCGCCTCGACGAAGTCGCGCGCCTGGGCGACCGCGAGCGCCGCCCACAGCTCGTCGTCGGTGGCGGCCGGGTTGCCGTAGCGCAGGTTGCTCGCGACCGTCCCGGAGAACAGGAACGCCCGCTGCGGCACGACGCCGACCTTGGACCACAACAGCTCGAGCTCGATGTCGCGCGCGTCGGTGCCCTCGATGACGACCCGGCCGCTGGTCGGGTCGATCAGCCGCGGGATCAGCTCGAGCAGCGTGGTCTTGCCCGTGCCGGTGCTGCCGACGATCGCGGTGACCTCGCCGGGCTGCGCGGTCAGCGACACGCCGGTCAGCACCGGCAGCTCGGCGCCGGGGTAGCGGTACTCGACGTCGCGCAGCTCGAGCAGGCCGCGCCTGCCCGACGGCACCACCGGCGCGGCCGGCTGCGCCACCGAGGACACGGTGCCCAGCACCTCGGCGATCCGGCCGGCGCACACCGCGGCACGCGGGATCTGGGTCGAGATGAAGGTCACCATCATGATCGAGACCAGGATCTGCATCAGGTAGCTGATGAACGCGAGCACCGCGCCGACCTGCATGCCGCCCTCGTCGACCCGGTGGCCGCCGAAGAACAGCACGCCGACCAGCGACGCGTTGAACACCAGCAGCACGACCGGGAACATCGCCACCTGCAGCTTGCCGACCCGCAGCGCGGTCGCGGTGAGCTCGGCGTTGGCGGCGTCGAACCGCGCCGCCTCGGCCGGCTCGCGGACGAACGCGCGGACCACGCGGACGCCGGCGATCTGCTCGCGCAGCACGCGGTTGACCGTGTCGATCCGCGGCTGCATGGCCTTGAACTGCGGCACCATCCGCCAGATCAGCCCGCCGAGGCTGCCGGCCAGCACCGGCACGCTGACCAGCAGCAGCCGCGACAGCGACAGGTCCTCGTGCAGCGCCATCACCAGGGCGGCGATGCAGATGATCGGCGCCGAGACCAGCATCGTGCACCCCATCAGCACCACCGTCTGGATCTGCTGCACGTCGTTGGTCGTGCGGGTGATCAGCGACGGCGCCCCGAACTTGCCGACCTCGTGGGCGGAGAACTCGCCGACCCGGTGGAAGATCGCGCCACGCAGATCGCGGCCGTAGGCCATCGCGGCCTGCGCGCCGAAGTAAGTCGCGGCGACCGAGCAGCCGACCTGCGCCAGCGAGATCGCGAGCATGAGCCCACCGGTCTTCAGGATGTAGCCGATATCTCCGACCGACACGCCGCGGTCGATGATCTTGGCGTAGAGGTTGGGCAGGTAGACCACCGCGGCCGCCACGCAACACTGCAGCGCCACCACGGCGGACAGCTGGCGCTTGTACGGGCGCAGGAACTGACGCAGCAATCGGATCAGCATGCGGCCTCCGCTCCGGCGTCCGGGACGTCGGAGAACTCGGGGGGATCGGGTTCGTGGCGGACGCGAATTCCGTCGAGCAGCACCGCGACGATCTCGCCGGCGGTCAGCGGCTGCCCGTCGTTGATCCTGGGGTGGGCGCCCGCGAACGTCATCATGCGCAGCAGCCGCGCCGCCTGCTCGGGTGCGCAGCGCAGCTCGGCCCGGTGGGGCTCGAACATCGCCGTGATCAGACGCATCGTGCCGTCGTAGCCAGGGACGGGCCGCGACGCGAGCGCGGTTTGCACCGGCGGGGCCGTCATCCCGAGGATTGCCATCAGCTGCCAGATCGCCTCGACCCGCCGGCGCAGGATCTCGACCACGGCGATCAGCCGCTGGCGCAGGCCGAGGTCCGGAGCGACCGCGGCGAGCTCGCGCTCGATCGGCGTGGGATCGAACGCGGTCTGGATCGCCGCGCTGATCAGCGCGTCCTTGTCGGGGAACACGCGGAACAGCGTGCCCTCCGCGATCCCCGCGGCCATCGCGATCTGCGCGGTGGTCACCGCCGTGCCGTGCAGGCGGATCAGCGGCAGCGCGGCCGAGATGATGCTGGCGCGGCGGGCTTCCGGGGGGAGTGGCGCGGCGCGGCGCGGGCTGGACACCGCGCCAGAATGACTGAGTGAGTGCTTACTCGCAAGCTGCAGTCTGGCGACTGAATACTAATAATCTAGTAGTTACAATAAATTAAGCTATGAAAAATCGCCCCGCTCGTGGTCGGACCGCGGCGCGGCCTGCCGCTACAGCCGGTAGTGAAGGTGGAGCAAGGACCAGGCGCCGGCCGGCCCGCCGCTGCTCTGGCCGAGCCCGAGGACCTCGAGACGGTTCTGCCAGACCAGCTCGAGGTGCGAGTCGAGGAAGAAGTGCAAGTTGGCGTCGATCGCGTCGCGATCGAGCCCGCTGATGTCGACGTTCTCGTCGAAGTGACCGATCCCGATGTCGAGCAGCAGCGCCGGGCTGAAGAACTTCGAGACCATCGCGTAGCCGACGATCTGGTTGGGGCCGCGCGGGCCGTCGACCTGCTGGTGGACGACCTGCAGCTCGGCCTGGATCAGGATGTCGTTCGACGGCAGGTACAGCTTGCCGGTCGCGCCGCCGCGGACCCGCGCGAGGCCGTCGCTCGACGTCACCATCAGCTCGCCGCCGACCTGGAGCCGCGGGTTGAGCCGGACCTCGGCGTAGCCGGCCCCGCCGCTGTCGTGGACGACGGGGTCGATCAGCGGATCCTCGATGAAGCCGGTCAGGTGCGCCTCCCACGCGTCCTTGATGTACTCGACCGCGGCGCCGTAGGTCTCGCCGTACAGCGGCGTGCCGCCGTAGCGCCGGGTGTAGTCGGGGTGCTCGGCGAACCGCAGCCCGAACACCGGCATGAACCGGCCGACCCGGACGAACAGGCCGTCGTGGCCGCTGGCGTCCTGCTGCCACATCACGTAGTGCTCGCGCGACCAGAACCGGTCGATGATCGCCGGCGTGCCGTTGCCCTGCACCCACTGCGCCGGGCGCGCCCCGACGGTGACATGCAGGGTGAAGCCCCTGGCCGAGGCGTTGGCGTAGATGTCGCCCTGCATCGGGATGAACGCGAAGCCGGCGTCCGGCGCCCGGAAGTAGCCGGTGCTGCTGCGCAGATCGCCGCCGAGCGCGAGCCAGCCGGGCAGCTTGAACAGCCCGTACATGAACGCCGACGAGTCACTGAGCTGCGCCTGGGTCTCGGCGACGTTGTAGCCGTTCTCGGAGAGCAGCCCGCCGCCGGCCGGCGACAGGTGACAGCCGGTGCAGGTCTGATCGCGGCTGAGCTGGTACTGCGGATAGGCCGCGGCGCGCCGGCTCGTGGTCCCGAGCAGCGCCAGGGCGAGGACGACGATTACTGCTGACCGGTACATTGTCCATTTCCGTTGAAAGCCAGGCAGACCTGCTTGCCCGGGCAGGTCATGACGACGCTGACCGCGTTGCCGTCGACGCACTGGACGACCTGGAACACCGGCGCACCGGGCGTGCCGGTCACGAGACAGCCATTCCCTTGATCGTTGGGCAGGCACTGCGCACCGGGCGCACCGTCCTCGATCCAGCGCAGGATCAGCTCGACGTCCGCGTCGGGCATCGGCGCGTCGAACGGCATCCGGACGTTGCCCGAGCCCGGGCTCAGGATGCTCGGCTCGCCTCTCGTGATCGCCCCATACAGCACCGACGACGGCGGGTCCAGCATGTCGACCAGTTCGTTGTTCACGATGCTCCGGCGGGCCGCGTCCACCGTGTCGAACTCGTCCCCGACCTCCCTCTTGAACGCCGAGTGGCATTCGGCGGCCGCGCAGGTCGGCGCGAGGATGGTCTGGGTGATGTACTCCAGGTTCCGCGGCCGGTCGTCGGGCACGCCGCACGCGCCCGCCGCGCCGCCGAGCAGCGCGCCGATCAGCACGAGTCGTTGCATGGCCCCGACCCTACTCCAGCGGCGCGGTGAGCACCACTTCGTGGCGCCGATCCGCGATCTGGATCACCGGCCGCTACCCGGGGCGCAGCTCGGCGGGCGGAAGCTCGCTCGCGGCGCGGCGCGGCCGCCGGACGACGTACACCGCGACGCCGAGCGCGTTGACCAGCACGACGGTGCCGCCGACCTTGGCGGCGAACGCCAGCGGGCTCTCGACGTCGATGATCGGCAGCACCGACAGCACGACGTACAGCACGGTGGTCGCGAACCCGACCGCCGCGGCGATCCGGATCCACATCGGCGCACGCCCGGTCCGCGCCAGGCCGACCAGCGGCACCGCGAACAGCACCAGGTAGGTCAGGCCGTAGAGGATGCCCGCGGCGTTGTCGAGCAGCTGGAACGCCTCATTCTCGGAGACCCCGACCATCCCGAGGATCAGGAACACCAGCGCGCCGCCGCCGATGAACAGCACCGAGTTGACCGGCGTGCGGAACCGCGCGTGCAGCCGCGTGAACCACGTCGGGATCAGCCGGTCCCAGCCCGCGACCATCGGCATCCGCGAGGTCGCGCTGAACAGCAGGCTCGAGTTGCCGATCCCCCGCGCCGCCACCGCGAACACCGCGAACGGGATCAGCACCGCAAGCACGCCCGGGCCGCCGAGACCGTTGCGGAACGCCTGCGGGATCGGGCCGGTCAGATCGATCTGGTTCCTCGGGGTCAACGCCAGCACCGACGAGGTCCCGAAGATGAACATCAGCGCGATGATCGGCGCCGCGATGATCACGCTGCGACCGATGTTGCGCCCGGCATTGCGGGTCTCGCCGGCGAGCACCGCGACGTACTCGAAGCCCGACAGCGCGCCGACCCCGAGCTTGCCGAACGTGTTGAAGGTGAGCACGGTCCACACCGGCGCGGTGATCGCGAGCGGGTGGTACTCGGCGAGCGTGCCGCGCGCGACGTTGATCACCGGCAGCACGAGCAGCAGCGCGAACCCGAGCATCAGCAGCACCGAGCAGGCGTTGTGGATCCACTTGCCGGTCCGCAGGCCGAGGATCGATACCAGGGTCAGCGCGCCGAGCAGCCCGCCGCCGACGCCGTTGCTGAACGCGTGATTGCGCGACAGCGACTCCGCGGCCGGGCCGATCATGTAGATCAGCGCGTTGGCGAACTGCAGCCCGAACGCACCGAGCAGCACGATCCCGTAGATCCACAGGTTCCAGCCGACCATGAACGCCACGCCGTCGCCGAGGCCGAGCTTGGACCACTGGTACAGCCCGCCCTCGAGCGGATAGCGCCGCGACAGATGGATCACGACGATCGCCTGCGGCACGTAGAACAGCGCCATCGCGGCGAGCCAGACCGGGATCTGCGCCGTGCCGAGCGTGGCGGCGGCGGCGCCGACCCAGCTCAGGCCGACGACGTACATGATCTGGCTCAGCACCAGGTCGCGAAGGCCCAGCTCCTGCCGCAGCTGGCTGCTCTGCTGTTCGACGGTCGACATGGTGCCCCTTGGCGTGACCTGGATCGCCCCAGCCCCGTGCCGGCGCCGGTTGTAGCATGGCGGCTCCCGGCTCCGTCCTGTGGCACCCTGTGCTACGTGCAGCACGACGGCAAATTACCGTCAGCCACGACACCGAACGATCGCACTGTCCACTCTGGTGGACAGTGCCGCGACACCCTGCGACGGTGTCTCCGCCGCGGGTCCTGGGGAGTTTACTCCCCCTCAGGATTTCGAGAGCTCACCGTCGGTGCCCCTCGAGTCTTTGCTTGGCCCGTGTCTGCGGCGCTGGCATCATCATCACCAGTGCAGCCTTGCAGATCGTGAAGGGGATCAGGACATGGGATCGACCAAGCACGGCTTCGTTCACTCCATCCAGCCCTCGGCGCTGCCGCCGCCGTATCAGCTGGCGATCGAGGACGCCGAGTTCCAGATGACGGTGCTGGACGACGGCGCGCCGCGCAGCCATGACGCCGGCTGCGCGATCGTCCCGCCGGTGTGGTTCTCGGTCGCGCTGACCGCGCCGACCCGCAAGCGCTACCTGTACCTGGTCCAGAAGGAGACCGGCACCGGCCTGATCGTGGTGATCATGCTGGTCGATCGCAGCGCGATCGGCGGCGAGGCCGACGGCCTGCGCCTGCCGTCGAGCGGCGCGTGGCTGCGCGCGGTGGTCGACGGCGCGGTCTACGTGCTCGCCTCCGACCTCGTGCTGACTCGCAAGGCGATCACGGCGTGGATCGGCGGGCGCGAGCCGCCGACGACGCCGCCCCAGCCGCCGTATTTTTGATCCGGCTTGATCCGGACCTGATCCGGGCCAGCCGGGCGCGGAGAACCGGTGTAACGTGGCGACGTGAGCCTGCTGTCACCGTTGCCGGTGCCCTACGATCCGCTGGACTGGGTCCGGCGGCCGCTGGCCGAGCGCGGCCGCATGGTGTGCGAGGCTTGGGCGCTGCAGGGCTACGGCACCCCGCCGCTGATCTACATCGTCCACGTGCTCAAGATCGCACTGTTCATCGGCGGATGGCTCGTGTTCTGCGGCCGCTCGCCGGGGCTCGGCGGCCTGGCCACGATCGGCCGGTGGTGGCTGGATCCGATCGCGTTCGAGAAGGCGATCCTGTGGAGCATGATGTTCGAGGGGCTGGGCCTGGGCTGCGGGTTCGGGCCGCTGACCGGCCGCTACTTCCCGCCGATCGGCGGCGTGCTGTACTTCGTGCGCCCCGGCACCACCAAGCTGCCGGCGCTCCCCGGCCTGCCCGTGCTCGGCGGCACCCGGCGGACCTGGCTCGACGTCGGGCTGTACCTCGCGCTGCTCGCGCTGGTGCTGCGCGCGCTGATCGCGCCGGCGCCGGGCGCCTGGCACCTAATACCGATCGCGGTGATCGTCCCGGTGCTCGGCCTGGCCGATCGCACGATCTTCCTGGCGCTGCGCGCCGAGCACTACTGGACGACCGTCGTGTGCCTGGCCGCCGGTGGCAACTGGATCGCCGGCGCCAAGGCGGTCCAGCTCGCGCTGTGGTTCTGGGCCGGGTTCTCCAAGCTCAACCACCACTTCCCGACCGTGGTGTGCGTGATGGTCAGCAACAGCCCGGTGTTGCGGCTGACCTGGCTGCGGCGGCGGATGTACCGCCGGTTCCCCGACGACCTGCGGCCGTCGCGGCTCGCGATCGCGATGAGCCACGCCGGCACCGCGCTCGAGCTCGCGGTGCCGCTGATCCTGGTGGTGTCGACCGGCGGCACGTCGCTGATCGTCGGCTTCGCGCTGATGCTCGCGCTCCACACGTTCATCACCAGCAACGTGCCGCTCGGCGTGCCGATCGAGTGGAACATCATGGTGGTGTACGGCGCGTTCGCCCTGTTCTGGCGCCACCCCGAGGTCACCGTGCTCGACGTCGGCTCGCCGGCGCTCGCGGTGTTCCTCGCGGTGATGCTGATCGGCGCGCCGCTGCTCGGCAACCTCGCGCCCGGGCGGCTGTCGTTCCTGCTCGCGATGCGGTTCTACGCCGGCAACTGGCCGTACGGCGTGTGGCTGTTCCGCGGCGACAGCTACCGCAAGCTCGACCGGCTGATCAAGACCGCGCCGTGGGTCCACGATCAGCTGGCGCGATTCTACGACCGCCCGACCGCGGTCGGCCTGCTCGGCAAGGTCATGGGGTTCCGGCTCATGCACCTGCAGGGCCGCGCGCTGCCGGTGCTGATCCCGCGCGCGGTCGACCGGCTCGAGGACTACGAGTACCTCGACGGCGAGATCGTCGCCGGCCTGGTGCTGGGCTGGAACTTCGGCGATGGCCACCTCCACCGCGAGTCGCTGCTCGCCGCGATCCAGGCGCAGTGCGGGTTCGGCCCCGGCGAGCTGCGCTGCATCTTCGTCGAGAGCCAGCCGCTGGGCCGCCGGACCATGGCGTACCGGATCCACGACGCGGCGACCGGCCTGATCGACGCCGGGACGCTCGACGTGCGGGCGATGCGGCAGCGCCAGCCGTGGGCGGCCGGGTGATCGGCGTCGCGCTGATCGACCGCCGGGATGACTCAGCCGCGCGACGCGACGCGCGGAGGGGTGAATTTCGCGGCTCTGCCGCGAAAAAGGGGGCGGGAAAGCCCCCTATGGATCGACGCCGGGACGCTCGATGTGCGGGCGATGCGGCTGCGCCAGCCGTGGGCGGCCGGGTGATCGGCGCGCGCGGCGGGATCCCGTCATGGCCAGCGACGCGGTGATCATCGGCGCGGGCCCCAACGGCCTGGCCGCCGCGGTCCACCTCGCGCAGGTCGGCGCCGATGTCCTCGTGCTGGAGGCGGCGAGCGAGATCGGCGGCGGCACGCGGAGCGGCGAGCTCACCCTGCCCGGCTTCGTCCACGATCGCTGCTCCGCGGTGCACCCGATGGCGATCCTGTCGCCGTGGCTGCGCCGGCTGCCGCTCGCCGAGCACGGCCTGCGCTGGCTCCAGCCGCCGGCCTCGGTCGCCCACCCGCTCGACGACCAGCCGGCGGTGCTGCTCCGGCGCTCGCTCGCCGACACCGCGGGCGAGCTCGCCGGCGACGCCCCGGCCTACCGCCGCCTGGTGGCGCCGTTCCTCGCCGACCCGCACGGCCTGCTCGCCGACGCGCTCGGCCCGCTCGGGCTGCCGCGCCACCCGGTGCAGATGCTGCGGTTCGGGCTGCTCGGGCTGCGCTCGGCCGTCGGGCTGGCGCGGCGGTTCACCGGGCCGCGCGCCCGCGCGCTGCTCGCCGGGTGCGCCGGCCATGCGATCCTGCCGCTCGATCGCGCGGTCACCGGCGCGGTCGCGCTGATGTTCCTGATCACCGGCCACGTCGAGGCCTGGCCGGTCGCCGCCGGCGGCTCGCAGGCGATCGCGCGCGCGCTGGCGAGCCTGCTCGGCGCCGCCGGGGGCCGGATCGAGACCGGGATCCGGGTCCGCTCGCTCGCCGAGCTGCCGCCCGCCCGGGTCTACCTGTTCGACACCAGCCCGGCCCAGCTCGCGGACATCGCCGGGCCGGTGCTGCCCGCGCGCTACGTGCGGCGGCTGCGCCGGTATCGCTACGGACCGGGCGTGTTCAAGCTGGACTGGGCGCTCGACGGCGCGATCCCGTGGCGCGATCCGCGCTGCCTGGAGGCGTCGACCGTGCACGTCGGCGGCAGCCTGGAGCAGATCGCCGCCGCCGAGGCCGCGGTGTGGCGCGGCGAGCACCCCGAGCAGCCGTTCGTCCTGGTCTGCCAGCAGAGCCAGTTCGATCCGACGCGCGCGCCGCCCGGCAAGCACACCGGCTATGCCTACTGCCACGTACCGGCCGGCTCGACGGTCGATCTCACGGACGCCCTCGAGCGCCAGATCGAGCGGTTCGCGCCGGGGTTTCGCGATCGCATCCTCGCCCGGTGCGCCACCACCACCGCCGACCTCGAGCGCGACAATCCCAGCTACGTCGGCGGCGCGATCACCGGCGGCGTCGCCGATCTGACCCAGCTGTTCACCCGGCCGGTCGCCCGGCTCGATCCGTACTCGACGCCAAATCCGCGCGTCCTGCTGTGCTCGGCGTCGACTCCGCCGGGCGGCGGCGTCCACGGCATGTGCGGCTATCACGCCGCGCGCCGCGCGCAGCGCCGGCTCGCGCGCCATCCGGTCGCGCCGCTTCGCTGAGGCGAGTTGCCTCGCCGCGAGCTCGGCAACGCTATTTTGCAGCGACTCAGTTTTTCGGCGGGCCTTCCGGCGATGGTGCGGGGCCTGACAGTGCCTGCGATCCGAGATGCCGGACGCTGCGCCGCGCCGCGCGGCACGCGGCGGGGTTCTCGACGAGCGCTCGTCGGACGACCGATGCCGAGCCGGTCGGGCGGGCGATCATGCCACAGCGAGCATTGGTGAGCGGATCGCGGTGGTTCCACAGAAATCGATTTTCAATTCGACGGCCGCGTCGATCTGGAGCCACGCGGGCCAATGTTCGACAACGCGGCGAGAACGCGGGCGATCCGGCGGCATGACGCACGCGCGAAATCACTCCCGCCTGGCGCCTCGTCCACATCAGTATTCCGCGGTCGTCTTCAAGATTCTGAGACAGCCTGTTATTTGAAAAACTCATTCAAAAATACAACTTGACGGTTCGATCAGCAGTCGGCTAGCGTCGCCGAGTATTCACATACGAAGTTTTGCCGCCCCCGGTCCAACGGCACGGTCTTAGTTCGGCAATGTGCACAGACCATCTATCAGGGAGGACGCGATGAGCACGTGCGAAGGCACACGATATCTGTCTGAAATACTGGCTCGAGCAGCTTCGCTCGGCCTCGCCGGTGTCGCCGTGCTCGGTTGCACCGCCGGTGATGAGCCGCTGCAGGTCAGCTCGGACACGGCAGCGGCCGTGCTCCAGCCGCAGACCCCGCTCGACGGTGCGACGGTCCCGAAGTACGTCGACCGGCTACCGACGATGAGCGGCAGCCGCGTCGACGGCACCCGGAGCGTCAGCGTCGACATGCACGAGTTCCAGCAGAAGATGCTGCCGAACTCGGTATATTCGAGCCTGCCGGCGCCGTTCAATGCCGGCACGTTCATGTGGGGCTATCAGCTCAACGGCGGACAGACGCAGTTCCCGTCGCAGACCATCCAGGCCCGGCAGGGCACCACGACGTCGGTGGTCTATGCCAACAAGCTGCAGGGCCGCAACGGTGCGGCTCCGTTCCTCCAGAAGTACCTGACTCAGGATCTGACGATCCACTGGGCCGATCCGACCCACGTCACCGAGAATAACCACTGTACGGAGGCCGTGTCGCTGTCCGGCGCGTGCAGCAATCCCAGCATGGAGCCGATCCCGGCCGTGGCCCACCTGCACGGCGCCGAGGTCCTGTCGGCGTTCGACGGCCACCCCGATTCCTGGTTCACGACCAACTCGGCGATCAAGGGCCCGGGGTTCGTGACCAACACGTACAACTACGTGAACACCCAGGAAGCCACGACGCTGTGGTTTCACGATCACGCGCTCGGGATGACCCGGCTCAACGTGTACTCCGGAATGGCCGGCTTCTACCTGATCCGCGACGGTCGCGACACCGGCGCCACCAACAACGCGATCGGACTGCCGGCCGGCGGGTTCGAGCAGGAGCTGATGATCGCCGATCGCCAGTTCGACACCCAGGGCCAGCTGCTGTTCCCCGACGGCACGCCGCCCGACAACCCGACCGGCATCAACGGCGGGCCGCCCAACCCCGACACCCACCCGTTCTGGATCCCCGAGTTCTTCGGCGACGTCATGACGGTCAACGGCAAGTCGTGGCCGTTCTTCGAGGTCCAGCCCCGCCGCTACCGGTTCCGCGTCGTCAACGCGTCGAACGCCCGGTTCATCCAGGCCCAGCTGTTCCGGTCGAGCAACGGTCACCAGCCGACCGCGACGGCCGGCCCGCACATCTGGCAGATCGGCTCGGACGGCGGCTTCCTCAACGCCCCGACCGACACCGACGCCGGCACCGACCCGCCGCACCTGTTCCTCGCGCCCGCCGAGCGCGCCGACATCATCATCGACTTCTCGGGCCAGAGCGGCCGGAACTTCATCCTGGTCAACGGCCAGGGCGCGTTCGCCCCGTTCCCGAGCGGCGATCCGCCGGATCCGAACACCAGCGGTCAGATCATGGAGTTCCGCGTCAACCAGAACCTGCAGGGCACCGACAACTCGTTCAACCCGGCCCACCCGCAGCGCGCGCTGCGCGCCGCGCCGATCGTCAACATCAAGCCCGCCAGCACCGGCCGGACCCCCGACAAGAGCCGCCAGCTGATCCTGGTCGAGGTCGAGGGTGACGGCGGTCCGCTCGAGGTCCTGCTCAACAACTCGCACTGGGACGGCCTGCGCGAGGGCACCACGACCCAGATCCCGGGCTCGGTATCCAACGGCCATGGCATCTCGGCGACCGAGTTGCCGCGAGTCGGGTCGACCGAGGTCTGGCAGATCGCCAACCTGACCGAGGACGCGCACCCGATCCACATCCACCTGATCCAGTTCCAGGTGATCGGCCGCCAGGACTTCCGCCGCGACGACTACCGCGCGGCGTGGGACGGCACGTTCCCGGGCGGCACGTTCAATGGCGTGACCTACCCCGCCGGCACGTTCATCCCCGGGTTCGGCCCGCCGCGCAACTACAACACGGCCAACGCGGTCGGCGCGGTCGGCGGTAACCTCGCGTTCAACCCGTTCCTCACCGGCTCGTCGGTGCCGCCCGGCGCCGAGGAAGGCGGCTGGAAGGACACCCTCAAGATCCTTCCGTTCGAGGTCACCACGGTCGCGATCCGGTGGGCGCCGACGACGACCGCCGTGAACCAGGTCTCGGCCGGTGTCAACAAGTACGCGTTCGATCCCACGAGCGGCGGACCGGGCTATGTGTGGCACTGCCACATCCTCGACCACGAGGACAACGAGATGATGCGCGGGTTCCTGGTCGCGAAGTAAGCTCGCCGAGGAGGATCGCTCGATGCGAACCGAGCCCCGCATGATGACCCGGTCCACACCGCTGGTCGCCGTGCTCCGCATCGCCCTCGTCGCGCTCGCGGCCGGTGCTGTCGTGGCGGCCGTCCTGGTCAGCCGCGACGGTACCGCGCCCGCGGCGCGGCGCTACGTCTGTCCGATGCACAGCGAGGTGACGTCGGCGCACCCCGGCGACTGCCCGATCTGCGGGATGGCGCTGGAGGAGGTCGACGCCGCCCACCACGTCGCGATGCCGGACGATCCCGCGACGACCGGCGCCCAGGACATCGCGCTGACCGCACTGCGCGCCTCGGAAGAGGCCAGACGCCTGCTGCGGTTCAGCGTCGCCCCGGTGCGCCGCAACGTGCTGCCCGGCGAGGTGTTCGCGCCGGCGATCGCCGAGGCCGATGGCACGATCACCGCCCGGCTGTACCGCGACGAGCTCGCGACGCTGGCCGCCGGCGAGCGCGCCGAGTTCATCCCGGCGAACGCGCCCGACGCGCCGGGCGCCACGATCCGGGTCGTGCGCGAAGCCCAGGACCCGGCCGTCCATGCGACGATCGCCGACGTCAAGTTCCATCCCGAACCCCACGCCGCCGGCTCCGGCGCCCCCCCAGCCCCGCCCGCCGGTCAGGTCGGCTGGATCAAGCTGGCCTACAGGACGCGCGACATGCGGGTCGTACGCTCGAGCGCGGTGATCCACGGCCCCGACGGCCCGTACGTGCTGGTGTTCTCGGCACAGAAGGGCAACCTGACCCGGCGCAAGGTCGAGTTCGGCAAGGAGTGGGAGGGCATGACCGCGATCGTCGGCGGCCTGCGCGACAAGGAGTTCGTGGTCATGGGTGACACGTTCTCGTTCGACGCCGAGCGCCGGCTCCAGGCGGCGCCATGACCGCGCGGATCGTCGCGTGGTGCACCCGGCACCCGTGGATCGTCCTGGGGATCGCGCTCGCGCTCGGCGCCGGCGGCGAGCTCGCGCGGCGCTCGCTGTCGCGCGACGTCATCCCCGATCTGTCGGATCCCCAGGTCGTGCTGGTCGCCGACTGGATGGGCCACCCGGCCCCCGAGGTCGCCAGTCAGGTCACCCAGGTGCTGACCCGCGGCCTCGACGGCCTGCCCGGGGTCACCACGGTGCGCGGCACGACCATGACCGGCATGGCGTACGTCGACGTGCTGTTCGGCTCGACCGCGGACCTGGTCCGCGGCCGCACGGCGATCGTCGAGCGGCTCACCGGCCTCCCGCTGCCGTCGACCGTCCGGCTCCAGATCGGCCCGCTCGCATCGAGCACCGGCTGGGTGTTCGAGTACGCGCTGACCGATCCGCGGAGAAAGAAGTCGCTACTCGAGCTGCGCCGGTTCCAGGACGAGGTGCTGCGGCCGGCGCTCGCGAAGATCCCCGGGGTCGCCGAGGTCGCCTCGCTCGGCGGCAACGTCCAGCAGCTGCTGATCGAGACCCGGCCGTACGACATGCGCAGCCACCAGGTCGCGTTCAGCGACGTGGTCACCGCGCTCCATGCAGCCCTCGGCTCGGCGCCCGCGGCCCGGCCGGACAAGCTCGCCGCGCCGGACAAGCTCGCCGCGATCGAGGCGCTGCCGGTGCCGCCGACCGGCACGCCGCTGCGCGACGTCGCGCGGATCCGGCTCGCCGACGACATGCCGTACGGCGTCGCCGACCTCGGGGGCGGCACCCCGGCGATCGGCGGCATCGTGATCGCCGGGCGCGACGCCAACCTGCCGGCGCTGATCCGCGAGGTCCGCGCCACCCTGGAGCGCGAGCGCACGCAGCTGCCCGGCGAGGTCCAGCT
>DATAPF010000637.1:0-15625 GCA_036265355.1 Kofleriaceae bacterium | reverse complement strand
GCCGGTGTCATCACCTCGAGTGAGGACTTCGCTGAGGAGGCTGGCGAAAAGCTGTGGCTTGTTGTCCAGGCGATGAGGAAGATCCAATGAGCACAAGATGGGTTCTAGCGTACGGTGAACACCAGCTGCCCTTCCTCGGCGCAGCTAGCCGTGCGCTACGTGGTGAGCTGCCTCTCTGCCCGAAGTGCAATGCCTCCCTGCGGGCGTATTTTCATGTATTTCAGCCGCAGACTGGGAAAGGTAGTCTCTGGGCATGGTGCGCGACATGCGGCATGTATGTGATCCTTCCTCGCGTGAAGCCGACGGTCAGCTTTCCGGATCCTTTTGCTGATGTCCCGCGGGGCGAGTTTGGTGCCCTCGAGATGAGCAGTGACGAGCCATTCCTCGACCGACTCGAGCGCATGTGGAACAATGGCACGCTGCGTCCATCGACGCCGTAGGACGGCCGGTACGGCCTCACTCCGTAGCTTGAGAATGCTGTGGGAGTTCCATAGACTCAGAGCGTTCAACGTGCCATGGGCTGCCCAGCGCGTCGTCCACGTCATCCACGAGCGCGCCACCGCGCTTCCGAACACCACCACGACGCCGGCACCTGGGCGGCGATGAGCTACGGGGAGGGGAGCTCATCGGCTCCGATATCCGCCTTTCCGGTGGGACGCGGATCACCATCGAAATCGACGGTGATCGTCGCAGCCGGATCGGCCTTGTCCTTCATCGGGGATCCCAGCATCAGGTGGAAGTTGTCCTTGGAGGCGTCGACGAACGTCGGATCCATGTCCATGTTGCCCATCGTCAACGGGATCAGACCCCCGATGTCCGAGTACGTCCAGGTGCAGTTGGCGACGCCGGGGCCGCCGATCTGAAATCGCCCGGCCCCGCCCTGATTCGCATAGACGATGTTGTTTGCGAAGCTCGCGGCGGCCATGTTCATTCCGCAGAACACTCCCGTGATCGAATTTGAACTGTTGTTCGAGATGGTGTTGAACTCGAACCGCCTGGTCGATGCGCTGTTGGTAGAATTGAACAGCACGCCGCCAAATGTCGGCATCCCCATCAGGGGGTCGTTGCCGGGGCCGCCGTTGGAGACGATGAAGCTGTTGGTGATGTCGAAACTACCTCCCGAGACAAGGATTCCACCGCCCCCATTTCCGCTGATCGTGCTTTGTGTGACGGTGAGTGTGCCGGCGCCAGTGAAAATCCCGATTCCTGCATTATTATCGATCTTGACGCGGGTCAAGGTCAACATGGGACTGCCATTGCCAGACAAGGAAACCGCCGGGTCGGTCTTGGCGCCCGTTCCCATCGCGATCTCGAGATCGTAGACCCTGACATCTGCTCCGTCATTCCTGACGTCCAGGGCGACCCCTGATGTGGTGCGCGTCAACATCGAGCCCCGATCGGCCAGGATCGTGACGGCCTTGCCATCGATGGTGGTGGGCGTGCCGTCCGTGATGGCGCCCTCTACCTTCACGATCGATTTCGCGTTGATCCCGTCACTGATCGTCTTGCACGGCGCTGCGTCCGTGCAGGCCGTGCCGGAACCGCTCGGCCGGACGTACGCCACGTCTCTGGCGTCGGCGCAGCTGCCATCAGGCAAGCATGCGTGCGACGGACACTGAGCGTGTTGTGTGCACGCATCGCATTTGTCGTTGACGCAAGCCGGCATCGTACCAGTGCATGCATGACTGTCGGCCGCCGTGCACTGCACGCACGTGCCTCCGCCTAGAGCGAGATCGCAGACAGCGACGCCGGCGCTCAGGCAGCTGGCGTTGCTCGAGCACGCGCCATCGTTCGTCCCGCCGCCGATATCGGGCAGTGGAGGGTAGCTGCAAGCGGCGGTGGCGACAAGCGCCAGGTTCCGGAGGCGGCGAAGCATCGGGCGGCTGCGATGTCAGGGCGTGGGATAGTACTGATCGGCACCGATATCGGCACCCATGTTGGGCTTTGCGACACGCGACTCGCCATCGAAATCCTTTGCGACGATGCCGGTGAGGTCTGCGGCGGGGTCAGCCTTGCCGAGCAGCGGGCTGGTCGAGGTCAAGTGCAAGTTACCCATCGCCTCGTTCAAAAACGTTGGAGGTAAGATGAGGTTTGATAGACTCACACCCGGCTGGGTTGGCCCAATGTCAGAGTACTCCCAGTCGCACTGTCCGTCGGTATTTACTTGAGACTGCCCCATGTCGCCGTTGTTCCAGATCACGTTATTGCTAACCTTCATGGTTGTTCCCACCGTGCAACTGATGCCCTGAACAGTCATGGGGGTCGGGCCTGATCGGTTACTGCTGAATGTGTTAAAATCCAGCTGGTTCGCTGGGTCTCCTGGTTTCTTGGGGTTCACGGCGATGATCAGGCCGCCGGCTGCGGTCTTGTCTGATTGGCCGTTATGGAAAAACATGTTGCTGACGATCTGGAACGAGACATCATCAGCAATACGGACCCCGCCGCTCACATTTTGACTGATCGTGGACCGCTCGAGGGTGACCTGTCCGGACATCGATGCATCGATACCGCGAGAAGCATTGGATGTGATCGTGCACTGGCTGCACGTCAGACGGCCGCCCATGACCGAGATGCCGTTGGCCGATCCGTCGCGTACTGTGACACGCGTCAGTGTCAGATTTGCTGTATCAGATATTGCAATGTTGTTCGATCCTCCTCCGAGAGAGTTGCTGATCTGGAGATCGAAGACCTGGATGTTGCTGGTGCCTTTTACTTCAAATACGATTCCGTTGGCGCCGGGTGCTCCTTCCTGTGGTGCGATCTTGGCCTCAGGATCGGCTACAATCGTTGCGTTCGTGCTCATCAGCGAACATCGATCGGCGACAGTACCGCTGACCTTGACGATGCTCTTGAAAGTGGCTGCTTTGTCGATCTTGGTGCACGGCTTGCTCTTCGTACACGGGTTGGAGTCCAGGCCGTTTGTGCCGTCGACGTACGCCACGTTGTCTGCGCTTGCACACGAGCCGTCGGGCATGCAGGCATTCGATTCCGTGCAATCAGCGTGCTTCGTGCATCCGGTGCATTTGCCTTCGTTCGTGCAGACCGGCGTTGCCCCCGTGCAGAGATGAGAGTCGGCCATCGTGCACAGCACGCACGTGCCTTCGTTCATGGAGGTGTCGCAGATCGGGAAACCGGTGCCCGTGCAATCGGTGTTGAACGAACACGTCCCGCCGTTCATCGGCTCGCCCGGACAGCCTTCCTTGCCGGGGAAGTTCTTGCAGAAGTCGGGATTTTCGTTCGTACAGCCCGCGAGCAGGGCGAGCGGGACCATCAGGAGCAGCAAGCGAACCATGGGAGTATCCTCCGGAGAACGAAGCGATTGCGCTATGATCGGTGCCACGGTCAGAATCGGCCGAGCCAGCCGACGTAGGCGGCGTCACCCGTGAACGACGCGACCGGCGTCGAGGCGGTCTGGGGAGATCGGAACCACAGCAGATAAGCGCCGAGAGCGGCGACCGCCGCGCCGCTGGCGGCGACGCCGATTCCGGGTGGTCGGGTACTCTTGTAGTAGCGCTGCTGGGGGTCGGGGCCGGGGCTGAACACGATCAGGGCGGCGCCGGTGACCACGCCGGCTCCGCCGGCGATCATCAGGGCCAGCGGGATCGTGCGCGACCGCGGCTCGGTGCGGTCTTCCGGCGGCAGCGTCATCACGATGAGATCGGTCTTGTCGCTGACGACCACGTGATCGCGCACGCCGGACTTGCGGCCGGGCATGTCCATCTGGATCGTGTGCTTGCCCGGCGGGAGATCCCAGTCGAGCGGTGTGATGCCGAGCGCGGTGCCGTCGATGGTGATCCGGGCGCCCGGGGGCGCCGACTTGAGGGTGACGTGGCCGGGCTCGCCGCCGCCGACCAGCTTCTGGAGGATCTCGTCGGCGGTGGACCGCAGCGACTGATCGGTGCAGCGCTGGCAGGTGGTCTTCTCGCCGATCGCCGCGTGGCCCCGGTCGAAGAAGTAGGCGGTCAGGGTCAGGTCGGGGGCGTCGCTGCCGTTGCTGTGGGCGTCGATCCGGGCGTAGAGGACGCTGGGCGCGCGGACGGCCTTCTCGACCACGCCACGCGCGCAGTTCTGGTCGCCCATCACCAGGCAGTCGTTGAGCGCGGCCTGGGCCTCGGGGGCCAGGGCCGAGGCCACGGGGGTGTGGCCGTGCTGGCTGAGCCAGCTGGTGATCTGGGCCGCGAGCTGGGACTGCATCCAGCTCTCGCCGGTCACCACGACGCCGACGCTGGTTTCGGCGCGGGCCGGGGTGGGGTCGGCGAGCACGACGGCGACGGCGAGGGTGGCGGTGGTGAGCGATGCGAGGCGCATCTCAGCACGTCCGTGGAGGGGTGATCATTTGGGCATCCGGTCGATGGTGAAGGTCTGGTGGTCGAGGATGGTGATCGCCAGGAGCTCGTCGCTGTTGTTTTCCACGTTTCGCAGCCGGACGCGATGGCTTCCCGCGCTCAGCGGGATCGTGAGCGGTGTGTCACCGTACTGCCTGTCATCGACCGTCACCGTGAGGATCGGCACGCCCACGACGTGCAGCGAACCGGTCGGCTGTGGGGTCGGCGCGGATTGTACGGCGATTGCACCCGGTTTCGGTGGGTCGGTGGCGCCCGCAGCGATCGGCGGCGCGCCGGCGGGATCCGTCGAAGCATGGACCGCGGCACCGTGTGGAGGCTCGCGGACGGCGGCGGGCTCGTCGCGGCTCGGTGACATGCCGGTCGAGGTGGTTGCCGGAGGTTGCCGCACGGTCGATACCAGCGCGAACGAGGCTGCGCCGCTGCCGATCCCCAGCGCGGCGGCGACCAGGCCGAGCCGGCGCCAGCGCCGGGGCGGCGACGCGGCGGCGGCGCTGGCCGCGGATCCGGTGCCCGTCGCGGCGGCGGGAAGCGACGGTGCGGGGAACGTGCTGGGGCCCTCGGGAACGCCGGTCAGGGTCGACGGCGCCGACGGCGTTGCGGAGCCCGGCACGGGGGTCGGCGGGACGCCCGAGCGCGTCCGTGCGGCGCTGTGGCGGACCGGGGCGCGGTCGGGGAACCGCTCGGCGAGCACGGCCATCACGGCCTCGCGGCCGGCGCGCGGTGCGTCGGCGCAGTTCATCAGGTCGGCGATCGCGGCCTCGGCGGCGGCGTAGCGCGCCGGCAGATCGCGCTCGAGCAGCTTCATGGTGACGCGCTCGAGGTCGCGGGGCACGTCGGGCCGGCGCGACCGCGGCCGCGGGATCTTGCCGAACAGCACGGCGGCGAGCGTGGCGCGGGTGTCCTCGGCCGCGAACAGGCGCCGGCCGACGAGCATCTCCCACAGCACCACACCGACCGCGAACAGGTCGCTGCGGCCGTCGAGCGGCTGGCCGTTGGCCTGCTCGGGGCTCATGTAGGCCGGCTTGCCCTTGATGAACACCGAGGCGCTGGCCTCGCTCGCGGCGCGCGCCTTGGCGATGCCGAAGTCGGAGACCTTGACCGCGCCCTCCCACGACAGCAGCACGTTGTGCGGCGAGATGTCGCGGTGGATAACGCCGCGCAGGTCGCCGGTGATCGGCAGGTCGTGCGCGAAGCCCAGGCCGCGCAGGACCTCGGCGATCACGAAGATCGCGACGGGCAGTGGCACCAGGCCGGTGGCGAGCAGCGCGTCGAGGCTGACGCCGTCGACCAGCTCCATGACGAGGAACAGCCGGCCATCGCCGTCGCGATCGAAGTCGAGCACCGAGACGACGTTGGGGTGGACCAGCTGCGCGCTGATCTGGGCCTCGGCGACGAACATCCGGGCAAACGCGGCGTCGTCGGAGAACCCCGGCAGGACGCGCTTGATCGCGACCCTGCGCGAGAACCCCTCGGCGCCCACGGCCGAGCCCGCGAACACCTCGGCCATGCCACCACCGCCGAGTCGCCGGTCCAGGCGATATTTCCCCGAAGTCCCAGGATCCATCAGGCGCGCGCATGATAGCGGGTTTGCTGCCGGTCAGCGCACGATCAGCGAATCCTGGCCGCGCTCGCGCATGCTGCGGCGATAGTCCTCCAGGAACCGGACGAACGCCTCGGCGAGCTCGGGATCGAACTGGGTTCCGGCGCAGCGCTCGATCTCGCTGATCGCGACCTCGTGGGGCAGGGCGCGGCGGTAGGCGCGGTCCGAGGTCATCGCGTCGTAGGCGTCGGCGATCGCGACGATCCGGCCGACCAGCGGGATGTCGTGGCCGCGCAGGCCGCGCGGGTAGCCGCCGCCGTCGAACCACTCGTGGTGGCACCAGCAGCCGTCGATCAGGCCGTGCAGGCACGGCACCGGATCGAGGATCCGCTTGCCCTTCTCGGGGTGCTGGCGGAACACCGCAACCTCCTCGGGCGTGAGCTTGCCGGGCTTGTTGAGCATGTCGTAGCGCACGCCGATCTTGCCGACGTCGTGCATCACGCCGGCCTGGACGATCCGTCGGATCTCGGCGTCGGGCAGGGTCAGGCCGGTGGCGAGGATCCCGGAGAAATTCGCGACGCGGTCGGAGTGGCCGCGGGTGTAGATGTCGCTCTCCTCGAGCGCCTGGGCGAACCCGGCGACGGTCTGCTGGAACATCTCCTCGAGCGAACGGTTGGCGCGGGTCAGGCTGTCGTTGGACGCCAGCAGCTCACCCATCAGCCGCGCGTTGTCGATCGCGCTGGCGGCGCGCGACGCGAGCACCGACAGCATCTTGCGGTCACCCTCGTCGAACTTCTTGCCCGGGGTGAACGAGAACACGTTGAGCACGCCGACCATGTTGCTGCGGACCTGGAGCGGCACCGAGGCGAACGACGTCAGGTCGGCGGGAGCGGCGCTCTCGGTGAAGAACCGGCCGGCGCGGCCGCCGTGGATGAGGATCGGCGTGCCCTGGGCGAACTGCTCGTTGAGCAGCGCGAACGCCGGCGACGGCAGGCCGCGCGGCGTGTCGTCGGACTTGACCCGTTTGCGCTCCTCGTAGCCGCCGGTGCGCGGGTCGCGCAGGTGGAGGGTCGCGACGTCGGCCTTGACCTCGTCGACCGCCGCGCGCAGCACGACGTCGAGCACGTGCTCGATCTCGCGCGACGACGCGATCGCCTCGGACACCCGGTAGATCGTCAGCGCCTCGCGCATCTTGATGTTCTCGGCCATCAGGCGGTGATGGTCCAGCGCGCGGCGCACGACGTGGATCACCTCCTCGACCTTGAACGGCTTGAGCAGGTAGTCGTAGGCGCCTTGCTTCATCGCCTCGATCGCGGTCTCGACGGTGCCGAACCCGGTCATCAGCACCGTGCGCACGGTGATCCGCTCGGCCACGATCCGCTCGAGCAGCTGCAGCCCGGACAGCCGCGGCATCTTGAGGTCTGTGATCAAGAGGTCGTAGGGCTTGAGCCGGAGCTCGGCCAGCGCCTTCTCGCCGTCCTCCACGGTGTGGACCGTGAAGCCCTCGAGCGTGAGGAACTCGGCGAGGATCTCGCGGATCACCCGCTCGTCGTCGACGACGAGGATGTGCGCAGCATCTTCGGACTCGGCGGTTGCGCTGGTGCTCGACGCCGCCGTACGAGTCCCGTCGTCGTCGGGCTGTTGCATTCCTAGTGCGACGAGCCCGTGGGCCCGGACCTGGCCGCCATCGGATCGGGGAAGTTGGCGGGACGGCCGTACTCGCGGTCGGCGGTGTCCTGGGCCCTCATCCAGCTCTCGCGCGCGCTCTGCACGCGCCCGCGCTCGCTGTCGAGCCGGTCCTTGGCGGAGTCGGTCCGCTTGCGGCGATCCTGCTCCTGCTTGGGGAACGTGTCGAACTCGACGCCCGGGGGCGCGATGTGGTTGGTCTGCCCGAGCTGGGCCTTGGCGACCTCGTACTGGGCCTCGCGCCAGTACATGGTCTCCTGGGCGTGGCGCATCGCGACCTGGAGGTAGCCGCGATAGGCCTCGATGTACTGGACCCGCGCGTCGGCGGCCTTGGCCATGTCCTCGGCGGTGTGCAGGTTCTTGATCGCCTCGTTGATCCGGTTGGTATCGGCCGACGCCTCGGCGGCCTTCTTGTTGGCGACCGCCGAGTCGACCCCGAGATGCGCGGCCTTCTGGTCGTTCTGCGCGACCGCCAGCTGGGTCGCCGACTCGTTGTAGTTGGCCTCGGCCGTGGCGTTCTCCATCCGCGCCACCGACCAGTCGTGCTGGGCCTGGACCACCGACGGCTGCTCGGCCGGCGGGATCTTGGCGAGGTACATGTCGTCGAAGTGCTTGGTGAGCGGGCCGGGCGGCGAGTCGCTGGCGCCGCACGCACCGAGTGCCAGCAGCGCCGCCAGCCCGGCGGGCACGAGGATCTTCGAGGGGGAACGCATGGCGAGGTGGCCAGCCTACTACGGGTGCTCACGGCGAGCTACCATTAGCGGGCCATGACCGCGCTGCTCGCCGTCGATGTCGGGAATACGAACACCGTGCTCGGGGTGTTTCGCGATGGAGAGCTCGCGGCGCACTGGCGGATCCAGACCGTCGCCGAGCGCACCGCCGACGAGTACGCCGTGCTGGTCAAGACCCTGCTCGACATCAACGGCATCGCGTGGCGCTCGATCAACGCCGGGATCATCTCGTCGGTGGTTCCGCCGACGCTGTTCGGCTTGCAGCAGTTCTTCAAGCGCCACTGCGGCGGACCCGCGCTGGTGGTCGGCGCCGGGATCAAGAGCGGGATGCCGATCCTCTACGAGAACCCGCGCGAGGTCGGCGCCGACCGGATCGTCAACGCGGTCGCCGCCTACGACGAGATCAAGGCGGGCTGCATCGTCGTCGACTTCGGCACCGCGACGACCTGGGACGTGGTGTCGCCGCGCGGCGAGTACCTCGGCGGCGTGATCGCGCCGGGGATCACGATCAGCAGCGAGGCGCTGTACGAGCACGCCGCCAAGCTGCCGCGGGTCGAGCTCGCGCGGCCGGGCAAGGTGGTCGCGCGCAACACCGTGGCGTCGATGCAGGCCGGGCTGGTCTACGGCTACGCCGGCATGGTCGACGCGCTGGTCGAGCGGATCCGCGGCGAGGTCGAGTTCCCGGCGCGCTGCATCGCGACCGGCGGGCTGGCCCCGCTGATCGCGACCGAGACCCGCACGATCGAAGCGACCGACGAGCTGCTCACCCTCAAGGGCCTCAAGATCCTGTATCAACGCAACGCATGATCCCGCACACCCCCCTCGACGTCGTCCGGCTGTCGCCGGCGGCCCAGCGCGCCCTCGGTCCGGGTCCCGGACGGACGATGGCCGCGCGCGGCCTGCTGCCGCTGGCGCCCGCCGACCAGATCGCGGTGCTCTACCAGCTGTCGCTCGACGCCGAGTCCAGCCTCGCGCAGTCGGCGCGCGCGACCGCCGCGGGGCTGCCCGACAAGCTGCTCGCGGGCGCGCTGGCGCAGCCGGCCACCGATCCGCGGATCCTCGACTTCTTCGCCCAGCTGATCGCCGACAAGCCGGCGGTGTTCGACGCGATCGCGCTCAACCCCGCGGTCGCCGACCAGACGATCGCGACGCTGGCCGGCCGCGCCGGCTCGCGCGAGGTCGACCAGATCGCGCAGAACGAGCAGCGCCTGCTGCGCCACCCCGAGATCATCGCGGCGATGTACATGAACCGGCGCGCCCGGATGTCGACGATCGACCGGGTGGTCGAGCTCGCGGTGCGCAACAACGTCCGGGTCCCGGGGCTGGCGGCGTGGGACGAGGTCGCGCGCGCGCTGACCGGCGCGCCGCCGGCGTCCGCCGAGGGCGACGCGATGTTCGCGGCGATGGCCGCGACGACCGCGCGCGACGACAGCGCGCTGACCACCGGCGACGCGGACCAGGCGCTGCCCGACGACGAGGCCGCGGCGGCGTCGCCTGGCGCGAGCGAGGACGAGGACGAGCGCAAGCTGAGCATCCCGATGAAGATCCGGCTCGCGACGCTGGGCGACGCGTTCGAGCGCGCCAAGCGGATCCGCGATCCGAGCCGGATGGTCGCGATGGCGGCGATCAAGGCGCCGGGTGTGACCGACATCGAGGCCGCGCGCTACGCCGGGAACCAGGCGCTGACCGAGGACGTCATCCGGTACATTGCGGCCAATCGCAACTGGACCAAGCTGTACGGGGTGAAGGTCTCGCTGTGCCGCAACCCCAAGGCGCCGATCTCGGAGACCACCCGGTTCCTGCCGTTCCTGCGCCAGAAGGACCTGACCCAGCTCAGCAAGTCCAAGAGCGTGCCGTCGGCGGTGGCCGCCCAGGCCCGCAAGCTGATCATGCAGCGGAGCGCCAAGTGAGCGAGGCCGGGCCGGAGCCGGGTGCGGCAGCATCGGCCGGTGAGCCCGGGACGGCATCGGGCGATGCAGCGGGCACGGGGGCGACGACGCGGCCCACCGGGGCGCCCGGGCCCGGGACGTCGCCTGGAGCGGCGCGTCCGGTCGGTGCGTCACCGGGCTGGCTGACCCGGATCGGGCTCGCGGTCGGCCGGCCGCGCTGGGCGCTCGCGATCGCCGCCGATCGCCGGTACGCGGGCCGCTCGGGCTCGGACCTGATCGCGATGCTCGCGGTCCTGCTCGCGGCCACCCAGCTGCGCTGGCTGGCGGCCGCGGCGTGGCTGGGCGGCGCGGTGGATGCCGGGCTCGGCCTGCGCGCGGCGATGCAGGTGCTGAAAGGCGCGCTGTACGCGGAGTTCGCCGCGCTGCTGATCGGCGCGCTCGCGGTGTTCGCGATCGCCGGCCGGCGCCGCAACCTCGGCCGTGCGTTCGATCTGGCGTGCGTCGCGGTGCTGCCGGTCGTGCTGGTGCAGCTCGGCGCGACGGTGCTGGCCGCGGCCGCCGACCTCGCATTGCCCGCCGCGCTGAGCTGGCCGCTCGCGCTGGGCTGGATGGGCGCGCTGATCGCGCTGGCGATCGGACCGGCGCGCAGCGCGGCGCGGCCGCCGGTGCCGCCGGCTCCCGCCCTGCGACCCGGGCGCTGGATCGGGGCGGCGATCGCCGCGGTGGCCGCGCTCGGCGCCGCCGGGCAAGTCGTCTGGATCGCGGGCAACCTCGACCTGGTCCGGCCGATGAAATCCGGGGTCGAGGCGCCGGCGATCACGCTGCCGCGGATCGGCCCGGGCGGCGCGCTCGGCGATCGCGTGACGCTGGCCGCGTCGCGCGGCAAGATCACCGTGCTCGACTTCTGGGCGACCTGGTGCAAGCCGTGCCTGGCCGCGATGCCGCGGCTCGATCGGGTCGCACGGTCGCACCCCGACGTCGCCGTGATCGCCGTCAACCTCGATGACGCCGCGGCGGCGCGCGCGCTGTTCGATCAGCGCGGGTATGCGATGACGCTGGTCGCCGATGACGGCGACACCAGCCAGCGCTACAGCGTGTCGACCATCCCGCACACCGTGATCCTCGATCGCCGCGGCGTGGTGCGCGAGGTCGCGCACGGCAGCGCCGACGTCGCGGCCATGGTCGAGGCGATCCGCACGGCCGAGTGAGGCGGCGTTTGCGGAAGTGGATATCGAAGTGCGCCGCGTGGTGCGCGGGCCGAAGCTCGTGCTACCACGAAGGCCATGGCCAGCCTGGTCTGTGCCACGTGCCGCAAGTTGATCCCACCGGGCGCTTCGGCGGTCCGGTGCACGGTCGCGTCCTGCAACGCCGGCCGCATGAAGCTTCGGTTTTGCTCGGTCGCGTGCTGGGAGAAGCACGTACCGACCGCCCGCCACCGCAAGCCGGCCTACGTGATCGAGGACCGGGTCGACGGGGAGTGACGTCCCGGGGCGAATCGGGGCGCGTGGCGACAAACTGCCGCGTCGATCGGCAGCGTGATAGCTTTGAGGTGTGCGACTCGGGACGTGCATCGCGCTCGAGCTCGCCGCCCTTGCGGGTGCCGTGGGCGGTGTGTGGTTCGTCGCGTCGCGCGGCCCCGAGCTGGTGAGCGCGTACGTCGATCGCCACCAGGCCTCCGCGGCGACCACGGCCGATCTGCCGAGCGGGACCATCGTGCCGCTGGAGCGGTCGCGGCTCGCGGCGCGGCGGGCGCCCGATACGGTGTTCGGAGCGCCGGACCCCGAGCTGCTCGCACCGCTGGCGGCCACGCCGGTCACCCGGGTCAAGATCAACCGCGGCGGCTCGTCGCTGTCGCTGCGGCTCGAGTTCGCGTCGGGCGCGCGCGCCGCGTTCAAGCCGATGCAGATCCACCCGCAGTCCGATCCGCGGCGCGAGATCGCGGCGTACCGCATCGACCGGCTGCTCGGCATCGGCCACGTCGCGCCGGCCAAGAGCGCCGCGTTCGCGGTCGAGGACCTGATCGCGGCGGCTGACCCGGCCAACCGCGGCGTGACTGGCTCGCGGATCGAGCAGGAGGGGATCGCGCGCGACGGCAAGCTGTGCGGCGAGCTGTCGTGGTGGATCCCCGAGATCAAGCGGGTCCGGATCGGCGGGCGCTATGTCGACGAGCCCGATGGCGAGGCGCTGTGGACCGAGTACCTCCAGGCCGGCGCGGTGATCCCCGGCGAGCTCCGGCCGATGCTCGCCCAGCTCGCGGCGGTGATCGTGTTCGACGTCGTGATCGACAACTCCGATCGATGGAGCGGCAACAACACACAGGGCTCACCCGACGACCGCATCCTGTACTTCATGGACAACACCCTCGCGTTCTCGCAGTACACGATCGGCCACACCGCCAACCTGGCGCGGTTGTACCGGATCCAGGTGTTTCCGCGCGGCCTGATCGGGAGAGTTCGTACGCTGAACGCCGAGGCGGTGGCGGCGGCGCTCGCCCACGACGACGTGCTGGGCCCGCTGCTCAGCGAGGCCGAGATCCGCGCGGTCATGTCGCGCCGCGATCACCTCGTGGAGTATGTGGACCGGCTGATCGCCGACCTCGGCGAGGACGCCGTGCTGGCCCTGCCATGACCCCCTGTCCGGCCTGCGATACCCCCGTCGATTCGCTGCGCTCGCGGTTCGTCGGCGTGCGCGACGGCAAGGTCGTGGCCTACTGCTCCGCCGAGTGCGCCGCCGGTCGGCCGCGGGCGACGGCGGAGTGGGCGAGATCGCCGGCGAGCGGTGTGCCGGTGCGGATCCCGACGCCGCCGGCCGGCATGCCGCCGCTGGCCGGGTTGCCGGACGGGCTCGGGGGAGCCGTCGACAGCGGCCCGGTGATCGAGATCCTGCACGAGCCGGCGTCGGGCGTCGTGACCAGCGCGCCGGATCGGAGGAGCGAGCCGCACGCCCGGCATCCCGACGAGATTCCGATCGCCGCGTTCTGGGCCGCCGACCGGGCGGAACGGGAACGATCGCGCGGGCCAGCAGCCGACGCGCCGGGCGTGCGAGGCGAGCCAGCCGGGGGCAGCGACCGTGATTCTGCGGAAGCGTCCGCGCGGGCGGGTGGGCCGGCGGATGCAGCGCGGGCCACACGAGGCGACACGGCCGAGCGCAGGGGCGGCGATTCCGCGGACGTGGACTCGACGGATGCGCAAGACCGGGGGCAGCACGCTCCCGCGCAGATCGTTCGTGCAACACCGCGCGCGCTGCCGACCTCGGAGGGCATGCAAGCCGCCTCCAGTGACTCACTCCGCCGCGTCGCCGGGTCCGCCGGGGGCAGTGGCGACGATGCCGCGGGAGCGTCCGGGCTGGCGGCGGACGCTGCCGGTGCGCCGGGCAGCGCGGCCGAGCGCGCTGGCGACGATTCCGCGGAGGCGTCCGTGCGGCCGCGCGCGCCGGAGCTGCGCGAAGCCGAGGAGGCGGGCCGCGCGGTGCGCCGCGATCCACGTGCAGGTACCGGCGCTGCGCGTGACGCGACACGTTCGCGGCGGCGCGGATCGCGCTGGCCGGTGGTGCTCCTGATCCTGGCCCTGGCCGGCGCGGGCGCTGGCCTGCTGTACCACTTCGTCGGCGGGCTCACCGGCCGCACCGGGCGCGCCATGGGCGCCGTGCGCGGTGCTTCCCCTCCGGTCGCGGCGGCGCCGGCGGCACGCGCCGAGCTGTCGCGGCCGGTCCGGCCATCGCAGGCCGCCGCCGCGCCGGCGGTCGACGCCGCGGCTGCCGTCGAACTCGCGCGCACGGCGCTGCGCCGCGATCTCGGCGCGACCTCGCTGCGGGTCCAGCGGCTGGCCGCGGTGGCGCTCGCCCGGACCCAGGATCCCGAGGCATGCGCGCTGCTCGCTGCGCAGCTCGGGCTCGGCCCGGCGGATGCGCCGGTGGCGCGCGCGGGCGAGACCGACGAGCTGGCCGGCAACGACATCGCGCGGCTCGATCTCGCCTACGCGCTGGCCCGCGGCGGCGACCGGCGCGGCGTCGACGTGCTGGCCCGTGCGCTCGGCGCGCCGCGCGGCGAGGCGCGCGACGAGGCGGCGGGGCTGCTCGCGCGGCTCGGCGACCGGCGAGCGGTTCCGCACCTGCTCGATCTGCTGGCCGTCGAGCAGCGCCGGCTCGCCGCCGCCGAGCACCTGGCGCGCCTCGCCGAGCCGCGCGCGCTCCAGGTGCTCGATCACGTGCGCGGCGATCCGCGGGCGTCGGCCGATGACAAGGCGCGGGCCACCGTGGCGCTCGGGATCGCCGGGCGCGGCGCGGTGGCCGGCGCGCTGCGCGACATGCTCGGCGATCCGCACTTCAACGCGTTCGCCGCCGCCGCGCTGGCGGCGCAGGGCGATCGCACGGCGCGGCCGGTGCTGGAGCGTCAGCTCGCGTCGCCGCCGCTCCGCGTGCAGGCCGCGCGGTCGCTGCGCAGGCTCGATGCGGCGATCGATCCGCGGCCGCTGCTACCGCCGCTGCTCGACGTGGTGCGCGCGGGCCGCGACATCGACCGGATCCCGGCCGCCGAGGCGATCCTGCTGCTCGCCGGGCCGGCGGGCTGGTCAGCCTACGACTGAGAGCGCGGGCGCGCTGGGACGGATCCGCACGACGAGCGGGCCGCGCGCCGCCGTCCGCCGCGGCTGCGCTGCCCGGCGGCAATCCCGACGGGATGATGCCGTGGGATCCGGAATTGCACTCTCGGGGAAACATGCTGCTAACCATCCTTCTCGTCCTTCTCATCCTCGCAGCGCTCGGCGGTGGCTACGGACACTCGCGCTACGGATACGGGAGCTGGTCGCCTGCGGCGATCATCGTCGTGATCCTGGTCGTGATGCTGCTGTCCGGCCGGTTGTAACCGCGCGCCGCCCTGCGCCAAGATAACCCGGGCTTCTACCGGCCTGAGTGGCTCGATCCACGAGGCGGGGCGCGCGGCTTTCCGATCGGTTTTTACAGCGGTCTGGGCGAGCACGAGTCCGTCGCCACGGCCTTCGAGCAAGGCCGAGCCGCCATGAACCTGGAGGGTCTACCCGACGCCGAGCGACCGCGGCTCAAGGTGCGCGATGGGTCTGATGCGGCGAAGCTCATCCTGGCCGCAGTCGCGCCATCAGTCGTCGCAGCCTTGCCATGCCCGTACCCGGAGATGCGGCCGTACGCGGCCGATGATGCCGCCAGCTTCCATGGCCGTGATGCCGAGATCCAGGACCTGCTCGGCCGACTCCGGGCCGGCGAGCGCGAGATCACCGTGACTGGAAACACTGCATGGGTGTGGGACGTCGGGCTCGACGAGGGACACTCGAACAATGGGCGGCCATTGCCGAGCGAAGTCCCTTTGTCCTTAGCGGCATCGCGCTCGCGCGTCGCTCGCCGCCACGCCTGCGGTAGGCGGCTGGCCCCGGCCTCGAGCGCGGCGACGGGCGAGATGCGAGA
>DATAPF010000636.1:0-14080 GCA_036265355.1 Kofleriaceae bacterium | reverse complement strand
CGGCAGGCTCGACGATCCGACCTGGGCCGCCGCGTGCTTCATCGAGGACTTCGAGCAGAAGCAGCCGGCGTACGGCGCGCGGCCGACCCGGCGGGTCACCACCGCGGTCGCGATCGATCGCGACACGCTCTACGTCGCGGCGCGGATGTGGTCGGCCGGACCCGACGACATCGACGATGCGCTGACCCAGCGCGACGACACCGGGCAGGCCGAGCGGTTCATCGTCTCGATCGATCCGTCGCACACCCGGCGGGTGGCGTACAGCTTCGCGGTCACCGCGGCCGGGGTCCGCGCCGACTGGATCCACACCGACGACACCGAGGGAGCCCGCGACGCGACCTGGAACCCGGTGTGGCGGGCCCGGACCGAGATCCTGGCCGACGGCTGGACCGCCGAGCTCGCGATGCCGCTGTCGCAGCTCCGGCTGCCCGCGGCGCCGCAGACCACCTGGGGGATCAACTTCAACTGGTACATCCCGCACCGCAACGAGGACGTGTTCTGGCGCGCCGTGCCCCCCGACCGCACCGCGTGGGCGAGCTGGTTCGGCGAGCTCACCGATCTGCCGCGGATCGAGCGCGGCCCCGGCCTGGAGCTCCTGCCGTACGCCGCGAGCCGGCTGACGATCAACGAGGCGCCGAGCGACCCGCTGGCGCACCGCACCACCACCGGCGTCGATGTCGGGCTCGACGCCCGGTTCCGGCCGCTGCCCGGGCTGACGGTCGCGGCGACGGTCAACCCCGACTTCGCCCAGGTCGACGTCGACCCGGCGTTCGTCAACCTCACCGCGTTCGAGGTCCAGCTCCCGGAGCAGCGGCCGTTCTTCGTCGCCAACGCGCCGCTGTTCGCCGACGCCGGCGGCAGCTACTTCTACAGCCGCCGGATCGGCGGGCTGCCGCTCATCCTGCCGACCGCCGACGAGATCGACCTGCCGACCCAGGTCCGGATCCTCGGCGCGGCGGCCGCCGGCGGCTTCCTCGCGGAGCGCACCCAGATCGCGGCGCTCGCCGCGGTGACCGGCCCGGCCGACGCCGACGCGAGGATCGGCCCGTCGACCCAGCGGCTCGCGATCGCGCCGCTGACCGGCTGGGCCGCCGCGCGGATCGAGCACCAGGTCGGCGCGTCGGTGCTCGGCGCGACCGCGACCGCCGTCGAGCGCGATCTCGGCGGCTCGCCGCTCGCCCAGCTGCTGGCGCGGACCGCGCTGGTCGGTGGCGGCGACGCCCGGCTGCGCACCGCGGACGGCACCTACGAGGCGTTCCTGTACGCCGGCCTGACCTCGGTGTCCGGCACCGCGGCGGCGATCGAGACCATCGAGCAGAGCTCGGCGCACTACTTCCAGCGGCCCGACGCGGGCTACTTCCACGTCGAGACCGACGCCCACCGGCTGGTCGGCTGGCACGCCGGAGCGATCGGCAACAAGCGCGCCGGCGAGTGGCAGGGCACCGCATCGGCCAACGTCGAGTCGCCCGGGTTCGAGCTCAACGACCTCGGCGTGCTGCAGTCCGCCGACGACATCGACCTGTCGACCGACCTGCGCCGCACGATCACCACACCCGGCGAGCGCGTGCAGCAGTGGGACGCCGGGGCAGGCGCGAGCACGTCGTGGAACTTCGGTGGGCTGCGCAAGCCGGTCGATCTGCGGGCCAGCGGCCACGTCACGTCGCGCGCGTTCAACTCGGCGTCGATCGCGCTCGATGTCACCACGCCGGGCGGCTCCGACGACCTGACCCGCGGCGGCCCGGTGATGCGCACCGGCTGGGCCGAGTCGGTCAAGCTGACCGCGAACACGCCGCAGGGCCGCGCCCAGCAGCTGTCGGCGACGCTGGTCGGCCAGCTCAGCCCGACCCTGCAGCAGGGCATCACGGCGTCGGCGAGCCTGGCGTCGCGCGTGACGCCCGCGCTGCGGCTCGATGTCACGCCGTCGCTCACCTGGGTCGAGACCCAGCGCCAGTACGTCACCACCGTGATCGGTGCGGGTGGCGGCGAGCGCACGTTCGACGAGCGCTACCTGTTCGGCCAGCTCCACCGCAAGGAGGCCGCGCTGGAGCTCCGCGCGACGTGGTCGCTGTCCCCCGAGCTGGTCGTGACGCTGTACGCCCAGCCGTTCGCGTCGGTCGGCCGCTACGACCAGCTCGGCGAGCTCGCCGCGGCCGGCTCCGGCGACGTGCGGTGGTACGCCGCGACCTCGCACAGCGCCGCGACCTCGGGCGCCGGTGCGATGCGCGCGATCGCGGACGGCGGTGGGTTCTCGATCGACGAGCCGGACTTCACCGTGCTGTCACTGCGCTCCACCGCGGTGCTGCGCTGGGAGCTGTCGCCCGGCAGCACGCTGTTCGTCGTGTGGCAGCAATCCCGGCTGGGCAACACCGCACGCGCGCAGCCGCTGCACGTCGCGGCGCCGGACGCCGTGACGCAGCCGGGCCTGCATACCCTTGCGATCAAGCTGTCTTACTGGTTCGGTTGACGGAATGGCATCTGGACGGCGCGCCGGCACAGCGGCACGCGAGATGCATTACCTCGAGCCATGAGACTCGCCAGAACCTGTGCCGCAGCGATGATCGCGATATCGACGCTGGCGATCGGCTGCGCGACCACGACCACGACTTCCACCGAGTGGACCGACGAGTACAGCCCGCGCGAGGGCACGGTGGCGTCGGTCCGCCAGATCGTGCACCGCGTCGAGGGCAACCCGGCCGGCGGCGCCGCGGCCGGTGCGCTGGTCGGCGCGATCCTGTTCGGCGGCCGCGGGCCCAGGACGCTGTTCGGCGCGGCCGCCGGCGCCGCCACGGGGGCGGCCCTGAGCTCGGGCAGCTACGAGACCCGCGACTACCAGGTCACCGTCCGGTTCGACAACGGCGCGCGCGGCGTGTTCACGTACCGCAACGGCTCGCCGTTCGCGCCCGGCGATCGGATCGCGCTCGGCCCCGATGGCCCGCGCCGGCTGGTCTACTAGATTTACCTAACAGGCCTCCCAGCCGCGGATCGTATGCGCGAGCGCCCGTAGCAACGTATCGCCGTCCTTCACGACGTGCTGGCAAGCGGCGCTGCGCACGATCTTGAGCGCCGCCTTGTCCATCGCATCGCCCTCGAGGGGAGGACGCACGCTGGACGTCGGCGGACTCGACGACCCATTCGCGGGCTCACATCGGGCGATCGGTTCACAGGAGTTCGCGGTCGCCAGCTCATCGAGCGGCAAGCCAGCGGAGCACCAGAGCGATCGCGACAGGGCGCCGATCGCGCTGCAGAAGGTCTCACGCCGGGGAGACTCGTCCAGGCGTGCGAGCTGGAGCCAGGCGAAGCGCACCGGTGGATCAGGCCACAGGTCGATCTTCGTCGCGCGCGTCCAGTGCTCTGCGGCCTCTGTCCGGTTCTTCGTCTCCTTCTTCCGTCGCCCTTCGTCATCATGGGCCATGGCCAGGGCCTGACACACGCCGAACAACGCGTCGTGATCAGCATCGTTGGTCCGGGGCTGCGCGACGAGATCTCGCTCGCAGACGCCTTCGATCATCGCCAGCGCCTCTCGCAGCTCGGGGGGCCTCTCTGTCACGGTCGGACAGGCGGTGCCCGGCGACTCCAGTGGCGGCACCGCCGTGAGTTCACCCGGAGCCGCGGGATGCACCGCCGGGGCAGTCACGGATGGCGACTCCGGGTCGCGAGGCACCTCGGCCGTGCGAGGAGCGGGCGAGGGGACGGTGGCCGGGGCCACACGGGCCGGGCGTGGCGGGGCGGAACACGCGGCGATCAGGAACAGCAATAGATGGGACCACTTCGACCTCTCCATGGCAACCTCCTCTTCAGCTGCGTTGACGATCTTCAGGTGCGCGCGTTCCGGTCGATATCGACGAGGTCGAGCAGAACGACGAATGCCGAGCTACGAGACACGACGACCACGATCACCGCTTGATTCGAGATTGCGTCGCGCGTGTCCTGGACGCCATGCGGACTCCGTGGCAGCAACCCGCTGCCGAAGTACTTCTCGACCTGGTCTCCGTCGAGCGCGAAGCCAGCCTCCTGGAGGGCGTAGATCCCCACGCCGTACACCTTGAGCTTGCCTTGCAACTCGCTAGCCTTGGTGGTCGCGAGCCGGTCCAGCTTCCTCGCCACCGTGATCGCACGAAGTTCCGCCAGGTCCGTATTGAGGGATGCCGTCCCCGACGTCTGGCTCGCCATCCCGAGGACGACCACCTCCGGATCGTCAGTCTTCTTCACTGCATCCATCACGTCGTTCAAGAGCTGCTCGACGTGTGGGATGTCCTCCAGGTCGGACTTGCCGCGCGGATAAAACCCCACCCGCGCCATGGCCACCGGCCGGCCGGGCTGCTCCGGATTCTGTTCTTCTGCTCGCGCTCTGGGGAGGAGTGTCGAGAGGGACTCCCGCGTGTTCGGCCTTCCCCGGGGGTCGACTCTGCCCTTGAGCGCGTCGAGGGCCAGATCGGGGATCTTCCAGCGGCGGCTCTTCTTGCGATTGCCCAGGGCGCGCGTTTCGGCGGCGAGAGCCGCGCGTACGAGTTCCGAGTTGGTCCGTGGACACGATTGCCCACAGCGGACGGCCAGGTCGCCAGGATCGTGCGCGTCACCCTGCATGACGGTGAAGGCGTGATCCTCGACTGGCACATCGCCACCCAAGATGTCGCGGAGAGCAGACCGTGACAACGACGATGACACCAGCTCGTCACCGCTTCCCGATAGCACCACGCCGAACGGGCGACTCCACGGCGACTCCCCGGGGATCTCGTGAATGGAGATCGGCGCGCTGCCTTCGAACACGGACCGCACCCCAGCGCCACCGATCTCTGGCACAGCCAGCGCGATCAAAGCAGCGACGAATGCCGCGGATCTTGACGCAAGTCGATCAGTCCGTCTCATGGCGCTCCTCCGTCACGATTGTCTCGTCGCGCCAGTGTCTCCGGCGCGACCCAGTGCTGGATCAGCTGAAGCTCGACCTGCAGGGACGAGTCCCCGCCCGACAACTCAGGATCTTGCAGGACCGCCGCCGTCGCCCTGGCCCAGTCATAGTCGCCGGGGACGCCTCCCTCTGCCCGCTCGGTCACGTACAGGCAGAGGATCCTCGGGAAGAACTGGAGCGGACACTCCACGCGGACATGGTGCGGGTACGCCAGCACCTCGCCCGCCCCGGCGGCGAGCAGCGCACCGGCGATCCCGTGTCCTGCGCTCTCCAGGAACGCCACCTGCCACGCTGCGGTCCGGCGAGACGTGCGCATTCGAGACGGATTCGTTGAGCGGCCACCCTCGCAGCAACCGAGGAGCACGGTATCGACGTGCAGCCGTCCTGCGCGAAGGATCGAGCTTGTCGTCCACTGTCCTGGCTGCCCCGAAGCGTCAACCAGCTTGATGCAGCCTGCCCGCCAGCGCTGGCCGCCTTCCGCACCGACGGCTGCTCCGTGGGAGGCGATATGGAGCAGGCCAACCTCCGGGACATTCGCGCACTGATCGCTCTCGAGGGTGGTCGGGCCGGCCTCGGCTTTCAGGTCGGCACCCGCGAGGATGGTCCTGCAGATCTTGATCTCTTCACGAATGCGATCTCGATCGCCGACGGTCGTCGGGCCTCGGAGCTGGCAAAACAACGCACGGGCCTGCGCTGCCGGTCGCTCCGGCTTTGGCAGGGACAGCAACGGCGCATAGGACACCGCGACGTTGGGCCACCGTCTGGCGATGACCATGTGGAGCGGCAGACCCGCGAGCGGGCCGTGCGGGACGATGATCACGCGGCGAACGACAGGATGATTGTCCAGAAGCTCGGCGATGGTCTCGTCCAGCACCTCGTCCAGCAGCGATCGGAGGTCCTCGGATGGTCGCGAACCCTCCCGCAGCTGCTCGAACGCATCGACCAGCTCGTGGAGCGTACGCTCGGAGCACGCGATCCAGCGGAACGAGACCACCGGCTCGTCCTCCCCGGCCATGACGGCAAATCTCCCGAGCCGTCCGTTTCGGTTGTCCCACAGGAACACGAGCGCGAGCGCATGACGCGGAAGCACCGGGATCCGGTCCGGCTCATGGCAACCTGCGAGGCCGACGCCATTCGCCGCTGCCGAGGTCGCATCGAGGCCAGCCGCCGTGGTGAGCGCAAGACGCAGGCCGCGCGCGCGCTCCAGGACGAGCAATGCCTCGCCGGGGTCGCGCTCCAGACACTGCATGACCCGCACGTAGGTGAGGCGCCCGAGCGCGTCGAGGCGATCAGGGGTGACGGCTCCCGGCGCCCCGAGATCCTCGACGACCTTCTCGAAGCGAGCGCGCGTCTCGCCCGCGCTCGCGTCGGCTGCCCTCCCTGCGCTCGCCGCCGAGCCCAGCTTCAGCTCGGAGTCCAGGGCCCCGATCGCAGCGAGCAGGTCCGCCGCGGCGCCCTCACACGACCTCGACGCCACGTCCAACCAGGTCCGCGCAAGGTCTCGCTCCCCGACATCGAGCGCCGCAGCAGCCACCCGGAGCAGAGCACCTTGCAGCGCCGGATCCGGCGGGTCACACGCCGGACGCAGATCGGAGGGTGCGCGGAGCTCGGGGGCGTCGAGGAAAGCCGCTCGCTGGTCCGGATCTCTCGTGGCGAGCGCGCCCCTCCGAGCCAGGGCCCGCACGCGCTCCGTGGCTGTACCGGCGAGCTGCTCTGCCAACCCGACGCAGACGGCGACTCGCCACGCTGGGCTCCGGAGCGCGAGCTCGAGATCGGCGGCTGCCAGCGCAGCGTCGAAGCGATCCGGGCGCGATTCGACCCCATCGAGAGCCAGTGCCACGCGCAGCGCCGCGTCGAGATCGACCGAGGGCGGCAACTCCTGCTCGCGTCGCAGCAGCTCCACGCCCGCCTTGGTCCGGTGAATCTCTGCGCGCGCCAGCAGCGACGCGATCTCGCGTCCTGCCGCGCTCGAGGCGACCTGCGGCCTCGCGCGGCAGGACAGCTCGTCGAGTGCACGGAGGGACTCCTCGATCCGGCGATTGCCAAGCAGGACCCCTGCAAACTGGAACTGGCTGCGCGCCCACCGGAAGAGCCACTCATCGTCTCGAGCCAGCCCGCACAGCACGGTCTCGACGAGTGTCGCCACGTCACCGCCCGGCCGAACGCCCATCGAACGCAGGAAGTGGCCGAGGGCCGCGATCGGTACCGCGTGGTCGTCGATCGGTTCGTACTTGTCCTTGCGCAGCGCGACGTCGAGCGCTCCCTCGGCATACACGAGCGCGTCGTCGCGGTCCCCCCGGAGGAAGTAGCCGATCGACAGCGCGATGTTGACGTCGACCGTCTCGTCGGGGTGACCCTCGCTGCTCAACCACCCGTTGCCGGCGGAGATGGCAGCGGCGACCTGGCCTCGCTGCAGGAGCTCCCAGATCGGCGGCGCATCGCGCCGCAGCGAGGCCAGTGCAGCGACGTCGGGCTCCCGGGCCTCGCCATCGGGCGACGGCGCCCCGGGGGGAACGCGGCTTGACGGATCGTTCGCCATCTCAGCGCGACGTCCTCACGCCTGGCATCCAGGTGTGCGATGGCTGCTTCATCGGCCTGCTGATGAGGCGACCCAGCTCCATCCAGTACGACGCGTCTCGATCGGAATCGAAGCGGGTCTCGGCTACGGCCCACGTCGCCCGGCCGCAAGCCGGCTCCGGTCCTGGAATCTGGCCACGCGGCTCCGCGACCGGCGGTGAGGCTGGACCCGCGCGGCAGCGAGGCAGACCGCCCCGGACACAAGCACTGGCACCCTGTTCAGCTCGATCGCGGCGAACCCGCGATCAGCGCAGCTCGGTCGCCGTCTTGTTGCGCTGCCTGGCGAGCGCGTCGTTACGCCGGCGCTCCTCGCCCAGCAGCTTCTCGACCTTCTCGCGCAGCGCGCGCTCGTGCTCGCTCGCCTCGCGCGCGGCGTCGGCCGCATCGGTCAGCTGCTGGTTGGCGTGGTTGGCGTGCTTGAGCTCGGCGTTGGCGCGCTCGAGCTGGGCCCGGCTGAGCTGGGCGTCCTGGCCGGCGGCCTCGGCGTGCTGCGCGGCCTGCTTGGCCTGGCGCGCGGCTTCCTGCGCCTGGCGCTCGGCCGCGGCCCGCGCCGCCTCCTTGGCCTGGACCATCTCGAGCTGGTCGGCGACCTGCCCTGGTTCGAGCGCGCCGTCGCGACCTCCGAGCAGGGCGACGTCCACGGCCGCGTCGATGCCCAGAGCCTCGAAACCAGCCTACGCCGGGTGGGCGAGTGCTACGAGCGCTTGGGCCGATCCGCCGAGGCCACGCGCTGGTTCGAGAGGGCCGATGCCGTCGAGAACAGACGCGGCGTCACATGATCACGCCGCAGCTGTCGCGACGGCACTGGATGTCTCCCTGCCCGCGGTGCTTGCAGGGCGCCAACCACCGACGTCGATCGATGTGGCGTCGACTCGACGTGGATGCCACGGGCTCGCGGTGGGCGTGCCGACCGGGCGCGCGCCACGCTCAGCGCATCGGTGAGAAGTGGTAACTTTGGTGACTGGGCCCATGCGGTGCGCGTGATCATGTTCGTCGGAGCGAGCTAGGCACCCAGCCTCTTGCCTCCTCGCCTCGGTGGGTCGAGCACGATCGCCACATCGCGACGAGTAGCGCCCGTCGCGAAAAGCCCGCGCAGAAGAAGCTCGAATGACACCTCGGGATCCGCCGCTTCCATCTTGGCGACGCGCGACTGACTCGATTTGATCAACCCAGCGAGCTTGGTCTGCGAGATGTGAAGCTTCGCGCGACGCTCCTTGAGCGCCTGGCTCAGCGCTAGCCGGAGCTCGACGATCAGCGACTCCACAGGCGACAGTCCGAGGAACTCATCGGCAGAACCAACCACCCACCCCGCCGCCTCGAGGCTCTTTCGTTTGCTTTCTTTCATAGGAATATCTCCTCAGATTTGGTCGTAGGCGCCAAGACGTTGTCTGCACCGCAAAATCGTTTGGGCGGGCGTCGTCTGAGTACGTTTCTCGAAGACGTCGACGATCACGATCGCGTCGGCGTCGACGCGGTACATGATTCGCCAGGACTTCGTCTTGTCGTTGATCCGTAGCTCGTGACAGCGCGGGCCAACCGCCGGCATCGGACGGGAGTGGGGCAACGAGAGCAACTCTCCCTTCTGAAGTCGCCGCAAGAGGAGGCCCGCTTCGAGCCGGGCTTCCGCTGAGAATGGTGGCGTCTTCACTCGGCCCCTCAACCAAACCAGCGGTTTGTCAGCATCCGACACCAGAACATTCTATGTCAGATCCGACATAGCGCAAGCCCAAGGGATGCTGCACGACCGCTCTAGCGTTGGCGCCCGTTTCGATTCTTCGAATTCTATCTAATTGAAATCATTATGGATAGTTGGCCAAGGCGCCATCGCGAGACGTCAACGCGGGCTCGGCGTGGGCGACCGCGAGCAGGATGGGGCTGGGGCAGCGACCGTGATTACGATTGGCGTTCGTTGCCCCGCACATACCTAGCGCCGCCCGCGCAAGCGCCGGTGGTGATTCGGCGGGCGCTGTCCCCGCGCCCATCCGCGCAGCAGCCCACGGCGAGCCCGCGTGTCCGCGCTCTCCCGGGCCGCGTGTCCGCGCTCTCCCGGGCCGCGTGTCCGCGCTCTCCCGGGCGCCATGCCCCGCAGACGACAGACCAGCCGGGCCAGCCCGCCGGCGCCGGAGCGCGATCAGCGCAGCTCGGTCGCCATCTTGTTGCGCTGCTTGGCGAGCGCGTCGTTGCGCCGGCGCTCCTCGGCCAGCAGCTTCTCGACCTTCTCGCGCAGGGCGCGCTCGTGCTCGCTCGCCTGGCGCGCGGCGTCGGCTGCATCGGTCAGCTGCTGGTTGGCGTGCTTGAGCTCGGCGTTGGCGCGCTGGAGCTCGGCGCGGCTGAGCTGGGCCTCCTGGTCGGCCGCCTCGGCGTCCTTCGCGGCTTCGCGCGCCTTGTGCGCGGCTTCCTGTGCCTGGCGCTCGGCCGCGGCCCGCGCCGCCTCCTTGGCCTGGACCATCTCGAGCTGGTCGGCGACCTGCTTGCGCGCCGCGCGCGCCTCGTCGGCCTGGCGCAGCGCCTCCTGCTCGGCGCCGCGCACCCAGATCACGACCACCAGTCCGACGACGACCAGCCCGGCGAGCACGATCATCGTCGCCACCACCGCGAGCCGCTTGATCCGGTTCGCGCGCGTGGCGTGCGCGATCACCGCGTCGATGAATCGCCGCTCGCGCGGCCCGAGCGTGTCGCCCAGCCGCGTCGCGTGCCGGCGCGCCTCGTCGGCGGCCTCGCCGCGCCACAGCAGGCCGGACGGGCAGCCGCGGGCGTCCCACTGCTGCGCGGCCTGGCGGAGCTGGACCAGGAACGCCGCCTCCTCGCGCCCGGCGTCCGCCCACTGCCGGAGCTGCGGCCACGCCGTGATCAGCGACTCGTGGATCAGCTCGACCGAGGCCCCGGCGCCCTGATCGTCGGACTTGGTGACCAGCAGGCGGGCGCTCACCAGCAGGTCGAGCAGCCCGCGGATCTCGGCGGGATCCGGCGACAGCCGGGCGAGCTCGTCGAGATCGACGATCGCGCGCGTGCCGTCGGCCGTGACCAGGCGCTGGAACACCGCCTGCGCCAGCCGGCGGCGCGCGGGGGACAGCTCGGCGAGCACGGCGTCGGCGTGCACCGCGAGCGCACCGGCGATCCCGCCCATCGCGAGGTAGCTCGCGGTCGTCATCAGCCGGCGCGGGCGATCCCGCGCGTCCCACATCCGGGCGGCCGCGAACTGCAGCAGCGGGAGCGCGCCCGGCGTCTGCGCGACGTCGGCGACCATCCGGCCGACCAGCTCGACGGACTCGAAGCCGTGGCCGGCATGCGCGGCGGGCAGGACCAGGGCCTGGCTCAGTCCGTCGGGGCCGAGCGGCATCAGGTAGTGCATGCCCTCGGCCAAGCTCGCCATGAACTCGCGATCCTCGGCGGCGCGGTCGAGGAAGTCCGAGCGCAGCGACAGCACGACCCGGACCGGGCTCGACGGATCGTCGGCCGCCGCCCGCAGGCAGGTCACGAACGCCGCGCGCTCGCCCGGGTCGGGGACCAGCGCGTAGAGCTCCTCGAACTGATCGATGTAGAGCAGCACGCGGCAGCCGTGACTCCCCGCGCGCCAGCGCAGGACCGCGCCGAGGTGGCCGGGCTCCTGGTACAGATGCTGGGCGACCGCGCGGACGTGATCGGGGTCGTGGGCGTTCGCGGGATCACTCAGCGCGGCGAGCGACATCAGCGGCGAGCGCCCCGGCCGCATCGCGATCATCGCCCACGACTCCTCGCGCTTGAGCGCCGGCACGAGCCCGGCGCGGACGAACGACGACTTGCCGACGCCGGACGGCCCGACGATCGCGATCAGCGGCTGGCTCACCAGCCGGCCGACCACCCGCGCGATCTGATCGTCGCGGCCGAAGAACCGGTCCGCGTCGCCCTCCTGGAACGACATCAACCCGGGATACGGGCAGCGGTCGTCGCCGCCGGTGACCGCGTGGTGCGGCAGCAGCAGCTCCAGCGCGTCGAGCAGATCGCACGCGGTCGCAAATCGCTCCGCCTTGGCCTTGCACAGGCAGCGGTCGATGATCAGGGACAGCTCGGGGTGGAAGTCGGGGACCAGCGACCGCACGCTGCGCACCGGCTCGGTCAGCGACGCCACCGCGTACATCAGCGCCGGACCATCGAGCTCGTACGGGAACTTGCCGGTCACCAGCCGGAACAGGATCACGCCGACCGCCCACAGGTCGGTGCGATGGTCGATGTCGACGCCGAGCCACTGCTCCGGCGCCATGTACGGCCGGGTCCCGACCGGGCCATTGCTGCTCACCGTGATGACGGTCTGGTCGTCGTGGATCGCCGGGGCCTCCGGCGTCTGCGCCGCGTGGTTCGCCGGACTGCCCACCAGCTTGGCGATGCCGAAGTCGAGGACCTTCACGGTCCCCGTGGTGGTGACGAAGATGTTGTCGGGCTTGAGATCGCGGTGGACGATGCCGGCGCGGTGGGCATGGTCGAGCGCGCGGACCACCGCGATCATCACCTCGATCATCCGGATCACCGGCAGCGGGCTCTCGGCGTGCAGCTTGTTGAGCGACTTGCCCTCGAGGTACTCGAGCACCAGGTACGGCATGCCCCGGTACTCGTTCATGTCGTGGATCACGACGATGTTCTCGTGCTTGCACTTCGCCGTGGCGCGGGCCTCGACCAGCAGGGTCCGCGCGACCTCGGGGCTCGACGGGATCAGGAACTTCAGCGCGACCAGGCGGCCGAGCCGGACGTCCCGCGCGAGGTGGACCTCGCCCATCCCGCCGCGGCCGAGCGGGCGGATGATCTCGTAGTGCTCGACGCGGGTGCCAGGTTCGACCAGCAGCTTCTTGGGTGGCTTCGCTGCTGCGGGCTTCGCGCCGACTGCCATCGTCACTCCAGCGCGAACGAGATCGCCGCACCGACGTAGTCGCGCGACACCGTCACCGACGGGGTGACCGGGTGGCGCTCCACCTTGAACGGCCGGTTCATCACCGCCATCACGCCGCCGGTGATCGCCACCGCACCGGCGCCCACCCAGATGCCGATCGCGACGCCGCTGTTGCGCCGCGCGTGGTCATACTTCGCCTTGAGATCGCTCGGGATCTGGTCCGTGGTGCAGCCGGTCTGGCACTTGAGCCGCAGCGCCTGGTCGTAGTTCGTCATCTCCCCGCTCGCGCTGACGTAAAATCCGGTGGCCACCAGCGCGAGCGCGGCGGCGCCACCCTCGACGCTCCACGGCACCCACCACGCCCAGCGCCGCTCGTAGTTGTCGCGCTGCACGGTCACCTTCTCGTGCTCGAGCGCGATCAGCTCCAGGTCCGGCTTGCCGGCGGGCAGGTCGAGCGCGCGAGACTGGGTGGTGTAGCCGGGCCGGGTCGCCACCAGCTGGTGCTTGCCGGCGAGCAGCGTCATCGACTGCTCGCCCGGACCGTCGAGCACCATGGCGCCGTCGACCATGACCTTGATCCCGGGCTGGACCGATCGCACGGTCAGCTCGGCGAGGCTCGACTCGAGCAGCGCGACGTACCGCATCGCCTCGGTGAACAGCCGCTTGCCGAGCGGCGCCTCCCCGAACCGCAGCGCCTGCTGCAGGTGCTCCCACGCCGCGAGCGGCTGCCGCATGTTGATGAGGCAGATCGCCATGTTGAAGCGAATGTTGGGATTGTCCCAGGCGCTCAACGCCTGCTCGTAGATGGCGACCGCCTCGGTGTACTTCTCTTGCTCGAGCAGCGCGTTGCCCTCCTGGAACAGCTGCAGCGCTCGCTTCTGCGCCGCCTCGGGGACGCCTCTGGACCACGGCGTCGGCTTGCTGTCGGCGTGCGCGACCGGTGTAGTCAGCGCAGCGACGACCAGGAACCACACGGTGAGGACAGCTACCCGGCGCACCCCGCGACGGTATCACTTGCGATCCGTGAAAGCCGTAACCGGATCGCACAGCTGGTGGCGCCGAAAGCCTTGGATTGTGTAACGAGATGCACAATCGCGTCGCCGCTTTTTTGATGTGATGTAGGCACATCGGCTCCAGCCGTGCGATCGATCATCCTGGCTCGGGATGTGCAACGAGATGCGCAACACTTGGGATCAGGAATCCCGGCAACCCTGATACACTCCGCTCGTGGTGGGCTTCGCTCGCACACCGATCGCGGTGTTGTTGCTACTCGGTGCATGCGTGAGGAGTCAGGCAGTGCAGTGCGGCGATCTGCTGTGCCCCGAAGGCAGCGTCTGCGCGAAAGGCAACTGCGTCTCGGGGTCGCTGGCCACCGCGTGCGCCGGCCAGGCCGAGGGCGCGCCCTGCACGCTGTCCGAGCTCGGCACCGGAACCTGTCAGGGGGGCCTGTGCATCACCGGCCGGTGCGGCGACGGCAAGGTGAACGGCATCGAGGCCTGCGACGGCGCGGACCTCGGCGGCAGGACCTGCGTGGACTTCGGATCGACCGACCAGGTGGGCCTGGCGTGCACGGCCGATTGCTCGTTCGACAAGTCGGGCTGCAACGGCTACTGCGGCGATGGCCACAAGGGCACCGAGGAGGACTGCGACGGCACCGACTTCGGCGGCAAGACCTGCACCGATTTCTCGCCGCCCGGCACGGCGCACAAGTTCTACCGGGGCGGCGTGCCGACGTG
>DATAPF010000635.1:0-58546 GCA_036265355.1 Kofleriaceae bacterium | reverse complement strand
CTCCTCGGAACCATCGGTCGCACAGCTCACCGCGCGCGATGCCCTGCTGCTGCGCAAGGTCGAGCAGGCGCGGCGCACCGGCGAGCCCAGCGTCGGGCTCTCGCTCGCGGAGCTGCTGCCGCCGGGTCACGAGGACGCGCTGCCGCTTCCGGCTGCGTTCCACGTGATGGCCCGGATCGCGGCGCGTTCCCCGCACGCGCTGTCCGGTGGAGACTTCGCGGTGCTGGTCGAGAGCGCCGCCGGACCCTCGGGGGTCCACCTGCTCGCTGCGTGCCGCGGCGACGATTCGCTGCTGGTCCGGCTGTCCGAGCACCTGCGCGCCGACGAGGCGGTTCGCCCCGGGGCGGTGTTCGCCGAGCTGGTGCACCTCCCGGAGGCGGGAGCCGGCGACCCGATGGTCCGGCCGGTGCTGCGCGAGTACGAGATCCCGATCCTCGGCCGCTCCGGCGCACCCGAGGACCGCCAGATTCCGCTCCGCGATCTGATGGTTTCCCTCGATCGCGCCGAGCGGATCGTCGTGCGGTCGCTGCGGCTGGGCCGCGAGGTCATCCCGAGGATGACCGTCCCCGTCGACGCGGGCGCGGAGAGCGGCGTGGTCCGGTTCCTGTGCGCCCTGCAGCACCAGGGGACCGCGACCGACCTCGCGTTCCACTGGGGGCCGCTCGAGGCCCTGGCGGTCCTGCCGCGGGTCCAGGCCGGCCGCGTGATCCTCGCGCGGGCGCGCTGGCGGCTGTTCGCGGATGCGTTGCACGGGCTCGCGGCCCCCGGCGCGGCCCGGTTTCGCGCGGTCCAGCGGCTGCGCGACGAGCTCGAGATCCCGCGCCAGGTCGAGCTCGGCGAGTCCGGGCGCTGGTTGCCGCTCGATCTCGACCGCGCGATATGCGTCGAGGTGCTCGGCCGCGCCGCCAGGCAGCGCCCCGAGATCGTCCTGCGCGAGCAGTTCCCGGCGCTCGACGAGCTGTGCGCCGCCGGACCGGACGGCCGCTTCATCCACGACCTGGTGATCCCGTTCCTGCGCGACGACCGGACGCAGACTGCGAGCGAACCCGTCGCCCCGCCGGCGCGCATCGCGCGGCGCTTCTTGCCCGGCTCGGAATGGCTGCAGGTCGACCTCCATACCGGACTCGGGTCGGCGGACCGGGTGATCACCGAGCTGGTCAGGCCCTGGGTGGCCGATGCGCTCGCGGGCGGAGCCGCCGACCGCTGGTTCTTCCTGCGCTACGCCGAGCATGGCGCGCGCCTCCGGGTGCGGGTCCACGGAGATCCGGCGCGGCTGCTCGGCGTGGTGTTCCCGGCGCTCCAGGCCGGGGCGGCTGCGCTCGTGCAGCACGGCGTGATCTGGAACGTCGCGCTCGACACCTATCAGCGCGAGACCGAGCGGTTCGGCGGCCCCCGCGGGATCGAGATCGCGGAGCACCTGTTCCATGCCGACAGCGACGCCGTCGCTGCGATCCTCGAGCACCTCCAGGGCGAGGCCGGCGAGATCGCGCGCTGGCAGCTGACCCTGCGGGGCATCGACCGGCTGCTCGACGACCTCGGCCTCGATCGGCGCGCCAGGCTCGAGGTGATGCGGTACGGCAAGGCGAAGCTGGCGGGCATGCTCCAGGCGTCTCCCGCGCTGGATCACCAGCTCGGCGCCGCCTATCGCACGCAGCGCACGGCGCTGGAGGCGCTGCTCGATCCGGCCGGTGACCCGACCGGCGATCTCGCCGCGCCGCTCGCGGTGCTGCAGGAACGCTCGACGAGGCTGGCACCGTGGGTGCACGAGCTTCGCGGGCGCGAGCAGGCGGGGCAGCTCACGCAGACCGTCGCGGAGCTCGCGTGGAGCTTCGTCCACATGTTCACCAACCGCATGCTGCGCTCCGCGTCGCTCGCGCAGGAGCTGGTGCTGTATGACTGGCTGTGCCGCGCCTACCGGTCCGCGCTCGCCCGTGCGCGACGGTGAGGCACTGCCACGGCGTTCGCTGCAGACGGTCGTTTCAGCCGCAGATGATGGCGGTGGTGCACTGCACCGTTTGACCGCACTTGATGGCCGTGGTGCAACCCAGGGAACAGCCGCACGTGATCGCGGTGGTCTGGCCGCCGGCCACCTGCTCGAGCTCGGTGGTGGACGTCAGCGCGCGCAGGGTCTCGGTCGAGAACGTGAGCTTCTTGCCCGCTTGTTTCTTCATGGCGCGAGTCTACGCTCCGCGCTGGCTTCCGTACGTTGTGAACGTCACAGCGCCCGTGATTCTCACGCTGGGCAGCTACGCGAAACCGCGGAATCGAGCCTGGGCACGTCCGCGATCGCGGAGGCCATGCAGCGCTCCCGCGCCGTCGCGCGCGCGACTCCGTGATCGGCAGTCCAGTCCGCGGTCGGGCCGTGCTGACACTCGGGGTTCAGCCGCAGGTGGGCGCCGTGGTGCAACGCAGCGTCGGTCTGCAGATGACGGCCGTGGTGGTGCAACCGCAGGTGACCGCCGTGGTCACCGGACCGCCCCCGGCCACCAGTCCGAGGTCGTCGCCGGACGTCAGCGTGCGCAGGGTCTCGGTCGAGAACGTGAGCTTCTTGCCGGTTTGCTTCTTCATGGCCCGACTCTACGCTCCCACCCGGATTCCATCCGTTAATAAACGTCACAGCGCCAGCGATTCTCACGCTGGGCAGAACTACGCGAAACCGCGTAGTCGAACCTCGGCACGTCCGCGATCGCGGAGGCCAGTCAGCGCTCCCGCGCCATCGCGCGCCATCGCACGCGCGACCTCCGTGATCGGCAGTCCGGTCCGCGGTCGAGCCGCTAATGCTTGCCGAGCAGGATCCGGCGGACCAGCGGAATCGGCAGCGCGCCCTGGGCGATGAATGCATCGTGGAACTGCTTGAGCGTGGCCTTCTTGTCGCGCAGGTAGTCGGCGGCGAGCTGCTGGATCTCGAGCTTGCCGAGCGTGTAGTACAGGTACGTCGGGTTGAACGTGCCGCGGCGGGCCTCGACGTACGCCACCGCCGGCTCCTGGAAGCATTGATCGACGAAGATCTTGGCGCCGTCGGCGACGGTGAGGCCCTGGGTGTGGAGCTTGATGCCGACGACGTAGCGGCAGTCGCGGAGCAGCGCCTCCTCGAGCTGCGCCAGCCGGATCCGGGGATCGCCGTTGCCGAACCCCTGATCGACCATCATCTGCTCGGCGTAGTGCGCCCAGCCCTCGGAGTTGCTGCCCGCGCCGATCAGCTTGCGGGTCTTGGTCGGGAACCGCGGGCTGTAGAGGAACTGCACGTAGTGGCCGGGGAACGCCTCGTGGACGTTGATCAGCGCGACCACCGACGGATTGAACAGCCGCAGGTGCTCTTCCTTGTGCCGGGCGTCCCACTCGGGCTCGACCGGCTCGACGTAATAGAACGCCTCGGTCGCGTGGGTCTCGAACGCGCCCGGCGTGTCCATCGATGCGAACCCGGTGCCGCGCGCATAGGGCGGCGTCGGCTCGACCCGCGGCCGGACCTCCGACGGGATCGTCACCAGGTCCTTGTCGACCACGAACTGGCGCGCGGCCTCGAGGCTGCGGCCGACCGCGGCGATCAGATCGTCGGCGGTCGGGTGGGTGTCGCCGAGCAAGGTCATCACCTGCGATGCGGTGCGCTTCGGATCGATCAGCCGGGCCGTGGCGACGAACGCATCGTGATCCTTGCGCAGGTTGGCCTCGCCCCGGGCCAGCAGATCGGCGAGCGGCAGCTCGACCATCTCCTCGTCCCGCAGCAGCTCGAGGTAGCGGGCCTCGCCGAGCGCGTAGCTGCCGTGCGAGCGCGGCAGCAGGTCGGTCTGCAGCCAGTCGGCGAAGCTGCGGCTCGCCTCGATCGCCGCGCTGCTGGCGGTCTCGAACTCGGCGAGCAGCGCCGTGTCGCCACCGGCGGCGTCGCGCGCCCAGGTCGCGACCGCGCCGGCGAGAAAGCCGCTGGTGCCGTGGGCCCGGGCGAGCGCCACGTCGGTGAACTCCTTCGGCGGATCGACCACGTTGGCGCGCGCCGCCGCGTAGATCGCCGGCACACCGCGCAGCCGGGCGACCATCGAGCGCAGCCGGTCGTGCTTGGGCGCGAAGTCGCGCTTCATCAGCGCGTCGATCGCACCGCCGGGCAGCCCGGCGTAGCTCATCGGGTTCTTCGCCCACAGCTTGAGCGTCTCGAGCGACAGCAGCTCGCCCTCGATCCGCGCTGCGAGTGCCTCGGCGTCGATCGCGTTGTCGAAGCCGAGCGCGCCGCGGTCGATTCGGGCCAGCCGGTCGCGGAACGCGTGGAGCTCGGCGACCCGCTGGCCGATCCGGCCGGCCGAGCGGTCCTCGATCTCCGCGTCGTGGGCGTGGAAGCCTTCGCCGACCGCCTGGGTCGGCGAGAACCGTTCCCGGGCGTCGAAGAACTCATCGACGAACCGGCCGAAGCTCTCGTCGGCGGCGGACGGTGCGGTGGCGGCAGCGGCGGTGGCTCCCCCGCCGGGTGGCCGGGCGGACGGCGGCGCGCCGCTGCACGCGGCGAGCAAGCAACACAGGAGGGTCGTGCGGAACATGGCCGGCACAGTAGCGCGATCTCGCGCCGAGCGGACCGCTCGGGCTCCGCGCGATCGCGAGCGGTCACGGTCCGCGGCCCGCGGATCTGCGCGACACTGCGCGCGATGAAGCCCGCGATCCAGGGAACGTGCCTGTGCAACGCCGTGCAGCTCGGCGTGGCGCGGCTGCCGCGCCAGGTCACGCAGTGCAACTGCTCGGTGTGCCGTCGCTACGGCACGCTGTGGGCGTACTACCGGCGCTCGGCCGTGTCGATCACCGCACCGCGTGACGCGCTCGAGGACTACTCGCGCCGGCCGCGCGGGCTCAAGTTCGTGCGCTGCACGACGTGCGGCTGCGTGATCTGCTGGGACAGTCGCCGCAAGGGCCGCGACCAGCGCATGGGCGTCAACATGCGCCTGTTCGATCACGCGTTGATGGCGGACGTGCCGGTCAAGCTGCTCGACGGCGACAGGACCTGGCGCGTGCTCGGCGGGTACGTGAAGCCGGAGACGTGGATCGCGCCGTCGCGCGAGCGGCCGCGTCCCGCGAAGCCGCGCCCTGCACGCCGTCCCCGGCGGGCGGGCTGAACCCTACATGCGCTTCTGATACGAGTTGTAGAGGTCATCGTTCACGACGGTTGCGATTTGCCGGCACAGGCCGCCCGCGGCGCGGCGGATCGGGCGACAATCCGGTCGTGAGCTGGGAAGCGCCAGGCGAGGTCGAGGAGTACCGCATCATCAGAGCGCTGGGCGCCGGCTCGATGGGCATCGTGTTCCTCGCCCGCGACACGCTGCTCGATCGGGCGGTTGCGATCAAGTTCGTCAGCGCGCTCGAGGTCAGCGCCGGCAAGCGCGAGCGGTTCTTCACCGAGGCCCGCGCCGTCGCGCGGCTGTCGCATCCCAATGTCGTGACGGTGTATCGGGTGGGTGAGGTCCAGCAGCGCCCATACCTGGTCTCGGAGTACGTGCGCGGCGCCTCGCTTGCCGCGCTGGCCAAGCCGGTCGCATGGCCGCGCGCGCTGAAGATCGCGATCGGCCTCGCGCGCGGGCTCGGCGCTGCGCATCGCCGCGGCGTCCTGCATCGCGACATCAAGCCAGCGAACGTGATCCTGGGTAGCGGTGACGAGCCCAAGCTGCTCGACTTCGGTCTCGCCAAGCTGGTGCACCCCGACGCGTCCCCGTGGCTGGCCGCCGAGCCGGCGCCGGACGCCGGCGTGATCCGCAGCGCGGCGCGCGATCACGCGCTCGACGCAACGCTACCGCCGTCCGCGTCCGTGACCTTTCCACCGGGCGGTGAACCGCCCCGCCCCGACGCCGCGCCGGCCTCGGGTGTCCACACCGCGCACGGCGCGATCATCGGAACGCCCCTGTACCTCGCCCCCGAGGTATGGAGCGGTGCGCCCGCGTCCGAGGCGAGCGATGTGTACTCGCTCGGCGTGGTGGTCTACGAGCTGCTCACCGGGCGAGCCCCGCACGCCGGGCTTGCGGTGCCGGAGCTCGCCGCGCGCGCAGGCGGAGGATCCGGCGCCGATCGCCAGCCGGGTGACCGACCTGCCGGCGCCGCTGGCCGCGCTGATCGATGCATGCGTCAGCCGCGACCCGGCGCGCCGTCCCGGCTCCGGTGACGCGCTGTGCGAGCTGCTCGAGGCGATCGCGCAGCCGGCGAGCGGTGTCGTCGGCTCGGGCGCCGGGGCCTCGGCGCTCGACGCCGCGGGCGTGGCCGGCGAGCGCAAGCGGGTCGCGGTGCTGCTGTGCGATCTGCGCGGCTTCGGCGCCTTCAGCGAGACCCAGGGAGCCGCCGAGGTCCTCGATCGGCTCAACCAGTACTTCGACCCGATGGCCGCGGCGATCACCGCGTGCGGCGGCGTGGTCGACAAGTTCCTCGGCGATGCCGTGCTCGGCGTGTTCGGCGGCGCGGTTCCGCTGGCCAGCCCGGCGGAGGCCGCGCTCGACGCCGCGCTCGCGATGCGGCGGGCGCTACACGCGCTCAACCAGGGCTGGATCGCAGCCGGGCTGGCGCCGCTCGACAACGGGATCGGCCTCGAGTTCGGCGAGGTGCTGTACGGCTCCGTCGGGAGCACCGGCCACAAGGCGGTCACGGTCCTCGGCGAGGTGGTGAACACCGCTGCGCTGCTCGAAGCCAGGACTCGATCCCTCGGGATGCCGATCCTGATGTCCGAGGCGCTGGCCGTCGCACTACCTCCGGCGCGCCGCGCGGCGCTGACCCCGCTGGGCGAGGTCGAGCTCCGGCGCTCGGCGCCGCCGATCGCCGTGTTCGGCGTGGTCGGCTAGCGGATTCTTCCCGTACCCAGGTTCGTTCAGGTGAAGCACAGCGTCGGGCACTGCGATGCCCGGGTGGAGTTGTTGCCTCCGACGACGTTCTCGAGCGCAACTGTGCCCAGGATTGCCACGGTCTGCTTCTTGAACTCGAGAGTACGGGGCTTGAGCTTGTTCTTGGTCTGCTTCATCGCGATCCTCCGGCCCTGGATATACCAGCGACGCTCGTGGTTCCGCGATGCGTGGAGCTACCGGTGTGGCCCGCGACACTATTTCCAGATCGAGCCCGGGCAGCCGAGGCCCGGGATCAAGATGATGGGTCTGCCAGCGCCGGAGACCTCGACGCCGAACGAGGTGGGCGTGAATGCGGGGCGGGCCTGGAGGGTCGACGCCGGTCTTCTGGAAGATGTCCTGGGAGGGCTGCTCTCCCTGGCCGAAGCGGTGCCAGTCCTTGGCCAGCGACCAGCGTTGATAGCCGAGCACCACGTGAAGCTCGAACTCGTGGATCAGGGAAGCGAGCTGGTCCCACCGACTCAGCGTGTGCTCCGTGCGCTTGAGATAGATCGGCGCAACCTGCGTTGGTCGGGAGTACGCCGCAACCTGATCGACACGACAGACGACCTCCCCAGACGAGCTGGCCATCAACCCAGGGGATCATGGGTTTAGCTCAAAGTGATTTTCCTGCGATGTCCCAGCTATGTGTGGGTTTTGGTACAAACGTTAGCCCTCCACCGAGACCGTGCTTCTTGTCATCCCCTGCCCAGACGGCAACAAGCCAGCCGCCTGGTACCTTCGCTCGGTACGTGTAGCCTTGCGGGTATGTATTGCCTGGCGAGTAGGTCTCTTCGAGAAGTTGCCATTCGAGGTTATGCATCGCCATGCAGTGCATCATGCCATATGCTGCCTTCGGGTTGACCTCGAGCGCTGCTGCGATTAGCTCCACGGCGCCGGGCACTCAGAGTTCGGTGGCGCACGCGGCCAGACGCTCGCGTTGCTCGGCCTGTGCGCTGCGAGACCCGCGACGGCACAAGCTGCTGAGCCCCGGGCTTGCGAACCCGGCTTTGCACCTCCGCCAAGGCGCGGCCCGGTTTGCAGGTCGAGCCCACGATACCACGCTCGCATGGCCGCCCGCCTGGAGCCTATCGATCAACGCGCTGGCGCGCGTATGTTGCACGTCGTTCGCGTCCAGATAGCCGACCAGGACGTTGGCATCGAGGACGATCTCAGCCATCGTACAGCGCTTGCGTGTCGGTCACGGCATCGCCGCCGAAATGGGCAACCCCGCGCGCTTCTCGCAGGTGGCTCCAGGAGATCGTGCGGCGCTGCGCTCGTGCGATCTTGCGAGCTGCTCGGACGATGCGTTCGCGCTCGGCGGCATGGAGCGCCGCGAGCTGCTCGACGAGCGAACGAAGCTCCGCCGGCACGTCGTCATCCGTTGGGGACTTGGGCTGAGCCATCGCTTCCAGTATACGCCGCCGTACGCACGCTGCGTAGGCCGCGGCGTGGCGCGCTCGTCGCTATCCGTGAGGCTCGACGCTGACCTCGACGGCGAGGGTCTCGCCGGCGCCGCCGACGAAGATCGTGCCGGCGGTCGGGGTGGCGTCGAGCCGGTTGCGGCCGACCGCGGTGCGGACGTGATCGGTCTGGGTCAGGATGCCGTTGGTGGGGTCGAAGCCCTTCCAGCCGAGCTGGGGCAGGTAGAGCTGGACCCAGGCGTGGGAGGCCTCGCCCTGGCGCTGGTGGGGCAGGAACTCGGCGGACTTGGGGCCGGTGTAGACGTAGCCGCAGACGTAGCGAGCGGGGACGCCGAGCAGGCGGGCGAGGCAGATGAACAGGTTGGTGAAGTCCTGGCACACGCCGAGGCGGTTGACGTAGACGTCGAACGCGGTGGTGTGGTTGTTGGTGATGCCCTGCTGGTAGGTGTATTCGCGGTGGATGGTGTCGTTGATGTCGAGCAGGGTGGCGAGCAGATCGGAGTCGTTGCGCTTGACGAAGCTCATCGCGTACTCGGCGAGCTCGGCGAGCTCGGTCTCGGGCAGCTCGGAGGGGAGCAGGTAGGGGTCGAGGACCTGGCGCTGCCACGGCATCCAGACCAGCGGGATGGTGGAGCTGACGTGGAGCGGCTCGGCGCCGAGCGGGTCGACGTCGAGCACCTCGACGACGCTGCGCGCCTCGATGACGAGCTCGGAGAACGGCGAGTCGATCTCGACCCGGCGGACCCGGTTGCCGAACACGTCCTCGTAGTCGCGGCTCTGGTGCGGCACGGAGATCGTGAGGTCGTGGGAGTGCACGGACTGCATGCGGTCGTGGACCGGGCTGAGCCGGAGCACGTGGGCAGAGCGCTCGACCGAGCGGGTGTACTTGTAGGTGGTGCGGTGGACGACGTCGAAGATCCGCGACACGGTGCGGGCCGGGCGCAGGCGGGGCTTGAGCGGATCGAGCGCGCCGCCGCTGGAGCGCTCCTCGATCACGGCGCCCTCGCGGATGACCAGGACGCGGCCGGGCTCGAGCTGGCGCCAGTGGAGGGCGCGCTCGGCGTCGGCGCCGCGCGGGGCGAGCCGCTCGCTGCACACGATGGCGCCCTTGCGGCTCTTGGCGCCGCGCCGGGTGAGATCGACGTCGAGGTCGTCGTCGCCGAACGCGATCTTCTCGTAGGGCGGGGCGAGGGTGCCGAACCAGAGCGGGACGCCGCGGCGATCGGCGTGGACGACGAGATCGCGGCCGTCGGTGAAGCACATCGACAGCGAGCCGACCTCGTTGAGCTCGGCGAGCCAGCCGACGAGGACGGCGAGGTCGACCTGGCCCAGGTTGCGCCAGCCGCGCTCGGCGAACCGGTTGATCAGGCCGCAGAACATGGTCTCGGTGTCGGTCGAGCCGACCGGCTCGAACGGGCCGGGGACCTCGGCGGGCTTGCGATCGAGGCTGCCGGCGTGGGCGATCAGCCAGTCGCGGCGGCCCCAGGTCCGGGCGAACGGCTGGGTGTTGGCGTCGGACAGGGCCCCCCAGGTGGCGTGGCGGATGTGGAGCACGAACATGCTGGACGCGACCTGCTCCCAGGCCAGGGCGAGCTGGCTGCGGATCGAGGCCTGGGGCGGCGCCGGCTCCTTGAGGATCGCGGCGGACGGCTCGCCGCCGGGGTAGTAGCCCAGGCCCCAGCCGTCGGGGAGCGTGCGCCCGGGCTCCAGGCAGCGCAGCGTGAACGACGGTGCGAGCTCGCCCTCGAACGACATCGCGAGCAGGTTGGGCACACGGCCACTCTAGCCGGTTCTCGCGCGCCGGGGGACGGCGCGGCGCGTCGAGGGATCGCGAGGCCCGGCGCGGCGGCGCGGCGGTGTGCGCGTCGCGCGCGATCGCACAACGGTGTGTGCCGGTGGCGCGCGGGGATCGCGCTTGTGTTGGCATCGTGGCTTGTCTACGCTGACCGCGCCATGTCGGAGACTTCCGCGCCCACGGACCCGGCAGGAACGCTCGACGTTCGCCGGTTGATCGACGAGCGGCCGGCGAGCCGGTTCCAGATCGGCGTGGCGGTGCTGTGCGCGGCGATCGTGTTCCTCGACGGGTACGACGCGCTGATCATGGGTTACGTCGCGCCGGCGCTGCGCGCGCAGTTCCACATCGAACGGCTGGCGCTCGGTCCGGTGCTGTCGATCGGGCTGGTCGGCATGCTGGTCGGCGCGCTGGTGTTCGGCCCGGTGGCCGACCGGATCGGCCGCCGGCCGGTGCTGCTGATCTGCCCGGTGATCTTCGGCGTCGGTTCGCTGCTCGCGGGCAACGCCGGCTCGGTGTCCGAGTTGCTGGTGTTCCGGCTGGTGGCCGGGCTCGGGATGGGCGGGGCGATGCCCAACGCGATCGCGCTGACCGCCGAGTACATGCCGAAGCGGATCCGGGCGATCTCGGTGACGACGATGTTCTGCGGGTTCTCGCTCGGCTCCGCGGCGGTGGGCTGGGTCGCGGCGCTGGTGATCCCGAGCCTGGGCTGGCCGTGGGTGTTCCGGATCGGCGGCATCCTGCCGATCGCGATCACCGCGGTGGCGTTCGCGTGGCTGCCCGAGTCGGTCCGCTTCCTGGTGAGCCGGAATCCCGGCGATCGGCGCGCGCGGGACTACGTGGCGCGGATCGCGCCCGACAACCCTGCCGCGCTGCTCTCGATCGAGGAGGAGCCGCGCAGGTTCCCGGTGGTGCAGCTGTTCACCGGGGGGCGGCACTGGGTCACCCCGCTGCTGTGGGTCATGTTCTTCGCCAACCTGCTCGACCTGTACTTCGTCAACAGCTGGATGCCGACGATCATGAAGGACGTCGGGATCTCCGAGACCCGCGCGATCGCGATCACCACGCTGTTCCAGATCGGCGGCACGGTCGGCGCGATCGTGATCGGCCTGCTGTTCGGTCGCAGCCTGTCGTTCCGCGTGCTCGCGCTCGGCTACCTGACCGCCGCGATCTTCGTGTTCCTGATCGGAGAATCGGGGACCTCGACGCTGTGGCTGGTGATCACCGTGTTCATGGCCGGTCTGGGTGTGATCGGAGCTCAGAACGGCGCCAACGCGATGGCCGCCGAGGTCTATCCGACCGCGGCCCGCTCGACCGGGGTGGGCTGGGCGCTCGGCGTCGGGCGGATCGGCTCGATCATCGGGCCGAACCTCGGCGCCATGATGGTCGGCACGACGCCGCGGTTGTTCCTGTATGCCGCGGTGCCGCTCCTGATCGCCGCGGCGGCGGCGCTGGTCGTCTCCGTCGAACACAAGGACACACCCACATGAAGATCGATATCTTCAATCACCTGTATCCCAAGCGGTTCTTCGAGCAGTTCGTCGCCGACGGCGCGGCCGGCAAGGACATGGGCAAGCGGGTCATGAACATCCCGACGATCGTCGACCTCGACGCGCGGTTCCGCGCGATGGACGAGTTCGGCGACTTCCGCCAGGTCCTGACCCTGCCGTCGCCGCCGCTCGAGGCGCTGGCCGGGCCGGACCGCTCGCCGGTGATGGCGCGCGCGGCCAACGATCAGCTCGCCGAGCTGGTCGCCAGGCACCCCGACCGCTTCATCGCGTTCGTCGCGTCGCTGCCGCTCAACAACCCCGACGAGTCGGTCAAGGAGATGGAGCGCGCGGTGACCCAGCTCGGGGCGCGCGGCATCCAGATCTTCAGCAACATCGCCGGCAAGCCGCTCGACGCTCCCGAGTTCCAGCCGCTGTTCGCCGAGGCGGCGCGGCGCGATCTACCGATCTGGTTGCACCCGGCGCGCAAGGCCGACTTCCCGGACTACAAGACCGAGGACAGGTCGCTGTACGAGATCTGGTGGACGTTCGGCTGGCCGTACGAGACCAGCGTGGCGATGTCGCGCCTGGTATTCAGCGGGATGTTCGATCGGCACCCCGATCTGAAGATCATCACGCACCACATGGGCGCGATGATCCCGTACTTCGAGGGCCGGGTCGGCCACGGCTGGGACCAGCTGGGCACCCGGACCTCGGACGTCGATTACAAGGCGCTGCTGCACTCGATGAAGAAGCGGCCGATCGACTACTTCCGCAACTTCTACGCCGACACCGCGCTGTTCGGGGCGCGCGCGGCGACCCGCTGCGGCCTGGACTTCTTCGGCGCCGACCACGTCGTGTTCGCGTCGGACATGCCGTTCGAGCCGGCGCCGGGGATGTACGCGCGCGAGACGATCGAGGTGATCGAGAGCCTGGGGCTGTCGGCCGCCGACAAGGAAAAGATCTACTGCGGCAACGCGAAGCGGCTGCTCAAGCTGACCTGAGAAAAACATGTACAAGAGAAAGACGTCTGCACAGAGCGACAAGATCCTGAAGGCCCACCGTCTGAGCGCCAATGATCTGGAAAAGGTTGTCGGCGGAGATTTACTCTTCAGCGGCACGCTCGCCACAAAGAACTCATCAACAACGAAGGAATCGGCGACCATGGGCTTTAACGGATAATCGACATCCAGCTGCTTGTGCCCGATGGCGTGTCTGCAGACGCTCGGGCGGCCAGAACAGCGGCAAGTCACTGGCGGAGGTGGCCCACGCGATGGGCCGATCGTCCAAGAACGCGTTCGCGCGATCCAACGGCAGGTTTCCGCACCGCCTGGCTCGCTCCGCGCTCGCCGGCCGCCGGGGTCTTGGCCAGGTTGACGCCGCGCCACGCGCGGAGCACGATCTGCTTGGATGTTCCTGATCCTCATGGTCGTCGGGCTCGCCGGACTCGCAATGATGGCGGTGCCGGCGTTCGGAAAGCACGGCGGCGCCATCCGCGGCGGTCACGCGCTGCACGCGGCCAACGTCGCGAAGCTCGCGCCGATCCAGGCCGCGAGCGCAGCGCTGACGCAGGCAGGGGCGACCGCGGGAGCGGGGCATCTCGCCCAGCCCGACGCGCCGACTGCGCTGGTGCCGCAGCATGGGGCGAGCCTGCTCCGGTTCGTTCCCTCTCCGCGGCTGGTGTTCAGCCTGCTCGCGCTGTACGGCGCGTTCGGTAACGCGCTGCTCCGTGCCGTCCACCTCGCGCCGGCGTGGGCGGCGCTGGCCGCGATCTTGCCGGCCGCGGCGGTCGAACGCTTCGTGGTCACGCCGGTGTGGAGGCTGATGTTCCGGTTCCAGGGCCAGCCCAGCAGGCCGCTCGCCGAGATCGTCCTGTCCGAGGCGACGGCGGTGACGGCATTTCGCAACGGACGTGGCATTGTTTCGGTGATCCGAGATGGCAGGTCGGTGCAGTTCTCCGCGCGCCTCATCGACACGCAGCTGAGCCAGCCCGTCCGCGTGGGCGACCGGCTTCGCGTGGAGGATCTCGATCCGAAGCGCGAACGGCTCACCGTTTCGGTGTTCGGGGAGTAGAGTGCCTGTAGTGCCGGGGATGCCCGGGGAAGGAGTCGTTCGTGCAGGTTCCTCTCATCATCGCAGCCGCAACGGTCGTCGCGGTTCTCATCTTCACATCCCTCATCGTCACCACGTTCCTGCGGAGCGTGGATGCAGGCGAGATCCTGCTGGCCAACCGCGGCCGCAACCTGCGGATCTTCCGCGGGCCATGCAAGGCGCTGATCGTCCCGGTGATCACGCAGATGCGGCGGATCCCGGCGCAAGCGATCAACGTCGACATCGAGATCACGGATCAGACCGCCGACGTCGACGCGGAGGGCCGGCCGGCGCCGGTGAAGGTGACGGTGAAGGCGTCGGCGATCGTCAGCGTCGGCGAGGACGAGGCAATGGTGAACACCGCCGCCAACAAATTCTTCTCCAAGCCGTCCGGCGAGCAGCTCTCGACGCTCACCGACGTGCTGTCGTCGGCGGGCCGCCGCGCGATCAACCTGCTGTGGCACGATCAGCTGTTCAACGCGCGCAGCGCGAACGTCCCGGCGGGTAGCCCCGCCGCCGACGCGCTCGCCAAGCGCGGCGAGGACGACGAGCTGGCCGTGATCATCAAGGACGCGTGCTCGCGCGAGCTCCTCGACCTCGGCCTGTCGTTCAACAGCCTCAACATCAAGGCGGTGCTCAGCGAGGTCGCCGAGGCGCGGCGCCGCGAGTCGGCCGCGCGCGCGAAGGCCAGCGCCGACGTGGTGCAGGCCCAGGAGGAGCAGCGGGCGCGGATCGCGCAGCTGGAGGCCGCGCAGAAGATCAACGACCAGGAGCGCGCGCTCCAGATGCAGATCGCGTCGAATGGCGCTTCGATCGCGAACGCGGAGGCCGAGAAGCAGGCGATGGTGCGCAGGCAGCGCGAGGGCGAGCTCGCGGCCAACCAGATCACGCAGGCCCGTGCGGACGCCGAGCAGAACGTGATCCAGCAGGAGGCCGAGGGCCGCGCGCAGGCGAAGCGGATCCTCGCGATCGCCGAGGCCGAGGCCGCGGGGATCCGGCTCAAGGCGCAGGCGCTGGTCGAGGCCGGCGAGGCGTACATGGACCTGCGGCGGCTCGAGCTCGCTCCGTCGCTGACGCGCGAGGTGGCGGCGGCGCTCGCGAACGGGCAGTTCGTCAACTTCGGCACCAGCGGCGGCGGTCACAGCGCTGCGGCGACCGGTTCGGACGACGTGATGCGGGTCGTCCAGACGCTGCTCGCCGCACAGGTGATCACGCGCAACGACGGCGCCGGCGGCAACGGCAAGCGCACCACCGTCGAGCCCGCGCGGCCCGCGATCCCAACGGCGGCGCCGATCAAGCGACCCGGCTAAGCCGTCGGAACGGCGGAGCACCGCCAGCCGGTCACGCCCGCCAGCCGGCCTTTCTCGGCTCGCGTTGGTGGGGTTCGAGTCCGCTTCCTTGGGGGCTGCTGCGGCGTCGGTCGTTGCCAGAGCCGTTGCCACGGCTGATGATCCAGCGGGATGCGCGGCCTGCCACCGCGAACGCAGCGAGCGGACGTGGATCGACCGAGACGCCGTGGTGGACGTCGTGGCGAACGATGGGGCTAGAGCGCCACGGCCTGGGCGGTGCCGCGGAGGCTGGTGACGGTATAGTGGTCGACCTGGCCCATGAGCGTCTGGGGCGCGAACGACGTGTTGTGCACGGTCGTGATGCACTCGGTGTGGATCGCGGTGCCCCCCGCCGTCGAGACCCGCATGCGCGGGATGAGCACGCTGAGCGTCGTCGAGCCGACGTCGGGGGTCATCCGGAGCGTGACGCTGACCAGGGTCCCGAGATCGCACTCCACCGTACGGATCTGGTCGCCCTTGAACGACTTGCTCTCATGCGTGTCCTGATAGGTCATGGTCGGCTTGCCGTCCATCCCCGATGGCGAGTAGGTCACGTGCAGGTGGTGACCGCTGAGCTGGTAAAGATTCGGTGTCACGGTTGGTATCTGAGGCATGACTGTTCCTGAATGGCTGAGGCGCCGGCGCGCGCCGTTGCAAAGCTCCACGAGACGGACAGTCAGACGCCGGTCCCCAGGGACGATCCCCTGATCACTGACCGCCACCGCCCTCGCATCGCAACAAGCATGCCGCGAGGCCGCGCGGGTGCAATCGGCAAACAGCTTCCCATGGCCGTCCCGCCACCCGGCTTGCGCACCTGGCTGGATTTTTTTACGCTGCGGTGTCTTGTTCGACGACGTTCCCCAGGAGGACCCATGCACCGGCAGCCTGTCGCACGGATCTGCGCGTTGACCGCGGTGTGCTTGCATCTATTGCCCCTGGGGCCCCTCGCGCTGCTCGCGAGCTGCTCGCGGTCGAAATCCGACGGCGCCGGCGCCGGATCGAGCGCCGCGACCGGGTCGCCGAAGGACTCGCCCGCGCCGGCCGGCGGGGCGGTGCCGACCAAGCTCACGGTCGCCGCGATCCCGATCGTCGATGTCGCGCCGCTGTACCTCGGCAGGCAGAAGGGGCTGTTCGCCGCCGAGGGCCTGGAGCTCGACATCCAGAACACGCAGGGCGGGGCGCAATCGGTGCCCTGCGTGGTGAGCGGACAGTGCCAGTTCGGGTTCGCCAACGTGATCTCGCTGCTGCTCGCCCACGCCAAGGGGCTGCCGCTCCAGGTCGTGACGGCCGGCAACTTCTCGACCGGCAAGCCCGAGGACTTCGGCGCGATCATCGTCCCGGAGGGCTCGCCGGTGAAGACGGTGAAGGACCTCGAGGGCAAGACCTTGTCGGTGAACCAGATCAACAACATCGTCGGGGTCGCGGTGCGCGCGGCGATGCGCAAGGCGGGCGGCGATCCCGACAAGATCAAGCTCATCGAGGTGCCGTTCCCCGAGATGCCGGCGGCGCTCGGCCAGAAGCGGATCGACGCGGCGTGCATCGTCGAGCCGTTCCTGACCGTGGCGCGCAGCCAGGGCGCGACCGTGCTCGACTGGAACTTCGCCAACCTGGCGCCGAAGCTGATGATCGCGGCGTACTTCACGACCCGGGACTACGCGCAGGCCCACGCCGACGTGGTGCAGAAGTTCACCGCCGCGATGAACAAGTCGCTGACCTACGCAGCGGAGCACCCCGACGAGGCGCGGGCGATCCTGCTCACGTACACCAAGATCGACAAGGCGGTCACCGAGAAGCTCAACCTGCCGCTGTGGTCGCCGCAGATCGACCGCGGCTCGATCAACCTGCTCGCCGACCTGATCGTCCAGGACAAGCTGGTGCCCAGCAAGCCGGACGTCGACGCGCTGCTGCGATGACCCGGGCGCGACACGCCGGGCGCCGGCGGGCCGGCGGCACGCCGACCCTGCGGTGGACCGCGCGGCTGGGGCTCGGGGCGCTCGGCGTCGCCGGCGTCGCGCTCGTGTTCGAGCTGATCCCGCGCGCCGGCGTGGTCTCGCCGCGCTACCTGCCGCCGACCAGCGCGATGCTCGGGGCGCTCGGCCGCGAGGCGGCGACCGCGGCGTTCTGGCGGGCGCTGCTCGACACCGCCCTGGGCTGGGCGCTCGGCCTGGCGATCGCGGTGGCGGCGGGCGCGGTGGCCGGCGTGGTGATCGGCAGCCGCCGCGGACTGCGCGCGTCGACCGCGTCGACGATCGAGTTCCTGCGGCCGATCCCGTCGGTCGCGCTGATCCCGGTCGCGATTCTGCTGTACGGCGCGCAGCTGCGCTCGACCCTGCTGCTCGTGGTCTACGCGTCGTTCTGGCCGGTGCTGCTGCAGGTGATCCACGGCGTCACCGACGTCGATCCGGTGGCGCGCGACACCGCGCTGTCGTATCGCCTGTCGCGGTGGGCGATGATCCGCCACCTGATCGTGCCGACCGCGCTGCCGTACCTGATGACCGGGGTCCGGCTATCGGCGGCGGTCGCGCTGATCCTGGCGATCACCGCCGAGCTGGTGATCGGCTCGCCGGGGCTCGGCCACGAGATCGAGGTCGCGAGGGCGTCGAGCGCGGTCCCGGTGCTGTACGCGCTGATCCTCGTGGTCGGCCTGCTCGGGGTCGCCGTCAACGTCGGGTTCCGCGCGCTCGAGCGCCGGGTCCTGGCCTGGCACCCGAGCGTGCGGCGGGAGGTGGCGGCGTGACGCGCGCGCTGCGCGGCCTGGCCCGTGCGCTCGCGCTGCCGGTGGCGCTGTTCGCGCTGTGGTGGCTGGTGTCGGCCGGCAGCAAGAGCTTCTATATGCCGCCGCTGCGCGCGATCCTCGGCGCGTTCGGCCCGACGTGGTCGGAGCGCTGGACCAGCGATGTCTTGCCCAGTATCGGGCGCCTGCTGATCGGCTACGCCGGGGCGGTGCTCGCCGGGGTCGCGCTCGGCGTGCCGCTCGGCGGGCGGCCGCGGCTGCGGGCGGCGCTGGAGCCGGCGCTCGAGCTGTTCCGCGCGATCCCCCCGCCGGCGCTGGTCCCGGTGTTCCTGCTGCTGTTCGGGATCGGCACGCCGATGAAGCTGCTGGTGATCGTCTCGGGCGCGGTGTGGCCGGTGCTGCTCAACACGATCGAGGGCGTCCGCGCGGTCGACGAGGTGCTGGCCGACACCTGCCGGTGCTACGGGATCACCGGGCTCGCGCGGCTGCGCGTGCTGGTGCTGCGCGGGGCCAGCCCGCAGATCGTGACCGGGATGCGCCAGGCGCTGTCGATCGCGATCATCCTGATGGTGATCAGCGAGATGTTCGCCAGCTCGAGCGGGCTGGGCTACGCGATCGTCGACTTCCAGCGCGCGTTCTCGATCCCCCAGATGTGGAGCGGCATCCTGCTGCTCGGCGCGATCGGCGTCGTGCTGTCGCTCGGGTTCGGCGTGTTCGAGGCCCGCGCGCTGCGCTGGTACCACGGCCAGCGCACCGCGCACCGGGAGGGCGGATGACCCGGTCGCTCGAGGTCCGCCGGCTGCGCAAGATCTACGACGGCCACGGCCGGATCGTCGAGGCGATCGGCGATCTGAGCTTCGCGTGCGCGGCGGGCGAGCTGGTCTGCATCGTCGGGCCGTCGGGGGCGGGCAAGACCACGCTGCTCAAGTGCGTCGCCGGGCTGATCGCGCCGACCACCGGCGAGGTCGTGCTCGGCGACGCGCGGGTCGCCGGTCCGCCGCCGGGGATGGCGGTGGTGTTCCAGGACTACGGCCGCAGCCTGTTCCCGTGGCTGACCGTGTGGCGCAACGTGGCGCTGCCGCTCGAGAACCGCGGGGCGCCGCGCGGCGAGCTGCACCGGCTGGTCGACGACGCGCTCGCCGAGGTCGGGCTGGCCGACGTCCACACCGCGTATCCCTGGCAGCTGTCGGGCGGGATGCAGCAGCGGGTCGCGATCGCGCGCGCGATCGCCTACCGGCCGGCGATCCTGCTGATGGATGAGCCGTTCGCCGCGGTCGACGCGCAGACCCGCGCCGACCTCGAGGATCTGACCTTGCGGGTGTGGCGCCGGCACGGCATCACGCTCCTGTTCGTCACCCACGACATCGATGAGGCGGTCTACATGGCACAGCGCGTGTTGATCCTGTCGGCATCCCCGACCCACGTGATCGAGGACCTCGCGATCGATCTGGCCGCCGAGCGCGATCAGCTCGCGACCCGGTCGTCGCCGCGGTTCGCCGAGCTGCGCGGCCGGGTCTACGAGCAGATCCAGCGCGCCAAGCGCGCCGGCGCCCCGGCCGCGGGCGAGGTCCGGCCGTGAGCCGGCTGCGCCTGACCCTGGCGTGCGGCGACTCCGACCGCACCCGCCCGCTGTTCGACGGGACGGTCATCCCCGAGGGCCTCGACCTGGTGTGCCTGCGGCTGCCGGTCGAGGACATCTTCTTCCGCATGGCGCGGTTCGCCGAGTTCGACGCCGCCGAGATGTCGCTGTCGAGCTACCTGATCAGCATGGCCGACACCGGCCCGGGGCGGTTCGTCGCGATCCCGGCGTTCCTGTCGCGCTCGTTCCGCCACGGTGGGATCTACGTCAACCAGTCGAGCGGCATCGTCGACCCCGGGGACCTGGTCGGGCGGACCGTCGGGCTGGCCGAGTACCAGCTCACCGCCAACGTCTGGATCCGCGGCCTGCTCGCCGAGCACCACGGCGTGCCGGTGTCCTCGGTGCGCTACCGCACCGGCGGGCTGCACACGCCGGGCCGCGCCGAGAAGATGGGGATCCAGCTGCCGTCGGACATCGACATCGCGCCGATCCCGCGCGGCCGCACGCTGTCGGACATGCTCGCGATCGGCGAGCTCGACGCCGTGTACTCGCCGCGCACGCCGCAGTGCTTCCACGCCGGGCCTTCGGCGGTGCGCCGGCTGTTCTCCGACGTCCGCACCGTCGAGGCCGACTACTACCGCCGCACCGGGATCTTTCCGATCATGCACGTCGTCGTGCTGCGGCGCGACGTCTACGAGATGAACCGCTGGGCGGCGCGCTCGCTGTACCGCGCGCTGGTCGCCGCGCGCGAGGAGGCGTGGCGCGGGATGGACGAGACCGCCGCGCTGCGCTTCATGCTGCCGTGGCTGGTCGCCGAGGTCGAGACCACGCGCGAGATCCTCGGCAACGACTACTGGAGCTACGGCCTGGCCGGCAACGAGAAGGCGCTCGCCACGCTGATCGGCTACTCGCACGCCCAGGGCCTGGCGCGCCGCGCGTTCGCGCCGGCCGAGCTGTTCGCGCCCGAGACGCTCGAGGACACGATCGTGTAGCGCGGCGCTGGAACCGATCGCCGGCCCGCACGTTGTCCTTGGCGAGGGCAACCCCTCGATCGACGGGCTCACCCGCGATGCCGGGGCCTCGGGGGCAAGCAGACGAGCCCCGACCACCTCGACCTGGCGATCGCGCTCGGGCTCAGGGTTCGCAGCCCCGCGGCTGTCTAGGCCCGAGCGGCGGCCTTCGGCTTCGCGGCGCGCTTCGTGGCACTCTTCGCCCTGGGCGCGGGCTTCGCGGCGGGCTTGCCGGGCGCAGGTTTCGCGGCTTGCCGGGTGGCCGGCTTGCCCGGCTTCTTGCCGTTGAGCTGGGCGATCCGGTCGGCGCGGCTCTGGACATCGTCCATCGTGTCGAGCGTGAACACCCGGGCGTGGCCGAGCTCGTCGAGCAGGAACCGCGCGGTGGCGACGGTGAGCTCGTCGAGTGCGCGGGCGAGCGGGGCCGGCGCCGGCTCGAACGTGTGCCACACCGCGCCGGCGCGGCGCGGGTCGACCTCCCAGAACCCGGCGACCAGGCCGTCGACGACGATCGAGCGCGACAGCATGTGGTTGGCCTTGCCGAGCGGCGCCGCCTTGCCGGTGCCTTCCCACAGGTCGACCTCGAACGCATGGTGGCGCGGATCGGTGACCACCGCGACGCCGTGGCTGTTGAGGTAGTTGTCCTCGAGCGCGAGCAGCGCGGTGCCGCGCGGCGGCGGCGGCCTGGCGGCGAGGTCGGCGCGCCGGACGTAGGCCGCGCCCATGGCCTCGACCTCGACCTCGGCGACGTCGAGCCGGGCGATCGCGGCCTTGAGATCGCGCTGGGGATGGCCCGACCACGCCGACAGCTGCGCGAGCGTGACCGGCCCGGCGAACCCGAGGAACGCGTCGATCACGCGGGCGATCCGGGCCTCGTGATCGCGCGCCGGCGCGGGCAGCTTGCCGGCGGTCCTGCGCCACAGGTAGCGCTCGGTGTCGAGCCGGCCGCCGTCGAGCGTGCGCTCGATCTTGCCGGCGAACTCGAGCACGCGCAGCGCGAGCGGCAGCGGCGACGACAGCCCGACCTTCTTGCCGGCGTCGCCGAAGCTCGGGATGTCGCGCGGCATCGCCTTGCGGAGCGCGTCGGTGGTCATCGGCCCGGTCAGCGCGGCGAGCACGCCGGGCGCGAGCGCCTCGACGACCTGCATCGTCTTGCCGATCTTGGCCAGGTCCTTCTCGGCCTGCCGGCGCCAGTCCTCGGCGTTGAGCGCCAGCAGATCGGGCACCGCCGAGGCCGGGACCAGGTAGATGCAGCCGCGCACCGCCGGGCGGACGCACAGCTCGCCGGCGGCGATCGCGGCGTCGAGCTCGGCGCGCCGCAGGGTGGGCCGGCGGGCGCGGGCGGCGAGGTAGGCGTCGGCGCCGCCGAGCGTGCGCAGCCACCCGGAGTCGCCGATCAGGGCGGCGAGCGGCCGCCGGTCGCTGCCCGCGAGGGCCTGCTTGTGCCACCACAGGGCGCGCGCCTGCGCGAGCGTGAGCGAATGGGTCATGGTCGTGATCTCCTTGATCGTGCGATCGGCGCGTGGTCGTCAAGCGGTGATGTGCGCCCGGTGCACGTCGGGCGCGTCAGGTCGATCTGATGCACACCGCCGCGCGAACCGACTTCTTCATTCGTGCTCGGCGTGCCGGCCTGGTAGCCTCGCGCGCGATGAGCCTCCGGATCGGAATCCTGGGTGCGGCGAAGATCGCCGGTTCGTTCATGGTCGGCGCCAAGGCGTCGTCGCGCGTCGCGGTGGTGGCCGTCGCGAGCCGCGATCGCGCGCGGGCCGAGACGTTCGCGCGTCACCACGACATCCCGCGCGCCTACGGCTACACCGATCTGCTGGCCGACCGCGAGGTCGACGCGATCTACAACCCGCTGCCCAACTCGCTGCACGCCGAATGGTCGATCGCGGCGGCGCGCGCCGGCAAGCACGTGCTGTGCGAGAAGCCGCTCGCCGGGAGCGAGGCCGAGGCCGAGGCGATGTTCGCCGCGGCCGACGCCCACCGGGTCGTGCTGGTCGAGGCGTTCCCGTACATGTTCCAGCCCCAGACCCTCGAGATCGAGCGGCTGATCGGCTCGGGCGCGATCGGCGAGGTCCGCACGATGTTCGCCGCGTTCGGGTTCACGGTCGCCGACGCCGGCAACATCCGGCTCGACGCCCGGCTCGGCGGCGGCGCGCTGATGGACGCCGGTTGCTACCCGGTGAGCTTCGCGCGCCAGGTGTTCCGCGCCCGGCCGAGCCGGGTCGCCGCGACCGCGCGCTGGGTCGGCGGCGTCGACCAGACCCTGGCGGCCACGCTGGAGTACCCGGGGGGCGGCATCGCGCAGATCAGCTGCAGCTTCGCGACCGCGGTCCACCGCCGCGCGATCATCGCCGGCACGACCGGCGTGATCGACACCGACTACCACAACCACACCGACCGGATCGCCGCGCCGAGCTACCGGCTCAAGCGCGGCGCCGACTGGCAGGCCGAGTTCGAGGCCGTGCCGGTGGCGAGCGAGAACGGCTTTCGCGCCGAGCTCGACGCGTTCGCCGAGATCGTCGAGCGCAACGACCGCGCCGCGATCCAGGCCCGGCGCGCCGCCAGCCTCGACAATGCGTGGACGCTCGCGGCGATGCTCGCCTCTGCGCGGCGGTGATGCCGGCGGGCCGGCGCGCCGGCGTGTGATGAGCGCGACATGATCGCGGGTTCACGCCGGGGAACCGCCGACACCGGGTGGTGGATCGGCGGCAACCGTGCATACTCCGCGACCGGGGAGATGCTGTCACCGATGCGCCGGTACGAGGACGAGCGGCCGGACCGCCGGCCGGGGGCCCTGTGAGCCGGCGCACCGTGCTCGCGCTGCTCGGCCTGTGCATCGCGCTGCGCGCGGTGTCACTGGTGCGGCCCTGCCTGTCCGACGACGAGGCGATCTACGCGACGGTGGCGCGCGAGATGCTGACCGGCCACGAGCTGTACCGCGACGTGGTGGATCACAAGCCGCCCGGGGTCTACCTGGTGTACGCGGCGACCCAGGCGATCGGTGGGCCGGTCGGCGGCATGGTGGTGCTGCACCTCGTGCTGATCGGCGTGGTGTTCGCGACCGCGCTGCTGCTCGCGCGGATCGTGCGGCTGCACTGGCCGGGGACCGATCCACGGGCGCCGGCGGCCGCCGCGCTGCTGTGGATCGTCTACACGACGACGCTGGTCGACGTCGATGCGCTGGCCGCCAACTGCGAGCTGTTCATGATGCTGCCGCTGGTCGGCGCGGTCGCGGTGTTGCTCGACGCGCGCGACCGGCTCGTCGAACACGCGCTCGCCGGCGCGCTGATCGGCGCGGCCTGTCTGTTCAAGTACCAGGCCGGCATCATGCTGCCGCTGTTCGCGGTCACCGCCTTGCTCGGCGCGGTGGTGGGGCGCGGCGAGGCCGGGTGCGGACGGCGGCTGGGCGCCGTCGTGGCGATCGGCGTCGGGTTCGCGGCGATGATCGGGTTCGCCGTGTGCTGGCTGTGGCGCGGCGGCGGGCTCGACGACGCCGTGTTCTGGCTGAAGTTCAACTTCGCGTACATCCAGGCCGGGACGTCGTGGGCCGCGCTGGTCCAGCGGCTCGCGATCCGCGGCGGGCTGGTGGTGGGCTCGGCCGCGCTGCTGTACGGGCTGGGCGTGGCGGCGGTGATCGCGGCGCGCCGCGATCCGTTCGTCCGGTTCCTGGCCGGCTGGCTGGTGGTCAGCGCGATCGCGGTGTTCGTCGGCGGCCGGTTCTTCGGCCACTACTTCCACCAGCTGACCGCGCCGCTGGCGGTGCTCGCCGCACCGGCGACGGTCCGGCTGTGGCAGCGCCGGCGCGCCGTGGTCGGCCTCGCGATCGCGGCGCCGGCGGCGGCCTACCTCGTGCTCGGCGCGCTGCACGGCCGCGTGATGGCGTGGTACGGCGAGCCGGATCCGGACTATGCGAGCGTGGTCGCGTGGCTCGACGCGCGCGGCCCCGGCGCGCTGTGCGTGTGGGGCAACTCGCCGGTGCTGTACTTCGAGGCCGACCGCCCGCTCGGCTGCCGGTTCGTGTTCTCCAACTACCTGACCGGCGCGTCGCCGGCGACCGCGACCCAGCGGGATGCGACGGTCGACTCGTCGCGCTACATCGTGCGCGAGGCGTGGCCGATGCTGGAGGCCGACCTCGACCAGCGCCGGCCGCGGTTCATCGTCGATGGCTCGCCGGGCAACGTCGCATTCTACGGCAAGTATCCACCGTCGAAGTTCCCGCCGCTGGACCGCGTGCTCCGGTGCGACTACGACGCCAGGGCCGACGTCGCCGGGATGCGGATCTACGAGCGCCGGGCGCAGCGGGTGTGCGACCGCTGACCCAGCGCCGGCCGTACCGACTTCACGGTACGCGGACCAGGCGCCAGGGGTCACCCTCCCAAGCTTCCCAGATCGGACGTCCGGGAAACGCGGCGCGGACCTGCGCGGTGGGGGTCTCGGCAGGTACCGACAGATACAGCACACCGTCGAAGTACGGGCCGTTGCGCGCATAGCGCGATGGATACCGCGCTCGCACGATGATCACCGCGTCGGGCGCGTGGAGCGCCTCGGCGGCCTGGAACACACCCTCGCGCTTCCAGACCCTGGGGATGCGATCCTGCAGGAACGCGCCGAACTGGGCGAGCGCGAACACGATCACCACCGCGACGGCGAAACCGCGAGCCCGCCGACCGAGCCAGCCTTCGATCGCTGCGCTCGCCGAGGCGAACCCCGCGGCCGTCAGGAACGCGATCGGGATCAGCGCGACCGACAGGTAGCGCGGCCGTGCGCCGTCGTCGGGATCTGCCGTGGTCACGAGCAGGAGAGCGACATACGCCGCGACGAGGGTGACGCCGAACGTGCGCAGCGCGCGCGCGGGGTGCTCGCGCGAGATCGCTCGAGCACCGACGATCGCGACCACCACGCTCGCCGGCAACGTCCAGTCGACCACCAGCGCGCGGATGATGTCGAGATGATTCCACAGCTCGACCGGGTTGATCAGGTGACCGAGCGACAGCGACTGATTCGGCGCGCCATAGAGCGCCCGGAACGTCGGCTCGTAGACCCGGTAACCGTCCGTGAACGGCGAGCCGAACTGGGCCGCCTGGTACGCGAGGCTGGCCACGATCCCGGGCAGCGCACACGCGCCGGCGATGATCACCGCACGGAGCGAGCGCAGTGCCAGCATCGCCACCCCGAACACCACCGCGTCGACTGGCCGGACGAGGAACGCCGCTCCGATCGCGAGCCCGGTGGGCACCAGCCAGCGATCCCGGCGATCGCCGGTCCACGCCGCGATGCACGCGAACGCCCCGGCGAGCAGCGCGGTGGTCGGCGTGTGGGCGTAGAACGAGGCGGCGTTGAACACGAACAGCGGCGCGAGCCCGAGGGTCAGCACCGCCACCAGCGCCGCGCGCGGGCCGAGCATCCGGCGCGTCGCCCACCACATCGCGAGCAGCGCGGCCACCGCCTCGAGCGGCGTGACCAGCCAGCCGGCGCCGTGGCGGATGCCCAGCGCGAGCAGCGCCGAGGTACCCGGCGGATACTTCGAGCGCACCCAGGCGTCGATCACGACGTGATCGACGCGGAGCCACTCGGCGTGGGCCGGCGCCGGTGCGCGGAGCTCGCCGTGCGAGAACACCACCCCCTGCAGCCAGGTGCTGTACTCGTCACCGGAGTACGGGAAGGCATCGAGCGCGAACCGGGAGATCGCCGCGTACAGCACTCCCATCAACCCGATCAGCGCCAGGCTCAGCGCCGCATGGTCCGTCGCCGGGCGCGTGGTGCTCGCCATGGAGGTCCTTGCGCGGCCCGACCAGCCTACAGCCGGCCCTCGCGCACGTCGGGCACCATGGCGAGCATCGCCGCGCGCAACGCTTCCCGCGCCCCGCGCTGACACCGCCAGCCGAGCGCACGGATGCGGGTGATGTCGATGCGCACCACGGGGACATCACCCTTCCAGCCGCGCTTGCCACCCGCGTACGCGAACCGGGTGCTCGCCGCGGGCAGCCCGAGCACCTCGAGCGCGAGCTCGGCGATCTCGGTGACGGTCACGTAGTCGCCGGTCGCCACGTTGTAGACCTGGTAGCGATCCGGACACGCGGTGTTCGCCAGCATCACCGCGGACACCACATCACTCACGTGAATGTACGACTTGCTCTGGGTCCCATCTCCGAGGATGTCCAGCCGGCTGGGGTCGTGGAACAGCCGGCGCAGGAAGTCGTACCCCACGCCGTGAGTCTGGCGCGGGCCGACCACGTTGCCGAACCGGAACGCGCACCCGGTGAGGTCGAACATGTACGAGTACGCGGCGATCAGCGCCTCGCCGGCCAGCTTGCTCGCGCCGTACGTCGAGATCGGCACCAGCGGGCCATGGTCCTCACCCACCTCCAGCTCACCGAGGTCCCCGTACACACCGCTGCCGGACGCATAGAGGATCCGGCCGGCGCCGGTCACGCGCATGGCCTCCAGCACGTTCTGGGTCAGGCAGGTTCCCTCGCGAAAATCGATATCCGGCTCGCTCGCGGCGCGCGCGATGTCGGGATTCGAGGCGAGGTGAACGACGACCTCGTGGCCGTGCATGGCGGCGCGCAGCGCGTCGAGATCCTTGACGTCGCCGCGCACCACGCGCAGCCGCTCGTCGCCGAGGTGATGCGCATGATGCCAGTCTCGGCCCGACGAGAAGTTATCGTAGATCGTCACTCGACGAACCGTGGCATCCGCCAGCAAGTAGTCGGTGAAGTGGCTCCCGATGAAGCCCGCTCCGCCGACCAGGAAGAAAGTTTCGCCGCGCATGGGTGGCCTCACCGCGGTTGGCCGTAGCACTTGTTCGCCAGCTTCGTCGCCGCGTGCAACAGAAGAGTGAACACGAACGTCCAGAACCCCGCGATGACGAGCAGCAGACCGGTCACGGCTTCGTGGTTCATGGCCCCGACCCGCTCGGGAAGCGACAGGCCGTTCTGCACGTAGCTCGCGATCAGCGGCAGCGTCAGCACGATGCCGACCATCACCCCGGCCGCGCTCAGCAAGGTCATCCGGGTATACGGGAATATCCTGTGCAGTCGCCGCCGGGTGGCGCCGGTGAAGTCATAGAACACCCGGGCGAGACAGCCGAGGTACACGCACTGAAGGCCCACGAGCGTCACCGTGAAGCCGGCGAGCATCCAGTACAGCGAGAACGTCACGGCTCCGATCCTGATCGAGCCGAATGTCAGCGGCAGCGTCAGCACGAGCCCGACGGCGAGCAAGATCAGGCCGGGCTTGAACACGAAGAAGTCCGCGCCGTACACGAACATCGCGCGCAGGTTGATCCAGGCCGCATGCCACGGCGAGAACCAGCCGCTCCGCTTGTGATGGCTCAGCCGGCCCTCTCGGTCCTTGAGAAAGCGAACCGGCACCTCGGCCGTTCGCAGCTTCATGTGCACCGACTTGAGCACCATCTCCGACGCGTACTCCCAGGACTGCGACTCGAGTTGCAGGCGCTGGAGCGCATCGCGGGTGATCCCGCGCATGCCGCAATGGATATCGGTGAACCGGCTCGAGTACAGGAAGTTGAGGATCCAGGTCGTCACCGGGGTCCCGAGATAGCGGTGCAGCCCGGGCATCGAGTCCGGCTCGATGTACCCCCGGAACCGGGACCCCATCACGAACTCGTTCCCGGCGCGCAGCTCGCGGACGAAGGCGCCGGTCTCGCGGAAATCATAGGTGCAGTCGGCGTCACCCATCACCACGTACGGGGCGCGGATGTACGGCAGCGCATCGATGTACGCCCGGCCCAGGCCGCGCCGCGGCGTCCTGAGCACGCGCGCGCCCTTGGCCAGCGCGAGCTCCGCGGTCCGATCGGTTCCGCTATCGATGATCAGCACCTCGCCGACCACACCCGCCCTGGAAAATCCGAGATGACACCAGTCCATGAACTCCGAGATCGTGAGCTCTTCGTTCAGTGCCGGAATGACGACCGATACTTCGGGTTGAGCCACGTCCTGCTCGGGAAGCAACAGCTGGACGTCCGGATCTTCGAGATCTACGCCGCGCGGTCTCGGCGACGTGGTCTGGGCTGCTTGCAGGGTCGACACAGGAGCGCCTCAGCGCGATGTGTCTACCACGCTGCATGTCGGACGGGGCTGGACCGCGTTGAAAATCATCGGCTTTCACTGTGTAGGTAAAGGTAAGCGAGCACTGTTCAGCGCTCGGGGACCGGTCGCTTCCGCCACGCCTCATTGAACTCCGCGATCGTCTCGATCGTGCGCGGGTTCCACACCATCTTGCGCAGGATCGGCGGGGTCACGGTCGGGATGTGCGCGCCGGCCTCGAGCGCCTCGTTGACGTCCATCAGGTGGCGGATCGATCCGACGATGATCCGCGCGCCAAGCCCGGCGCGCTCGAGGACATTGCGCGTCGATGAGATGATCGGCCGGACGTCGTATCCCATGTCGCGCACGCGGCCGCTGAACAGGCTGACGTAGGTGGCGCCGCCGAGCGCTGCCAGGTAAGCCTGGTTCATCGCCATCAGGCAGGTGACGTTGGTCTTGATCCCGCGCCGGGTGAGCTGGTGCAGCACGCGCAGCCCTACCTCGCTGAACGGGACCTTGATCGTGATCCGGCCGGTGTCCCAGGCATGGTAGTGCAGCGCCTCCTTGATCATCTCCGCTTCGGTCTCGGTCGTGAGCTCGACCGAGACATCGCCGGTGCTGACCGACAGGATCTCGCGGATGCACTCGGCGAGATCGACGCTGGGCGACTCGCGCGCGATGATCAGCGGGTTGGTGGTCACGCCGGAGAGCACGCCCCAGGCGAACAGTTCCTGGATCTCCTTGGGCGAGGAGCTATCGATGAAAAGTCCCACGCCCTCGCATAGCACGAACCGCTCACGCTCGACGCTCGATGATCGCGGCAATCTCGAGCAGAGAGCCGGCGGCCGCGTCGGGGACGACCGAGGCGTCGTGACGCACGTCGCGCAACGGACACAGCTCGCAGCGACCGGGAGGCAGGATCAGCGCGGTCGACAGCGCGGCCGCCCGTCCGGCTTCGAGGTCGGCCAGACCATCGCCGATCATCCACGACCGCGCGGGGTCGCCGCCGAGCCGCGCGAGCACGGCGCGCAGCATGCCGGGCAACGGCTTGCGGCAGTCACATGCGCGCGCGAGCGCGGCGACCCCACCGGGCCCGCCGTCGGGGTGGTGCATGCAGACCTCGAGCGCGGCGATCCGCACGCCCTCGGCGGCGAGCCGCTCGACGAGCGCGGCGTTGGTGCGCTCGACCGCTGCGACCGAGATCTGGCCCTTCGCGGGTCCGGGCTGGTTGGTCGCGATCGCGAGGGCGAAGCCGGCGTCCTGCAAGGCGCGCATGCCCTCCACCGCGTGTCGCAGGAACCGCAGGTGGCCGGGGTGGAACGCGCTCGCGATCGCCCCGGTCTCCTCGTCGCGCACCCAGTCGATGATCGTGCCGTCGCGATCGAGGATCGCAACCGGGATCACCGCACGCTCTCCCACTTCGTCGCTGATCGCGCAAGCGCGGGATGGCTGACCAGCAGGTGCCAGATCACCGCGCAGAACCCCTCGGTGTGCGGCGTGATCCGCTCGGCGGCAATGGTGGGGATGACCACGCACGCGTCGGCGACCTGGGCGGTGTAGCCACCGTCGCGGCCGACGATGCCGAACACCTTCGCACCGACCTCGCGGGCGAGCTCGAGCGAACGCACGAGATTGACGCTGACGTTCTTGTCGCGGTTGCCACCGCCGACCGAGAACACCAGGACACCGTCACCGGCGCGCAGCCGCGAGCCGCGCAGCCACTCGGCGAAGCACGTGTCCCAGCCCTCGTCGTTGATCCGCGCGGTCAACTCGCTGACGTTGTCGGTGGGCGCGTAGGCCTCGAACCCGCAGATCTTGCGGAAATCGTTGACCGCATGACCGGCGTGCCCCGCGCTGCCGCCGACCCCGAGGACGAACAGCCGTCCACCGCCGGCGCGGACCGCAGCGAGCTCGGCGGCCACCGCTTCGATCGCCGGCCGGTCGAGCCGCCGGATCAGCTCGATGCTCTCTTCGAGATAGGTCTGGGTGAACGTCATGATCAGGACCGATGAAAATTTGCCATGATGCGCGCGCCGTCGAAGTCGAACCGGAACCGCATCGGCCGCAGGCCGCGCGCCGTCATCGCATCGTGCAGGCGGCGCCGGTCGGCCGGGCGGACGTAGAACATGAAGAAGCCGCCGCCGCCGGCGCCCATGAGCTTGCCGCCGAGCGCGCCGGCCTTGCGCGCGGCCTGGTAGTGCTCGTCGATCCGAGCGTCGGCCATGTCGGCCGCCATCGTGCGCTTGTTCGTCCAGTGCTCGTGCAGCATCTCGCCGTACGCGTCGACGTTGCCGGTGAGCAGGAGCCGCCGGGTGTCGTGGCCGAGCGCCTTGATCCGGTGCATGCGGTCGACCGCGGCCTGGCTGGCGCCGATCGTCCGGGCCTGCTGGACCAGGATTGACGACGCCGATCGCTCCACTCCCGAGTAGTAGATCGCGAGGTTCGACTCGAGCTCGTCGATGACCTCCTCGCGCACCGCCAGGCGCTCGACCTCGACGGAGCCATCGGGGTGAAACGTCATCGCGCTGATCCCGCCGTACGCGGCGATGTACTGGTCCTGCTTGCCGATCGGCTCTCCGAGCACGTTGATCTCGAGGTGGCACGCCTCGCGCGCGAGTTGCTCGGCCGGAACCGACTCGCGCTTGAACGCATGCAGGCCGTTGAGCAGCGCCACGGTGAAGCTGCTCGACGAGCCGAGTCCGGTGTTGGCAGGGACGTCGGCGAGGCTGTGCAGCTCGAGCCCCCCGGTGAGCCCGGCCGACGTCAGCGCGGCGCGAAAGATCCGGTGCTTGATCTGATCGACCGAATCCACCGTCTCGGTCTCCGAGTAGGCGAGCCGGATCGTGTTGTAGAACCGCTTCCCGACGCAGACGAACACGAACTTGTCCACCGCCCCGGCCACGACGAAGCCGCCGTGGTCGCGCGAGTAGGCCGGCAGGTCGGTGCCGCCTCCACCGAGCGAGAACCGGACGGGTGCACGCGATACGATCATGAGCTGGCTCGCAGGTGATGATCGAGCTCGGCGAGCCCAGCCGGCGAGCCGATCTCGAAGAACCTGTCACGGGCGACGACGCTTCGCAAGCGTCCCGCCGCGGCAAGCTGACTCTGGATCTCGTCCAGGCCGATCCGTTTGCCTGCCGGCAGGGCCGCGATCACCTCGCGGCGCAGCGCGGTCGCGCCGTAGTCGATGTGATCGAACCGCGGATCGGCCATCCCCTTGGCGTAGCAGGTCACCCAGCTGCCATCGGTGATCACGTTGGATTCATCCCACCGGCCCTGGTTGCGGTAAATCGCCATCACGCCGTCGCAGTCGTCGTGTGCGGCCAGGACCCGGAGCGGCGCGCCGTGATCGAACGGCAGGTAGCTGTCGCCATACGTCACCACGAAGCGCGGGGCCAGGTGCGGCAGCGCGGCGCGCAGGGCTCCGGCGGTGCCGAGCAGCTGCCCGGGCGGCTCCTCGGACCAGGTGACGCGCACGCCGTGGCGCGCGCCGTCGCCCACGTGATCGCGGATCAGATTGCCGAGGTGTGCGATGCAGATCACGACCTCGCGGATCCCGCGGGCGGCGAGCAGCTCGAGTTGCCAGTCGACGAACGGCCGACCGGCGACCTCGAGCAGGGCCTTCGGCACGGTCTGGGTGCGCGGCAGCATCCGGGTCGCGAGGCCGCCGGCGAGCACCGCGGCCTGCGGGCCTCGGAGATCCTCGGTGCCGGACACCGCCCTTCCATACCACCGTTTGACGGTGGTCCGCGATCGGCGACGTGATATGACACGCGCGCGCATCCGCGCGCATCCATGACCAGCCTCACGGGCCCCCGGCGACACGGGTTCCTTCGACGCAACGCCGGCAAGCTCGCTGCATCGGCCGCGATCACCGCGGGCGTGATCTACACGGTGCACAAGGGCGGCCTGAAGCTCGTACCGGAGCGAGGTGATTTCGGCGCCGTGCGGTGGTGGGCGGTCCCGCTGTACCTCGCGCTCGTCCTGGCGATGACCTGGTTCCGCGGCGTGCGCTGGCGGTTCTTGCTGCGCTCGATCATCGACGTGCCGAAGCGGCGGCTGTTCGCGGTGTCCTGCGCAGGCTTCGCCGCGATCCTGCTGCTGCCGTTCCGGCTCGGCGAGCTGGCGCGGCCGTACCTGTTGCGGACGCGGCCCGACGAGCGCCGTGCGGGGGCGCCGGTGCTGACGATGACCGCGGCGACCGGCTCGATGGTCGCCGAGCGCGTGATCGACGGCGTGATCCTGAGCGCCGTGCTCGCGGTCGTGCTGATCGCCGTGCCGACGGTGCATCCGTTGCCCGACCAGGTCGTCGACTTGCCGATCTCGGTCGCGTCGGTGCGCGCCAGCGGGTTCGTCATGCTCGGCGTGTTCACCGCCGGGCTCGTCACGATCGCCGTGTTCTACTTCGCGCGCAGCTGGGCGCACCGGGCGACCCACGCGGTGATCGGCCGGCTGTCGCCCCGGCTCGCGGACCGAGTCGCCGGCGTCGCCGAGAAGCTCGCCGATGGTCTTCACGTGTTCGGCCGGGGCCGCGACGCGCTCGGCTTCCTGGCCGAGTCCGCCGTGTACTGGATCTTCAATGCCACCGGGATGTGGGTGCTGGCGATCGGCTGCGGCGTGGTCCACGCCGACGGCTCGGCGATCACCTTCCCGGAGGCGTGCGGCCTGATGGGGATGCTCGGCTGCGCGATCCTGATCCCCGGACCGCCCGGGCTGCTCGGCGTGTTCCAGGCCGGGATCTACGCCGGGATGACGTTTTATTTTCCTGCCGAGATCGTGACCGGACCCGGTGCGGCGTACGTGTTCCTGGTCTACGCGTCGCAGTTCGTGTTTCACCTCACCACCGGCGCGTGGGGGCTGTGGTACGAGGGAGGGACGCGACGGATCCGGGGTGCGCTCGCCGAGCCGCTGGCAGTCGACGCCAGCTCCTGACCGCAGCGCCGGTCCGGTGCCGACCCCCGGCGGACCGCGGCGGCGGGGTACAGTGACCGGCAACGCCAGCCATGGCCAGTGACGACCACAAGCTCGGGCGGGGGACTGCGTGGGTCGCGGCCGCCAGCGGCCTGTCGGGCATCCTCGATCTGATCACCACCGCGGCGTGCCTGTGGCTGTGGCTGACGCCCGAGGATTTCGGCACTGCGACGCTGGCCGGCGCGCTGCTGCCGGTGATCGAGCGGTTCGCGATGGCCGGGATGCCGGCGGCGATGGTGCGGCGGGCCGATGGCGACCGCCGCGCGCTGTCGACGATGCTGTGGCTGTGCGTCGCGAGCTCGTGCGCGGTGCTCGCGGCGCTGATCGGCCTCGGTCCATCGATCGGCCGGGTGTTCGATGCGCCGATCATCGGCAGTCTGCTGGTCGGCTACGGCGCCAAGCTGGTGCTGCAGAACGCGCACGTCGTGCCCGAGGCGCTGCTGCGCCGCGAGCTCGGCTTCGACCGCCTGACCCGGGTGCGGATCGCGGCGTCGATCAGCGACGCGATCGCCAAGCTGGTCGCCGCGTACCTCGGCGCGCACGGCCACCCTGCGCTGCGGATCTGGTGCTTCGCGATCGGCCCGCTGACCAACGGCGTGGTGACGTCGATCGGGATCCAGCTGTGCCGGCCGTGGCGGCCGGTGCTCGCGTTCGATCGCGCCGTCGCGGTGGACGCGCTGCGCTACGGCGTGCAGTTCGCCGGCGGCGAGCTGCTCTACTACGTCTACACCAACGCCGATTACGTCGTGGTCGGCGCGGCGTGGGGCAAGGCCGCGGTCGGTGCCTACCGGCTGGCGTACGAGCTGGTGCTCGACGTCGTCCGGCTGATCTCGCTGGTCACCGCCGAGGTCGCGTTCCCGGCGTTCGCGCGGCCGGGTGACGAGGCGCGCGCGGGTGCCCTGTTGATCCGGTTCACCCGGCAGAACGCGATCGCGCTGGTCCCGGTGGTCGCGTTCCTCGCCGTCGAGGCCGGCGACCTGCTCGCGGTGCTGTATCCGCCGCTCGGACCGGCGGCGACCACCGCGGCGCGGATCCTGTGCGTGGTCGGCGGGCTGCGCGTGATCAGCTTCGTCCTGCCGGCGATGCTGGCCGGGCTCGGCCACACCGGCGATACGCTGCTCTACCATGTGCTCGCCTGCGTCCTGTTGCCGGGGGCGTTTGCGCTCGCGGCGTCGCTCTGGCCCGGCGCCGGCTACGTCGCGGTCGCGTGGGCCTGGGCGGCGGGCTATCCGATCGCGTTCGGCGTGCTGCTCGAGCGGGCGCTGGTACGCGGCCGGGTCCGCCTCGCCAGCTACCTGCGCAGCGTCGCGGGCGTGGTGGTGTGCGGGGCCGGTGCCGCCGCCGGGGCGATCGCCGTGCACCTGGTGCTGCCAGGGCCGCCGGTCGGGCGCCTGGTCGCGGTCGCGGCGGTGATCGTCGCGATCTACACCGCGCTGATCGCGCGGATCGAGCGGATCACGCCGCGCTCGATCCTGCGCATGGTGCGCGGCGCGGTCGAGCCCGAGGCTTAGAACAACGGCCGCGGCGTCCCCCGGTCGACATCATGCCGGCCGAGGGCAAGCCCGCCGCCGAGGTCGTGATGACGGTGCTGCACGCCGGCGGCAAGGGCGACAAGGTCTCGGGCGGTCAGCACGGCGCCGGCGCGTCGGCGGTCAACGCGCTCAGCGACTGGCTCGCGCTCGAGATCCGCCGCGGCAGCTTTGCGATACGCGCCTGGGTCACCATCTGCGCTTCGCGCTCAGTTGGCGCGCCGTCTCGCCTGGGAAGCGCGCCGACCGGCAATCGATCGACGAGCGCGCTGAGATCACCGCCGCGACGCGGGGACCTCGTGACAGGAGATCTTCCCGGCTTTCTTCCAGCTCTCTCTCAGCAACCATGTCCTGGGTTGGTAAACCAGGAGCGGATCGTAGGTCGCAGGGCCACGCCACAGGAACGGTTCATCGCCATATTCTGCCCAACCCGGAAACATCACCGCGCTGGAGAACCAGTCAATCGTCCAGCCGGACATCGGCGCACGGAGGTCCTCTTGATGGCGACGCCAGTTGTTCATCAAATAAGACAGGGTATTCCGCGCCTGTCGCGGTGAGGTAATGATCTCCGCGTGGTAGCGGTCAGGGAATATCGCACCTCGCCGGCGCGGCCCGGGCTTCCCCTTGCTGATCGCCGCGTTGAGGTGCTTGGCGGCGGAGATCTGGAAGCCCTGCATTCCGGCCGCCAGTGCGCTCCTGTCGTCGGCCTCCACCAGCAGGTGCACGTGCGTCCGCTGGATGCTGAGGTGGACGATGCGGAACTTCTCGCGCCGCGCGGTCGTCAGCGTCGCCTCGCGGACCGCTTGATAGACGCAGCGGCGGCGCAGGTTGCCGACCGCACCGACGACCCGCAGCGTGACGTGGACGGGGTACCGCGCGTGGAGGTACGGCCGCTCCTTGTGCGGCGATCCGGCTCGCGGGCCCTTCGGTGGGCGACCGGCGCCACGCCGCTTGCCGCCGCGCTTGTTCCATAGCGCCAGCTGCTCCGGCTCGGAGTGCCGTCGCCTCCGTTGCATGCCGCGCTTCTCGGTGGCCATGCAAACTTGATAGTCCCTGACATGGAATCAGGCAATCGATTTCTCCGATATTTATTAAAGCAATCGTCCGTTATTTGTAAATTGTCATGATCTGGATACGATTTCTGATCAGGCATCGATCGCGGGGCTGCCTGGCGACTGCCGCCACGAACGCGAAGCCACGACTCAGCGGACCGTAGCGCCGAGGTTCTGCAGGACGCGTGACTTCGCTGTCACAGCTGATGGACAGCGCGCCGCGGCTGACGCCGTTCGCCAGGACGCCCTGTCCACAGGTCTGACAGCGCTGACGCCGCGCGGATTCCTCCGATCGGGATTCATATTTTCGATTTCTCTCGAGAGAGAAATCTCTCTTCCCGGAGCCTGCGCGCGGACGTCGGGCCTGTGGGCGGTGGCGTGAGGCCGGTGAGCTGTCGCGCCGAGGCAGGCCAATGCCGCTGCGGCGCGCAGGTCACGGGCCGAGCCTTCGTCCACAGGCAGCCCTGGATCTCCCGACCTTCGCTGGCTGCTGCCCGAGCGCGATCGAGGGCGTTGCCGGGTATCTGTCATGGGGAACGGTCCGTGTTGTGCGACCTGGATGTCACGACGCGGACCCGCCGAAGCCGCAGCGTGCGCCGGGCCGCTTCATGGTGTGCGGTCGGACGACATCGCTTGCTGCCAGACACCAGATGGCTGGTTTGATGACGAGCGTGGCCGACGCACCACAATGAGCTGCAACTTTCCGCGCGCCCGGGTGTCGAAGGGTGCATGACGGGCTGTCGCTTCAGGCCGTGGTCGCACCTCCTCGCCGTCGCCGCGGTGGCCGCGTCGCTGCGCTGTGCGCGGCCCACAGCGCCCGAGCCGGTGCGCGCGTCGGGCGAGCCGGTGGTGGCCTTCGTCGGGGTGACGCTGCTGTCGCTCGACACCGCCGCGGCGGTGCCCGATCAGACGGTGGTGGTGCGCGGCGAGCGGATCGAGCGAGTCGGGCCGCGGGGCGCGGTGGAGGTGCCGCCGGAGGCGCAGGTGATCGCGGGCCGCGGCCACTATCTGATGCCCGGTCTGATCGACGCGCACGTCCACCTGGCGCGCACCGAGGACCTCGCGATCCTGGTCGCGCTCGGCGTCACGACGGTGCGCAACATGTGGGGTGCGCCGATCCACCTCGAGTGGCGCGACCGCGTCGCGCGCGGCGAGCTGCCGGGGCCGGCGATCTACACCGCCGGGCCGATCGTCGACGGCGAGCGCCCGGCGCACCCCGGCAGCCTGATCGTGCGCAGCGAGGCCGACGCGGATCGCGCGATCGCCCTGCATCGCCAGCTCGGCTACGACCTCGTGAAGGTCTACAGCCGGCTGGCGCCGCCGGTGTTCGATCGGCTGGCAGACGGCGCGCGGCGCGCCGGGCTGCCGATCGCCGGGCATGTGCCGTGGTCGGTGGCGCTCGGCCACGCCGTCGACGCGGGGATGCGCAGCATCGAGCACATGACCGGGGTCGTCGCGGCGCTGCAGGCGGCGGACGCGCCGGTCGCGGGGCGCAGCGACGGGCCGTGGCGCGATCGCGACATCGATCATGTCGACGAGGCGCGGATCGCCGGGCTCGTGCAGGAGCTCGCGGCGCATCACACGTTCATGGTCCCGACGCGGGTCGTGATGGACGCGTGGGCACCCGCCGCCGAGGTCCGCGACCGGCTGGCGCAGCCGGAGATGCGCTGGGTGCCGCGGTGCAATCGCGCGCTCGCCGAGCCGCGGCCCGATGACGCCGAGGACCTCGACCGCGCCCGGCGCACGCTCGCGCTGTACGACCGCGTGCTGGGCGCGCTCGACGCCGCGGGTGCCCCGATCGCCGCCGGAACCGACGCCAGCAACCCGCTCGTCGTGCCGGGATTCGCGCTACATCGCGAGCTCGAGCACCTGGTGGGCGCCGGGCTGTCGCCGCTCGCCGCGCTGCAGGCCGCGACCCGACGCGGCGCCGAGCTGCTCGGGCGCGAGGGCGAGGTCGGCCGGATCGCGGCCGGCATGCGCGCCGATCTGCTGCTGCTCGACGCCAGCCCGCTCGACGACATCCGCAACACGCGGCGGATCGCCGGCGTGATGGCGCGCGGCCGGTACCGCGCGCGCGGCGAGCTCGACGCGATGCTCGAGCGCGTCGCCGCCGGGTTCGCCGCCCCGCCGGAGCCGTTTCGCGGCGCGCCGGCGCTGGCCGTCGACGGCGATCCGGTGTTCCGCGCCGAGTTCGACATCACCTGGGCCGACGCGCCGTTCGGCGTCGAGCGCGTCGCAATCGGCCAGCGCGATGGTCGGCTCGACGCCCGCCTGGAGTCCTACGACATCCACATGGGCGCGCTGACCCGTGCGCACTGGCAGTCGGGTACGGCGGGCCGCGGCGCATCGCTTGCGCTCGATCTCGACGGGGCGACCGGACGCGGCCACCTCGACATCGCGCGCGACGGCGGCGAGCTCCACGCCCGCGGGACCTCGCTGCCCGGCGTGCCGGCCGCGCTCGATCGCGCGATCGCGACCGACGGCCTGCTCGCCCCGGATGCCGTGCTGTCCCGGATCGTGCTGTGGCGGCCGCAGCTCGTGCCGCTCGCCGCCGGGCAGACGATCGAGCTCGTCGAGCACGCCGTCGGCCTGGCGTCCGAGATCGACGACAGCGAGCAGCGGTTCCAGGTCCAGCGCGGCGAGGACCGGGCCGGCGGCTCCGGCGCGGCAGACGCCACCCGGGTCTACGAGATCACGCCGCCGCGCGGCCCGCGATCCGAGCTGGTCATCGACGCCGACGGCTGGCCGCTGGAGCTGGCGGTCGTCGACCACGGCGCGCCGCTCCGCCTGCGCCGCCGGCCGTGATGAGGTCGGCGGCCTCAGCGCGTGCGCGAACGAGAACCAGTTCAGGTTCGCGGGCTCCGCTGGAAATACCGCATGGAGGTCGTGGATGCCGGACGGCACGGTGCCGGTCGTCACCGTCCGGGGGACCCAGGTCTGCCACCCGCCCGTGGCCGCCGAGACCGATGCGAGCAGCGGTCCCGTGGGGCTGTCGAGGTGGAGCTCGACCACGCCGTTCACCCGACGAGGGAGCGAGTAACCCGCAGCTACCCCACCGCCATCGGAAGCTGCCTTATCGTGGTCTCCTTATCGGAGGTGTAGATGGCGTTCGCAGTCCTCGGATTGGCTGTTGCGTTGGTCGGGGCGTCGATCGGCCTCGTCGTGTGCCTGGCCCGGTATGCGGGTCAGCGCAAGCGCTTCGCAGCGATCGTCGACGTGGATGCGGAGGTGGCGCGGCTGCGGGCGGCGGGGCTGCACGAGGCAGCGCAGCTGAAGGCAGCGGCCGCCACCGATATCGCTCGGCTCAAGGAGGAGGGCCAGCGTTACTGGCGGGAGGCGCAGGACGCCGCGATCCATGCGCAAGCAGAGGTTACTCGTCTGCGGACCGCCGCAGCACAGGAATCCGAAGCGGTCCAGCAGGCGCTCCGGCGGGAACGCGATCAGCAGGGGAGGCTCGTGCACGAGACCGCGCAGGTACGCTCCGAGTTCGAGCGGCTCGGCGACGAGCTACGCAAGATCGAGGGCGTCCTGGAGGACGTCTCGTTCGGTCTGTATCGGCCGCAATACAAGTTTGACACCCCGGAGCAATTCAAGGCCGAAATCGATCGCGTCTACGAGCGGCAGAAGGAGATGGTGCGGGGCGGCAGGGCAGCCAGCTTTGCTGTGGCCTGGACCGTCGGGGATAGCAGGAAGGAGGGCGAGCGCATGCAGAAGCAGTACAGCAAGCTCCTGCTGCGCGCATTCAATGGTGAATGCGATGCCGCCATCGCCAAGGTGAACTGGAACAACGCGACGAAGATGGAGGAGCGGATACGGAGGGCATTCGATGCCATCAATCAGCTCGGCGAGGTCATGAGGGTGTCGTTGGCCTCTGGTTATCGCGACCTGAAGCTCGCAGAGCTTCGCCTGGAACACGAGCTCGCGGAGAAGAAGCGTGAGATCGCCGAGGAGCAACGCAGGATCCGCGAGCAGATGCGAGACGAGGACAAGGCGCTGCGCGAGGCCGAGAGGGCACAGGCCGAGGCGGAGGAAGAGGAGACCCGGTTCCAGAAGGCGCTGGACAAGGCCAAGGTCGAGCTGTCCAGGGCGCGCGGGGAAGAACATGTGCGCCTCAACGAGAAGATCCTGGAGCTGCAAGGACAGCTTGTCGAGGCGCGGGCCAGGTCCGTGCGCGCGAAGTCCCTGGCCGAGATGACCAAGGCCGGCTACGTGTACGTCATCTCGAACATCGGCTCGTTCGGCGAGCAGGTGTTCAAGATCGGCATGACGCGCCGCCTGGAGCCGATGGACCGGGTGCGCGAGCTCGCTGCTGCCTCCGTTCCGTTCCCGTTCGACGTCCACGCGATGGTCTATTCGGAGGACGCGCCGGCACTGGAGGCGGCATTCCACCAGCGGTTCAAGGATCGCAGCGTGAACCTGGTCAACCTGCGCAAGGAGTTCTTCCACGTCGATCTGGCCGAGCTGGAAGCGTTTGCGAAGCAGCGTGGGCTGAAGATCGCGTTCACGAAGGTCGCGGAGGCGCGCGAGTACCGCGAGTCGGCAGCCATGCGGCTCGCGCGGGGCAGCGGTCCGACGGCCGGGCCGAGCCTTCACGATCAGGTCGCCATGGGGAGCGCGCTGGCGAAGCTGTCCAGGGCGCCACGCGAGGAACGTGCGGATGCTGGCGCCGTTGCCGCAAGACCCGTGACCCGGTCCTGAGCGGCGAAGCCATGGGCCAGGTCAGCCGGCGAGCCGGGTGCGCGGGAGCTGGCGCAGCGCGAGCGCGAGGCGCTGCAGCGCGGCGGGGACCTCGGGATCGCGGCTGATGTCGAGCGCCTCGGTCATCCGGGCGTGGAGGGCGAGCTTGCACGGCTTGCGCAGCAGCGGAACGAACCGTGGCTCGCCGGACTCGGCGGCGAGGTACGCGGCGAGCACGGACTGGTAGTCGGCCCAGGCGCTGGCGAGGTAGGCCGGGGTGAACACGGTGAGCGTGTAGCGGCTGGTGGTGACGGCGCGATCGATCTCGTCGAGCTTGGGCCGGCCCCACTGGAAGTCGCGGTCCTCGAGGCACAGCTTCAGGCCGACGCCTTCCAGATAGGGAACGAGGGTGCCGGTCACCCAGGTGCGATCGTCGGGGTCGCTCTGGCAGTACGACAGGAACGCGTCGTAGGCCTGGTCGTCGGGGGGCGGCGGCAGGGTGAACGCGGCCGCGGCGCCGCCGTGGAGCTCGGCGATCGGGTAGTTCTCCTCGAGCTCGGCCTTGAACACCGGGTGCTGGCCGAGCGGCTGGGCGGCGACGTGCTGCTGGACGTAGTGGAACAGGTCGCAGATCCGGATCACGCCGCCGACGCCGCTGGCCGCGCCGCGCAGGCCCTCGATCAGGTAGCCGGTCATCGTGCTGTCGCGATCGCCCGGCATCGAGTAGGCCGCGTCGCGCGACGCCGCGAGCACGACCCGGCCGCGGCCCTGGGCGAGCGGTGCGATCGCCTCGTCGAGCCGCAGCTCGGCCATGTCGGCGGCGCGGCAGCAGTCGAGCACCACGGTGAGCCGGCCGGCCGGGATCGCGCGCAGGCGGGCGGTCAGCTCGGTGTTCGAGATCGCGGTGCGGTCGAGGTCGTCGCGCGAGCGGATCGCGCCGTCGACCGGGATCAGGTAGTAGCCGTCGGTGCCGGCGGTGGTCGCGTGCGCGCCGTGTCCCGAGTAGTAGAGGAACACGGTCGACGTCTCGCGGGTGGCGTGGGCGATCGAGTCGAGCGCGGCGAGGATCGCGTCGCGGGTGGCGTCGCCGTCGAGCAGGACGCGGACGGCGGCGGGCGAATAGCCACAGCAGGCGGGGTCGGCCAGCGCGGCGGCGACGTCCTGGGCGTCCTGGGTGGTGCGCAGCTCGGGGGCATGGAGGTAGCGCGAGATGCCGATCACCAGGGCGTGCGCGTCTTCGAGCATCGAGCCGACGAGCATACCCGGCGACCGGGGCGGCCGGTGGGATGCAGCGCGGAGACACTGAACGTGGAACACTGCGCGTCGGCGGCGGGCGTGGTGTGTGTCTCGCCGCGTTGATCGGCTATCCTCGCGGGGTGTCAAGTCCGGAAGGCGACGCGACGCTGACCGCCATGGATCGACCCGGCGAGCCGGCCGTGTCGCTGGCCGAGCTCGGGGCAGGTGCGCGGATCGGGCGCTATGTGATCGCAAGGCGGCTCGGGGCCGGTGGGATGGGTGTGGTGTACGCGGCGCGGGACAGCGAGCTGGCGCGTGACGTGGCGCTCAAGATCGTGCGGCCGCGCGCCGAGGTCGATGCGATGCAGGCCCGGCTGCGCCGCGAGGCCAAGGCGATGGCGCGGCTGTCGCACCCCAACGTCGTCCCGGTGTTCGACATCGGCACGCACGACGGCCAGCTGTTCATCGCGATGGAGCTGGTCGACGGCGAGACGCTGCGATCGTGGGTCGCGCGGCCGCGGCCGTGGCGCAGCGTGGTCGAGCTGTTCGTCAAGGTCGGGCGCGGGCTCGAGGCGGCGCATGCCGCGGGATTGCTGCACCGCGACTTCAAGCCCGACAACGTGGTGGTCGGGCGGGGCGACGAGCCGCGGATCACCGACTTCGGGCTCGCGCGCGAGCTCGACGACGGCACCGGGGCGACGGTCGCGCTGGCCGAGGGCACGGACAGCGAGCTGTCGCTGATCACGCGGACCGGCACCCTCGCAGGCACCCCGGCGTACATGGCGCCGGAGCAGCTGCTGGGCCGCCACGCCGGCGCGGCGGCCGATCAGTTCGGCTTCTGCGTGTCGCTGTTCGAGGTGCTGTACGGCATGCGGCCGTTCCGCCCGGCGGCGCCGCGGCCGGACGCGCTGATCCCCGAGATCCGCGCCGGCCGGATCGTGAAGCCGCCGCGCGCGGTCCCGGCGTGGCTGCACGCTGCGATCGTCCGCGGCCTCGCGTTCGAGCCGGACCAGCGCTGGCCATCGATGACGGCGCTGCTCGGCGCGCTGGGGCGCGGCCGGCGGGGCCGGCGGCTCGCCGTGATCGCGGCGGTCGCCGGGGTCGCGATCGCCGCGGCCGGCGCCGGCGTCGCGGTCGCGCGGCTCGGGCCGGAGCGCGGCCCGCCGGCGAGCTGCGCCGAGCTCGCCCGGCAAGCCAACGACGCCGCGACGATCCTGGTGTGCAAGGACGAGTACACGCGGTCGAATGACCCCGCGGCCGGCCTCGAGCTTGCCAATGCGCTGCGCCGGACCGGCAAGCTGCAGGACGCGGCGATCATCGCCAACGAGCTGCTCGCGACGCCGGTGCGGGCGGACGCGCTGCGCGCACTCGGCAGGCTCGCCGCCGGCGACGGCCGCCGCGACGACGCCGCGCGATCGTTCCGGCTCGCCAGTCAGCAGCATCGCGCGCAGCAGCGCTGGGGCGACTCCGCGGCGGACCTGCAGGCGCTGGCCGGGATCTCGAACGACTTCGTCGATCAGCTGGTCGTGCTCGACGAGGCAGCCGCGGACGCGCATCGCGGCGGCGACCCGAGGATCGAGGCCGTGTGTCATCTCACCTCCGCGCGCATCCTATCGGAGATCGGCGCCCGCAGCGGCGCGCTGGCCGAGCTCGAGCGCGCTGCACCGCTGATGACCCGGCCCGGTGACGTCGTGCAGCTCGACTTCGAGCGCGGCAATGTGTACCAGAACCTCGGCGAGGATGGCCTCGCGGTACCCCAGTTCGAGCGCGCGCGCGCCGGTGCCGAGGCGGTGACCAACCGCCGTCTCGCGCTGGCGGCGAGCCACAACCTGGTGTACTCGCTCGCCGGAGCCGGTCGCGCCGCGGACGCCGCGCGACAGCTGACGGCCGCGAACGCGCTCGATCCGACCGATCACGAGCGCGCCACCCGGCTGTCGCTCGAGGCGCGGATCGCCGAGCGCGGTGGCGATCTGGTGCGCGCGGCGGCGCGGATCGATGAGGCGATCGCCGCGACCGACGCGGACGCCACGGGCGACCTGATCGAGCACCACACCGAGCGCGCCGAGATCGCGCTGCGGCGCGGCGAGCTGGTCGTGGCGGAGCAGTCGGCGCGCCGTGCGATCGCGCTGATCGAGACCGTGCGCTCGAACCAGCCGCCGGCCGAGCTGCGGTCGTGGATGATCACGGATCGGCGCATCCCCTACCAGCTGCTGTTCGCGGTCCTGGCGCGGCGGGGCGACGCGGCCGGGGCGCTGGAGGCGTTCGAACGCTACCGCGGCCTCGCGGTGCTCGCGGGGCTGGCCCACGGCGCCGGTCCCGCCGCGCAGGCTCCGGCCGCGGGGTATCCGGTCGGGGACCTCGCCCGGCTGTTTCCGCTGCTGCAGGCGAGCCCGCTGGCGTCGGCGGCGCCCGAGCGTGCGATTCGCGATGCGGTGCGCGGGGCGTCGCTGCTGGTGCTCGCGGTCGCGCACGACGAGCTGTGGCGGATCACCGCGCAGGACGGTCAACTCGAGATCGCATCGCTCGGGCCGCTCGCGGCGCTGCAACCGCAGATCGAGCGGCTCCGCGCCGCGCCGGCGGATCGCGCGGCGGCCGCGGCCCTGGGCGCCGCGCTGGTGCCTGCGGCGCTGGCCGGGCCCAGCGATCGCGTGCTTCACGTCGTGCTCGACGAGCCACTGGCGGCGGTTCCGCTCGCGGCGCTGTGGGTGGGCGATCGGCGGTGGATCGCGGCGCGGCCGATCGTGCGCGCGGCCCGGGTCGCGGACGTCGGCTGCGCGGCAGCGCCCGGCGGGCCGCGGCACGTGGTCGTGATCGGCGATCCCCTCGCCGGACGGCAGCTGCCGGCGGTGACGCCCGGGGCGACGCGGAGCGCGCTGCTCGATGCAGGGCGTTCCGAGCTGCTGGACGTCCGGGTGCCGGTTGCGGCCGACGCGCTGGACGACGCGCTCGTGCTCCGCGATGGCCGGGTGCGCGCGCTCGAGATCGCCGGGCATGGTGGGGTCGCCGGGCGGGTCGTCCTCGCCGGGAGCCCGACCGGACCGGAGGGGACCGCCGGGCTCGCGATGGCGTTCCTCGCCGCCGGCGCCGATCAGGTGATCGCCACGCTCGGGCCCGTGCCGCGCGCCGCACTGGATCGGCTGACCGAACGACTCCACGGGGCCGATCCGGGCGATCTCGTTCGCGCGCTCGCACGTATCCAGGCCACCGCCGAGGGCCGCGGAGACGATGACGCTTGGCTGCGCGTCGAGGCCTTTGGCCGGGAGCTCTGTCACCCCCAACCGTGACCAATGAAAGAGGACACCATGCGGACCGGGATCTATGTCCAGAAGCCCACCACCGTCACCATCCGCGCCGGCTCGCCCGCGGATGCGTGCGTCCAGCTCCGCCAGTTCCGGCTGGCGACGGCCGAGACCGACCTGCGCGCCCGGCCGGGGGAGCCCGCTGCGGTCGGCACGCACCAGCTCGATGCCGGGATCTACCTGATCGTGTCGAGCAGCCCGATGCACATCCAGGGCGATCACCTGACGACGCAGATCGTGGCCAATGACAAGGATCCGTGGCCGGAGCTGGGAGCGCCGGTGGTCGGGCTCGCACTCAACGCGACCATGGGAGCGGTCAAGGACTTCTTCGCGGTCGTCAAGGGGATCGAGGTCGGCGATGGCCCGGAGTCCGCGCGGCCGGACGCCGACAAGCTCGCCGATGACCCCGATGGGCTGTGACGGCACCGGCCCGGCCGCAACGCCTCCCCGGGCGGCGATGACCGGCGATGGCTGACGCGATCGCCGCACCGCCGCGTCTGGTGCTCGTCCTGTACGTGCCGGTGGACGAGCCGTTCGTGCGCGGCTTCCTGCTGCCGGCGCTCGGCCCGTCGGCCCACGGCGAGCCGGTGATCGACGCGCGCGATCTGGCGGCCACCGAGGTCGCCGCGCTCGATGCGGCGCTGGGCGCCGGCGGGGTCGCGATCGCGGTGATCACGCCGGCGTTCCTCACCAACCCGTGGGCGCGGCAGTCCGAGCTGCTCGCGAGCGGCGCCGCGGTCGATGGCCAGCTCGAGGTCGTCCCGCTGTGGCTGGAGGACTGCGCGCTGCCGCCTCATATCCGGTACAAGGTGCTGCTCGACTTTCGCGATCGCAGCGCGTGGGACAAGCTGGCCCAGACGCTGCGCGACCACCTGGCGCGCCCGGTGCCGGTCGAGCCGCCGCTGGCGTGCCCGTACCCCGGGATGCGCCCGTTCGAGGCCGCCGACGCGAAGTACTTCTACGGCCGCGACACCGAGATCGCGGCGGTGCTCGCGCTGGCCGACGCCGGCGAGCGCGAGATCTACCTGATCGGCCCGTCGGGGTCCGGCAAGTCGTCGCTGATCACCGCGGGCGTGCTGCCCCGGCTCGCCGCCCGGCCCGGCGCGCCCGAGCTGGTGGTGCGCACGATGCGGCCCGGCGATGCGCCGCTGCGCCGGCTCGGCGAGTGCCTCGAGCTCGGGCCGGCGGCGGCGCCGGACGCGCCCGCGGTCGCCGCATGGGCCGCGCGCCACCCGGGCGCCCGGCTGGTGATCTTCATCGACCAGCTGGAGGAGCTGTTCACGCTGGCGGCCGCGGGTGACCCGACCGGGTTCGCGGCGGCGCTCGACGCGCTGCGCGGCGAGCCGCGCTGCCTGATCGTGCTCGCGCTGCGCGCCGACTTCTACGCCGAGCTGATGCAGAGCGCGCTGTGGGTCGACGGCCGGCGCTGCGTCGACCTGCCGCCCTTGCGTGGCGCGGCGCTGCGCGCGGCGATCGAGCAGCCGGCGCGCGCGCTGGGCGTCTACTTCGAGCCCGGGCTGATCGACCGGCTGCTCGCCGACGCCGCGGGCGAGCCCGGGGTGCTGCCGCTGCTCCAGGAGACCCTGGTCCAGCTGTGGGGCCGCCGCCGCGAGCGGTTCGTCACGCTGGCCGCGTACGACGCGCTCGGCGAGGCCGGCCGCAGCGGGCTCGCGGTCGCGATCTCGTCGCGCGCCGACCGCTGCCTGCGCGCGATGACGCCGGGCCAGGAGCTGATCGCGCAGCGCGTGCTGCTGCGCCTGGTCAGCTTCGGCGAGGGCCGGCCGAACACGCGGCGCCGCCAGACCCGCGCCCAGCTCGCCGCCGGGGAGCCGCCGGCGGAGTTCGACGCCGTGCTCCAGCAGCTGGTCGCCGCGCGGCTGGTCACGATGGACGGCGACGCCGGGTCGCCGGACGCGCAGGTCGACCTCTGCCACGAGGTGCTGATCACCGCGTGGCCGGCGTTCGCCGCGTGGGTCGACCGGCGTCGCGCCGACGAGCAGCGCCGGCGGCAGATCCAGGCCACCGCCGAGGAGTGGATCGCGCGCGGCCGGGGCGCCAGCGGGCTGCTCGACGCCGGCGAGCTCGCATCGGCGATCGCGTGGCGCACGACCACCGCGGCGCGCGAGCTCGGCGAGAGCCCGGCGGTCAGCGCGCTGATCGCCGCGAGCCGCGAGGCGCTGGATCGCGCGCGGTGGCGGCGGCGGCGCTGGCTGGCGACCGCGTTCGCCGCGCTCGCGGTGTTCGCGGCGGTGACCGCGACGCTGGCGATCGCAGCCGAGCGCCAGCGCCGCGTCGCGGTCCGGATGCTCGGCGAGCAGTACCGCGAGGCCGGCCGGCAGCTGGTGGTGGCCGGCCACCTCCAGCGCGCGATCCCCTACCTGGTCGCGGCGCGCGATCAGGGCGTCGACGACGCCGTGCTGCGCGCGCTGTTCCGCACCGCGACGGTGAGCTCGGTGCGGATCGCGCTGCGCCACGCCGGGCCGGTCACCGCGGTCTCGTTCAGCGCCGACGCCGCGCGGGTGGTCACCGCCAGCGAGGACGGCACCGCCCGGGTGTGGGACGCCGCGACCGGCGCGCCGCTGACGCCGTGGCTCCATCACCCGGCGCCGGTCAGTCTCGCGAGGATCCGGGGCGACGGCGCGCGGATCCTGACGGTGGCCGGTGACACCGTGCGGATCTGGGAGGTCACCGCGAGCCCGCCGCCGCCGATCCAGCTCCACTGCGGCGACCGGATCAACGACGCCGCGTTCAGCGCCGATGGCGAGCGGGTGGTGACCGCGAGCGACGATCGGACCGCTCGGCTGTGGAGCGCTCGCACCGGCCAGCCGGTGATCCCGCCGCTGGTGCACGGTTCGCGGGTGCTGACCGTCGAGCTCAGCCGCGACGGGGAGCGGATCGCGACCACGGTGAGCGACGCCCGGGGCGGGGCGCTGTGGAACGCGAAGACCGGCGCGCGGATCGTCGAGCTCGAGGTCGACCCCATGGCGGACACCGGGCCGCTCCCGCCGGGCCACCTCAGCCTGGCGACCAGCGCGATATTCAGCCCGGACAGCCGCCGGCTGCTCACCACCGGGACCGACAGCGTCGCGCTGCTGTGGGACGCGACGACCGGCACGACGGTCGGGCAGCCGCTCCAGCACGACAGCTGGGTGATGTCCGCCGCGTTCCGCCCCGACGGGGCGCAGGTCGCGACGGTCGACCACGAGGGCCGCGTCCGGCTGTGGGACGCGGCCAGCGGGGCGGCGGCGAAGATCGCGATCGACGCGACCTCGATCGATCGCGTCAGCTACAGCCGGGACGGCGCGCGGCTGCTCGGCGCGGGCGGCGACAAGCGACTCCACGTCTGGGACGTGGCGAGCGGCAGCCCGGTCGCGGAGATCGAGCTCGAGTCCGGCATGATGGACTCCGCGATCACCGGCGATGGCGCGCGGGTCGCCACGGCGAGCGCCGACGGACTGGCCCGGATCTGGGACATCCGGCCGGCGATGCGGGTGCTCCAGGTCGTGGACCGCGCGTTCGATGCCGCGTTCAGCCCCGACGGATCGCGGATCGCGACCACCGGGCTCGACGGCCTGCTGCGGCTGTGGACCGCGTCGGGCAAGCTCGTGGCGCAGACCAGGCCGCACAACCTCGGTGCCGCCGAGATCGTGTTCGATCGCAGCGGCGCGCAGATCGCCGCGATCGCGCTCGACGGCACCGTCGAGGTCGGCGACGCCGCCAGCGCGACGCTGCGGGTGTTTCACGGCCAGTGGGGCAGGAACCCGACCGGCGCGCCGGATTCCCCCTCGGTCATCGGCCACCTGCCGCCGCGCGGCGCGTTCAGCCCCGACGGACGGCGGTTCGCGACGCCGTCGGCCGTCGCGCATCAGGCCGGGATCTGGGACGTCGCATCCGGCGCGCAGGTCACGCCGCCGCTGCAGCACGACGGGCCGGTCCTGATGGTCCGGTGGAGCCCCGACGGCCGCCGCGTGATCACCGCGGGCGCGGACGCCACCGCCCGGATCTGGGACGCGGCGACCGGCGCGGCGATCGGCGCACCGCTCGCTCACCCCGCCGGCCACCAGGTGACCACGGCGCTGTTCACGCCCGATGGCAAGCGGATCGTCACGCTGTGCACCGACAGCAACGTGCGGCTGTGGGATGCCTCGGGGGCGCTCCAGGCGGTGCTGTCCGGTCACGCCGGCTACCTGGTCGGCGCCGCGATCTCGCCGGACGGCACGCTGCTGGTCAGCTACAGCAACGACCACTCGGCGCGGCTGTGGAACCTGGCGACCGGCACGCTCGCGGCGCCGCCGCTCGAGCACGGCGACTGGGTCGTCGACGCCGGGTTCAGCCCCGACGGCGCGCGGCTGGTCACCGCGAGCGGCAACCTGGTCCAGGTCTGGGACGTCAGGACCGGGCTTCCGCTGGACCCGCCGCGGGTCCACGCCGTCCGCGCGCGCGGGGCGAGGTTCAGCCCCGACGGCAGCTCGCTGCTCACCGTCGGGGAGAGCGCGATCGAGCTGTGGGACGCCGGGCTCGACACCGGCTCGCTCGACGACTGGCACCGACTGGCGCGCGACGGCTCGTTTCCCCAGCTCGACCGGACCGTGAACCGACCGCGGTGAGGCCGATCGCGACCGGTTCCGTGACGTGGGTCGCGAAACTCGCTGCGATGGCCGGAATCGCTTCATGCTACGTTCGCGGCCATGCGAGCCGTGCTCGTCGGGTGTGCGTTCGTCGCCGGATGCGGCGGCAGCAGCGGCGGCGCGCCGCCGATCACGGACGGTGGCGGTGGGGGTGGAAGCGATGGCCCGCCGTCGAACGCCACGAAGATCATGTTCACGCTCACCGACGCGCCGAGCGACGCCGTGGCGTTCACGTTCGCCGCGGCCTACCAGGACGGCAATGGCGCGTGGCAGCCCGTACCGGCGCGCAGCGGCGACACGTTCACGTTCGACGTGAGCTCGGCGACCTGGGGATTCGCGTACACCTGCCAGGTCAACGTCCGGGTGGCCAACGTCACGACCACCCTGCGCGACGTCGTCGAGGTTCACTTCGCGGTCGCGGAGCGCACGGCGTTGACCCAGGACGTCCTGGCGCGGTGCACCGATCGAGTCAGCTACGTCGAGCTGTCGGGCAACATCTCGAACCGCGCGTCGACCGGGACCTATCGCGTCGCCTACAACGGCAACTCGGTGTTCATCGACAAGACCACCGGCAACTACGACATGCTCGTCGCGCCGGGGACGCATGACCTGCTGGTCCTCCACGGCAGCGACCGCAACACGCCCGGAGACTTCCTGGTCGACGACGCGATCGTGCAGCGCAACGTGGCGGTCAACGCGGCGATGACGCTGAACGTGGCCGCCAACAGCGCCACCGCGATGCAGACCCCGTCGCTGACGGTCGCGGTGACCGGCGCCGGAGGTGCGACCAGCAGCGAGACCACGACCAACCTGTTCACCGGCAACGGCACCGCGGTCGCGGTGGCCCAGCTCACCAAGGCGCCGCTGATGTCGACCGCGCTCGCGAGCAAGCAGGTCGCGGCGGGCGACGTCTACGACCAGCGGGTCACGGTCGAGGTCGTCAAGAACCAGGCCGTGACCGCCACGGCGGCGACGGCGACGCCGGCGAACATGTCGGTCGCCGCCCCGGCTGCGCTCGGCGCCACCACCACGACGAAGGCGGCGACGACGCCGTATCCGATGTTCACGTCGAGCTGGCCCGGCTACGCCAGCGCGGTCGGATACATGTGGACGCTGGCGCAGACGCCTCCGGCGGCAGGCTGCAGCGGCGCCGCCGCCTGCACCATGACGTGGACCGCATCGATCTCGCCCGGCGCGGTCGGCGCGACGCCGTCGTACACGATGCCGGATCTGTCCCCGCTGCCGGGCTGGAGCACGGCGCTCCAGCTCGTCACGGGGACGATGGCGACCGGCACGGTCACCGCGATGACGTCGACGGCGGGCGCGCAGGACTTCCCGCCCAGGTCGCCGACCGCCGGGACCAAGCGCGTGTTCGCGCACTCGACCTTCACCGTCACGCCTTGATGCGCGTGGCCGATCCGCGATCCGGCCAGCGCTCCGGTCACCGAGCTTCCGGGCCGGAGCCACCGGGCGCGCGTACGGCTGCCGGCGTCGGCCGCGGCCTGTGTGCGGCGGCGCTGCTCGCGGCGCTGCTCGTGGCGCTGGCCGCGCTCGAGGAGCGACAGCTGATCCCGTCGGCGCTCGGCACCGCGCACCGCGCGATCTACGCGATCGCCGTCGTCGCGGCCGCGGTCGCGGCGTGCGCGCCTGCCGCGTGGCGCCGGCCGGTGCTGGTCGCGGCCACCGCCGTCGCCGCCCCGTTCGCCCTGGGCTGGTGGTCGCTCGCGCTCGCCGCGTATCTCGCCGCGGTCGTCGCGCTGGCACGGGCACCGCTTCGCGTCGCGGCCAAGCTCGCGCTCGCGCTCGCGGCGTGGCTCGTCGTGCCGGTGTTGCGGATGTGGGTGCTCGATGCCGACGCCCAGGCGGACACGATCGTCCTCGCGATGGTCTGGGCGGGCCAGCTGTACTCGGCGTTCTACGTGATCGTCGAGCGCGAGCGCGAGCCACCCGAGCGCAGGCCCAGCGTGGCGTTCGACGTGTTCTATCTCGCCGCGCTGCCGCGGATCGTGGTGCCGTACTTTCAACCGATCTCGCCCGGTCTGGTCGCGGTCCGCGAGCGCCCGCGGATGCCGTGGCGCGTGATCGCGCGCGGCGCCGGGCTCGGAGCGTGGGGCGCGGCATCGGCGGTGGCCGCATGGCACCTGGTCCGGTTTGTCCGGACCCTCCGGACCCTCCGGACCCTCGATCATCCGACCGTGCAGGCGATCGTGCACCACCGCCTCGTGTTCGAGCTGCTGCGCTTCATCGGCGGGTATGCCCACCTCACGTACACGATCTTCCTCGCGGTCGCGGTGTACCGCCTGCTGGGGTTCGAGCTGCCGTCGGGGTTCCGCCGGCCGTTCCTGTCGCGGTCGTTCGGGGAGTTCTTCCGGAGCTTCAACCACTACGTGCGCGACGCGGTGCTGTCGCTGTTCTACTTCCCGATGCTCGGCCATCTCCGCAATCACGCGCGGCCCCGGATCGCGACGATCGGGGCCGCTTACACGTCGATCGTGATCGGCTCGTTCCTGCTCCACGACCTGCTCGTGCCGTTCGCGATCTCGGTCGAGCCGGCGGGGACGTTCGCGTTCTATCTCGACCCGGTGCGGATCGGGAGCATGTTCGCGTTGTGGACGCTGATCATCATCCCGAACGCGGGGATCGCGCCGCGCCGCCGCCCGGCCATGTCGCGGATCCGGACCGTGGCTGCCGTGGTCGCGTTCAACGCCCTGTACTTCGCGATCTGGTTCGCACAGCGGGAGGGCCGCGCCTGGTTTCACGCGCACTGAGGCGGGAACTCAGGCAACGGTCTCGGTCCGGGCCCACGCGGCGAGCACGCCGGCGGCGGAGGCGACCCGGGGCAGGGCGGCACGGATCGCGGCCTCGATCGCGGCGGTGCAGGTCGGCTCGCGCCGCCACGTCCAGCCGCGCGCGCCGTCCATCGGTTCGAACCCGAGGCGCTCCGACAGTGCGCAGATCGCGGCCGGCGCCGGACCCGGCAGGAGGGTCGCGAGCCGGGCGAGCTCGGCGGCGAACGCGTCGAGCTGTGGCTCCGAGGCGCCGCACGCGATCGGTCCGACGATCAGCCGGGCCGGTACGCCGGCGTCGGCCGGCACGATCGCCGCGATCGCGAGCGCGGTCACCGGCCGGCGGGTCACCAGCGCGATCGGGCGTGCGCACGGGTCGAGCGCGCCGTCGCTCGTCCACGGCCAGCCGTCCACGATCGCGAGACCGCCCTCGAGATCGTGCGCGGCGAACCGCTGGTGCGCCGGCGCGATCAACCCGGGAAACGCGCCGGTCCAGCGCGCCGCCTCGCGCGCCAGCACGCCGCGCTGGATCTTCATCGTCGGCCCGCGCGGCAGCTCGCGCCGCGCCAGCCACCACCGCGGCGCGTCCTCGGCCATCGCACAGCGCGCGGCGGCTTCGTCGGCGAGCGCGCGCGGATCGGCGTCGGGTTCGGGGACGTACACGGCGCACGCGATCTCCCCGAGCCAGCGATCGGGCACGCCGACGATGGTGAGCTCGCGCACGCCCGGGATCGCACCGAGCGCCTGCTCGATCCGGGGCGCGCTCACGCTGCGCCCGCCGATCTTGAGCAGCTCGGCCTGGCGGCCGGCGAGCACGAGGAAGCCGTGGCGATCGATCGTCCCGCGATCCCCGGTCCACAGCGCGCCGTTGGTGAACCGGCGCGCGAGCTCGGGCGGCGCGTCGAGGTAGCCGTCGCACGCGTCCCACATCGGCAGCTCGATCACGACCTCGCCGGGCTGGTCGGGCGGCAGCATGTTGCCCTCGGGATCGCGCACCGTGATCCGGCGGAACGCGACGGCGCGCCCGACGGTGTGCAGCTTGCGCGGGTTCCGGTCGGACCACACCGCGCTCGCGGGCCCGGTCTCGGTCAGGCCGTAGCCCCGGCACAGCCGTGCGCCGGGCAGCCGCGCGCGCAGCTCGCGGAGCCGCTCGGGCGCGATCGGCGCGGTCGCGACCGTCACCGCGGCGACGTCGGGAAGCAGCTCGGCGGTCGCGAGCAGCATCTCGACGTGGGTCGGCGTGATCCGCAGGCGATCGACGCCGAGCTCGCGGATCTGCGCGAGCGTCGCCATGAACGGCGCGTGGAGCAGCGCGACCGCGGTGCCGTGATGGAACGCGTGGAGCAGCTCGTAGAGGCCCAGCCCGGTGCACAGCGCGGCGTGGATGCCGCCGGGGCGTCGATCTCCGTCCCTGCGCTGGTGCGGCGCGCCCGCCGACCAGTCGAAGCCCGCGCGCAGCTCGCTCCAGATCACGCCCTTGGTCTCGGCGGTCGAACCCGAGGTGAAGATCACATGCGAGATCCGGGGATCTCGCCGCACCGGCTCCCAGGGCGGAGCGGCCGCCGCCGACAGCTCGCCCCGCCCGCCGCGCAGCTCGACCACGTGCGCGCCCGGCAGGGCCGCGTCGGCCGGCGCGACCAGGACGAGCGCCGGGTGCAGCCGGGCGATCGTGCGCGCCGCGGTGTCGGGGTCGCGCGGATCGAGCACCGCGGGGATCGCCCCGGCGAGCAGGGTCGCGCACGTCGCCACCACGGCCTCGATGCCGCGATCGATGGGGAGCGCGACGACGTCGCCCCGGCCGAGGCCCAGCTCGGCGATCCGCCGGGCGATCGGCTCCGCCGCGGCCACCAGCTCGCCGTAGGTCCACCACCGCTGGTCATGCACCGCCCGGGCACCCGGCGGGTGCGCGCGCAGCCGATCGCCCAGCATGCTCGTTGCGTCCACGATACCCGAGCCGTTGTGACGCGGTCCGTCGCGTGACGTTATCAGGTTGCCCGGCGCGGCGCAGATCTGGAATGATAGCCCCGGATGACCCCGAACCTGGGCCGAGGTGCGACCCCGCGGAGGCCCTCGGGATCATGAGGTTCCTGGATCTCGTTGGCCTGCTGCGCTCGCGCGACCTGGCCGATCAAGGCGCGCACGGCCGCCGGCCCCCGCGCGACGACGTCCGCACCGTGCAGGACGCCTTGACGGCGATGCTCGGCGACGAGGACTTCTACCTGGACTGCGTCGACCTCGAGGTCGAGGCGACGGCGAGCGCGACGCCCGAGCGGCCGTTTGCCCCGCTCCATCGCGTGGAGGACCTCGATCTCCACTTCCGGATGTTCTACTGGTGGCCGGGCAAGGCAGCTCCGCCGCACGAGCACACGGCCTGGACGGTGACGGCCGTGTTCTACAACACGCTCGAGGTCACGACGTTCGACTGGGACGTCGCGTTCCGCGAGCAGCGGCTGCAGCCCAAGCATCGCTTCACGGGCGTGCAGGGCATGGCCGGTCACATCTACGACCGCTGCATCCACCGCCCGGCGAACCTGACCGAGAAGCTCTCGACCTCGATCCACATCTTTCACGCCGCCGACCAGCCGCGGATCGAGCGCGAGGTCGGCCCGATCGCCGGGATGGGCCGACCGAGCGCCGCGTTCGTCCGTGGACCGAACGAGGGCGTGCGACTCACCGCACTCCAGCAGCTGCGGCTCCGTGCGCTCGCTCACATGGTCGGCCAGTTTCGCTCGGAGCGCGCGCGGCGAACCCTTGGCGCGATCGCGAGCTGGGGAGATGATCTCACCCGGGCGGTGACGGATCGGGTCACGTGGTCGATGTCACGCGAAACCGACACCCGGGTCGCCTCGGAGGGCCGATGACGGATCTACAAGCGCTGTTTGGTGGATTGACCGCTGCACAGCTCGCGGACCGCTTGCGTACGCCCGTCGTGGGTCGCTCGAAGCCGGTGTCACTCGCCGCCGTGCTCGATCCCGACGTGGCGCCGTCCACGGCGTCGTTCGACGATTGCGGCGCGGCCTGCGGCTCGTGCGGCGCCTCGTGCGGCGACGCGTGTGGCACCTGCGGAACCTCGTGCGGAACGGGCTGCGGCAACGGGTGCGGGTGCGGGTGCGGGTGCGGGTGCGGGTGCGGCTGCGGGTGCGGCGGCTGTGGTGGGTGCGGATAGGGAGAGGTTGGTGCCGGAAGCCATCGACCTCGGCGTCGGCGTGGGGCTTCGCCCCGACCACTACCCGGAGTTCCTGCGCGACGACGTGACGCCCGCCCGCTGGGTGGAGGTCAACGCGGAGAAGTACCTGCCCGAGCGCGGCGGCAAGCGCGGCGCGCATCTCCAGGTGCTCGAGCACGTGCGCGCACGGATGCCGGTGGTGCTCCACGGCACGTCGATGTCGCTGGGGGCGGCGCGCGACGGGAGCGAGGCATACCTGGCACGGCTCAAGGAGCTGTGCGCGATCATCGAGCCCGCCATGGTGTCCGATCACCTGTGCTGGACGGGGATCGACGACGTCCATCTCTACGACCTGCTGCCGCTGCCGTTCGTCGCGGAGAGCATCGAGCTGCTGGTCGAGCGGATCGCTCGCGCGCAGGACGCGCTGGGCCGCCAGATCCTGGTCGAGAACCTGTCGAGCTACGTGACCTTCGCGTCCAGCGAGATGTCGGAGTGGGAGTTCCTCTCGGAGGTCGTCCGGCGCGCCGACTGCTACCTGCTGCTCGACATCAACAACGTCCACGTGTCGTGCTCCAACCACGGCTGGGACGCGCACGCCTACCTGCGCGGGGTCCCGCACGATCGCGTGCGGCAGATCCACCTCGCCGGCTATACCGACCACGGCCGGGTCAAGATCGACAGCCACGGCGAGCCCGTGCACGAGCCGGTGTGGGAGCTGTTCCGCTGGTACGCCGCTCGCCACGGCGCGATCAACCCGATGATCGAGCGCGACTCCGACGTGCCGCCCTGGAGCGAGCTGGCGGGCGAGCTCCGCGTGATGAGCGCGATCGTCTCCGATCTCGGGGAGCGGCGGTGCGCCTAGCCGACCTCCAGCGCCAGTTCCAGGCCGCGATCCTCGACCCGGGCGGGCCCGGGAGCGTCGACGGGCTCGGTCTGGCGATCCCCGGGCGCCTCCGCGTCCATCACGCCCACTTCTGGACGCGGATGCGCGAGTTCATCGCCAACTGGCAGCCGCTGCTCGCGAAGTACCTCGGGGCCGAGGAGATGGATCGGCTGGTCCGGCGCTACATCGCCGCGCATCCACCGCGGACGGTCGTCGCCTCCGGCGTGTGTGCACAGCTCGCGGACTTCCTGCGCACCACCGAGCCGTGGTCGGCCTGGCCGATCGTCGGCGAGCTGGCCGCGATCGACCACCGCCGCGCGCTGATCCGCGCCGGCGCCGACGAATCGACGGTGACGCGCGCCCTGCTCGCCGCGATCGATCCCGCCGTGATCGCGTCGATCCGGTTCCGCCTGAAGCAGCGGTCCGCCGTGATCACGTCGAGGTTCCAGCTCGACGTCTCGCACCTGCACCTGCTTGCGCGCGAGACCCCGCTCGATGCCCGGCCGGTGCACCAGCTCGTCCACCTGACCGGGCGCCGGTACGCGACGATCGAGCTCGATCCGCGTTCGGTCCGCGCGTTCGAGCCGCTGGCCGTCGGCGTGACGATGGCCGCGCTCGACGACCACCTGGTGGGTCTCGGGTTCGACGACGGCGAGCGACGGCGGTTCGTCGACTACCTGCTCGACGCCGACCTGCTGGTCGCGATCCCGGACTGAGCCGGCCGGCTCAGGCTCGCCGGCGCACGACGAACTGCGCGATCGCGTCGATGCTCGAGAAGTTCTGCGGCGCGAAGTCGATCGGGCGCACCGTGATCGCGAACTTCTGCTCGACGTACGTGACCAGCTCGAGCAGGGTCAGCGAGTTGATCTCGCGCCACAGGTTCTGGGCGCTCGCGATCCGCGCGGCGCCGCGCGCTCCGTTCGGATGGTACGCGGCGAGGAACGACTTGATCGCCGCTTCGACCTCGCGCGGGTCCGGACCGGGTTCGGCGCTACTTGACAGCGACACAGCCACATCCACCGGTCTTCGAGCACTCGCAGCGCTGCGTGCCCGGCGCGCAGCGAGCCGTCGCGGTGCACAGGCAGCTCGTCGCGCTGTACCGGCAGGTCTTCGAGCACTTGAGGCCGGTCGTCGCGCCCTGGAAGCCGATCCCCCCGCAGTCGGCGACCTTGCCGCCCACGCTCCCCATGCTGGTCCCGTCGCACTGCTCGAGGCCGTTGAGGACGCCGTCGCCGCACCGGCCGCCGCCGCACGTCGCGGTGTCGAACGTGCAATCCGACTTGCACGCCAGGCCCGGCGCCGCGTAGAACCCGGCGGCGAAGCACGTCGAGCCGCCGAGATCGCTGCCATCGCACTGCTCGGGCCCGTTCTTGATGCCGTCGCCGCACTTGCCGACACAGCGCGCCGTGTCGAACTTGCAATCGGCCGTGCAGGTCAGGCCTTCGGCCCGGTAGAAGCCGAGCGACAGGCAGGTGTTCGTCCCGAGCAACGCGCCGTCGCACTGCTCGGCGCCGGTGATCCGTCCGTCGCCGCACCGGCTCGCCTGGCACACGCCGTTCATGCACTGGTTCGGCGCTAACCCGGAGACGGTGCAGGGCGCACCGTCGGCGACGCTCCGGCATGCCTCGAGCATGTCGGTGTACACGCAGACGTCGCCCGACGGCCCGCAGCTCATCCCCATCGGGCAGGTGAGCTTCCCGCATCGCGACGCGTGACTCTGCACGCACGCCGCGAGCGCGCACCCCATCAGCATCACGCATGCAGCCGCGAGCAGTCTTGGCATGATGAACCTCACTGGCACGTGAACGTCCCCGCGTTGTCGACACAGGTCTTGTGCGCGGCGGGGCAGATCCCGTTGAGCCCGCACGAGCAGGTATCCTCGGTGAACGTGCAGGTCGCCACGTTGCAGGCCGGCGGTGTCGTCGCGCCCGGATGGCCGAGGCTCGCGCAGGTCACCGGTGGCTTGCCGAAATCCGTGCCGTCGCAGTCT
>DATAPF010000634.1:0-22300 GCA_036265355.1 Kofleriaceae bacterium | reverse complement strand
CCTGCGAGGATGCGGGGCGATCGTCAGGGACGCACGAGGCGCCGTCACTATTCAAGCCGGTTTCATGCTCGAGGCCGTTTGCCCCGCGGGGGCAGCGTGCCCCGCGATCCGCCCCGCCAACCGGCTGAAATCGCGGCGCGCCGGCGGGCACAGTGGGTGCAGAACGACCGCTGGCTGACTTCCAGCACTCAACTCTCAGGAGATCCCATGCGCAACATCATCCGCACTGCCCTCGTCATCGGAACGCTCGCCACCCCGATGATCGCGATGGCAGACGAGCCCAAGAAGGATGCGCCGGCCAAGACCGACGCGAAGGATGCCAAGGCCCCGGCCGCCAAGGACGCCCCCAAGACCGACGCGAAGGCGCCCGCCAAGAAGGCCCCGGCCAAGAAGGACGCGGCCAAGGACGCGAAGGACCCCGCCGCCAAGTGATGCCCCGGTAGCCTCGGGCTACCGTCACATTTCCTGGCATCCACGTTGGCACCGCCGGCAACGGCGGTGTTCGCGTTTTCGGCAATCGGATCTCCATTTCAGGTATCACCGGCCGGTGTCGCGCAGCGCAATCATCGTCGACCGGTTCGCGCCCGAGGTCCGCGCGCTGCGCGCAGTGTTCGACGCCCGGTTCGCCGATCCGCGCGCCGCCCGGGCCGACCGCTTCGTCTGGGACTACTGGCACGTGCCGGACCAGTACACCGCGCTGCGCACGCCCGCGTGGACGTATTTTCCGCGGTCGCTGTACGCAGCGTTTCACAACCGGCTCGTCGCATGGGGCCGCGAGCACCTGGGCTGCCACGACATCTCGCCGCCCTGGCTGTCGCTGTACATCGAGGGCTGTCGCCAGGAGCTGCACGGCGACCTGCCGCATGGCCCGTGGGCGTTCGTGGTCTCGCTGACCCGGTGGCGCGGCCGGCGGTTTCGCGGCGGCGAGACCGTGCTGCTGCGCGACGAGGTGCTCGACTTCTGGCACGACTTCGCCTCGGTGCGCGCCGTCGAGCAGGCCGCGCTGGTCCGGCGGATCGCGCCCGAGTTCGGCCGGCTCACCGTGTTCGACCCGCGGATCCCGCACGGCGTCCGCGCGGTCACCGGCACCCACGATCCGCGCGAGGGCCGGCTCGTGATCCACGGCTGGTTCGTCCAGCCCCGACCGTTCGTGCGCGGCGCGCTGCCGGTGCGGGCGCTGAGCCCCCGGATCGCCGAGCTCACCGGGCAGCTCGCCGGCTGGCTCGATGGCCTGCCGGTCGCCGGCCTGGTCAGCCTGGCATTCGACGTCGACCGCCGCGGCCGGGTCCGCGCGCCGCGCGTCCTGTCCGACACCACGCGCGTGCCGCGCGGCGAGGACCGGGCGCGCGCGGGGCTGGTGCGCCGGATCCGCGACGCGATCGCCGGCTGGCAGTTCCCGGCACAGCGCGGCACCAGCCGGGTGACCCTGCCGCTGGTGTTCGAGCGCGCATAGGGCGGTCGAACCGCCCGCATGGCAGGTGGTCTGACGTGGGCGACCGAGGGTGGCCGAAAACTTCACGCCATGTGCGCTCTATCTCGCTGAAACCTGGATCCTCACAGATGGCACGCCGCTTGAGACAATGCACCGCATGCGGCTCCCCATGCTCGGCCTCGTGTTCCTTCTCGCGTGCGGCAGCAGCCACTCCGCCTCGGATGCCGGCCCCGGTGACGGCGCGTCCGGCGACGGGTCCTCCGGCGCCGCGTGCGGCGGCCCTGGCCACGCGTGCGCCGCCACCGAGTACTGCGACTACGCCGACAACGGCTGTGGCGTCGGCGCTCTGACCGGCACCTGCAAGGCGCGGCCGGACGTGTGCCCGGTGAGCGCGACCGGCACGACTCCCGGGATCGTCGCGACGCCGACCTGCGCCTGCGACGGCAACATCTACAGCAACGAGTGCGATGCGAACCGGGCCGGCTTCGACGTCAACGCGCACGGCACGTGCGACGTCCGCACCGGCGTGTTCGCGTGCGGCACCACGCAGTGCCTCGTCGCGACCCAGTACTGCCGGCGCCAGCCGCACACGACGGGTCCCGACACGTTCAACTGCCTCGCGCTGCCCGCAGGCTGCACGACCAGCGGGGGCTGCGCCTGCCTGTCGACCCAGCCGTGCGGCAACACGTGCGCCGGCACCTCGGCCGCCGGGATGACCTTGACCTGCGCGCCGACCTCGTGATCATCCGCTCGGCGCGGGCGGCGCGGCGAGCCGGATCACCTCGAGCAGCACCGCGGTCATCAGATCGCGGAGCTCGCTCTGCGACAGCCGCGGGTTGGCGCACCAGTCGATCGACGCGGCCTCGACGAAGCCGATCCAGCCGCGCATCGCGGTCTCGAGCCGCGCGTCGCTGGTGACCAGGCTCGCCAGCGCGGAGCCGGACAGCAGCTTGTCGAACAGCCGGGTGCGCACGCTGTCGACCACGGCGGCGACCTCCGGATCGCTGCCGATCCCGCCGCGCATCAGCGAGACGAACGCGCGCGAGTGGCGCGCGATGTGCTCCAGGTACGCGTCGACGCTCGCCCGTACACGGTCGGCCGGCGGCAGGTCCGCTGCGACCCGCAGCACCGCGGCGACCAGCTCGTCGGCGATCTCGCGCAGCCCTGCGACGTAGAGATCGCGCTTGGTCGGGAAGTAGTGATAGAGCAGGCCCTTGGAGATCCCGGCGACCCGCGCGAGGTCGTCGATCGAGACCTCGTCGTACGAGCGGTCCGAGAACGCGCGCCGGGCGAGCTCCAGCAGCTGGGCCCGGCGCTGGTCGTTGTCCAGCCGGATCCGCCGCCGGGGGCGAGCGGCGCCACGAACGCTGCGAGCAATGCGACCGGGAGGCACCGCCGCACATCATAACGGCAATCGCGCGCGCCGGCCCGTCCGCGCTCGCCGTGGCCATGACCCCGCTATTGACTTTTGGTCAATAGCGACTACGCTGACGCCATCATCTCCTGGAGGCTCGCGTGACCCCGATCGTCCCCCGCGATCTCGACGTCGATTTCCGCGCCGTGCCGCGGCACTGGCTCGCCCACAACGCCACCGCGACGGCGATCGCCAACGGCGTCAACCTGCTGTTCCCGCACGGCGAGCGGTTCTTCGTGCGCTCGGTCAAGCACTTCCTGGGACAGATCGACGACCCCCAGCTGCGCACGGCGATCAAGGGCTTCTTCGGCCAGGAGGGTCGCCACGCCCGCGCCCACGACCAGTTCAACGCGATCCTGCGCGCCCAGGGCTACGAGATCGACCGCTTCCTCGCCGGCTACCACCGGCTGGCCTCGTGGCTGGAGGCCCACACGCCGCCGAAGCTCAACCTCGCGATCACCGCGGCGGCCGAGCACTTCACGGCGATCCTCGCCGAGGGTGCGTTCACCGAGAACGTGCTCGACGCCGCGGTGCCCGAGATGCGGCAGCTGCTGGCGTGGCACGCCGCCGAGGAGCTCGAGCACAAGGCGGTCGCGTTCGACGTGCTGCGCGCGGTCGACCCGTCGTACGCGCTGCGGATCGCCGGCCTGATCTACGCCACCGTGACGCTCGGCGGGTTCTGGCTGTGGGGCGCGGTCAGCCTGATGCGCCAGGAGCGGCGCGGCGCGCTCGGCGCCTGGCGCGAGCTCGGCCGGATGCCGCGCCGCGATCCGATCGTCCGCCGGGTGTTCCTGCGTGGGATCCGGCAGTACCTGGCCCCCGGCTTCCACCCCGGCGACCATCCGACCGATCGAATCGCGAGCGAGTGGCTGGCCGCGCGTGGTATGTCGCTACCCGGGTCCAGCTCTTCCGAGGCCGCATGAAGCTCGCAGACAAGACCGTGGTCGTCACCGGCGCAGGCAGCGGGATCGGTCGCGCCACCGCGCTCGCGTTCGCCCAGCAGGGCGCCCGGGTCGCCGCGTGCGACGTCGACCAGGCGCGGCTCGACGCGCTGTCGGCCGAGCTCGCCGACCGCGCCCTCGCCGTGCGCAGGGTCGACGTCGCCGACCGCGCCCAGATGAGCGCGTTCGCCGACGCCGTCCACGCCCAGGTCCCCGCGGCCGACGTCGTGGTCAACAACGCCGGGGTCGCGGTCGGCGGCAGCTTCCTCGACACCACCCTCGACGACTGGGACTGGCTGCTCGGCATCAACCTGCGCGGCGTGATCCACGGCTGTCACTTCTTCGTGCCCCGGATGGCCGAGCGCAAGACCGGCCACGTGGTCAACATCTCCAGCATCTTCGGGATCTATCCCGCGCCCAACGTCACCGCCTACGTCGCCAGCAAGTTCGCCGTGCTCGGGTTCTCGCAGTCGCTGCGCACCGAGCTCGCCCCGCACCAGGTCGGGGTCACCGCGATCTGCCCCGGGATGATCGCCACGTCGATCGTCGCCGACGGCCGGATGGCCGGCGCGGTCGGCGACCGCCGCGCGAACATGGTCGAGCGGTTCAAGAAGGGCACCCCACCGTCGCGGGTCGCCGACGTGATCCTCGAGGCCGTGCGCACCAACCCCGCGGTCCGCACGGTCGGCCGCGACGCCTGGGTCGTCCACCAGCTGACCAAGCTCGCCCCTCAGGCGTTCCAGCGCGGCGCCAGCGCGCTGCAGCAGTGGTTCGGCGCCAGCTGATGTGCGCGGGCCCGCGCCGCGCACGGAGCGGTGACGGCCGGACCGGCACCGGCGTGAGGTGGGTCGACGGCGCCGCGCTCCGGCGTTAAGGTGGACTCGATCCCATGAAGCTCGCGACCTTACGCGATGGCTCTCGAGACGGTCGCCTGCTGGTGGTCCGCCGCGACGGCGAGGTCGGCGCGCCGGCCCCGGACGCCTGGCCGACGCTGCAGCGCGCGCTCGACGACTGGACCGCGGCCGAGCCGGCCCTGCGGGTGCTCGCCGACGAGCTCGACCGCGGCGCCCACGACGGCGTGCCGGTCGACCCGCTGCGGCTGGGCGCGCCGCTGCCCCGCGCGTTCGAGTGGGTCGACGGCTCGGCGTTCCTCAACCACGTGCGGCTGGTGCGCCGGGCGCGCGGGGCCGAGCCGCCGGCCACGCTGGAGACCGATCCGCTGATCTACCAGGGCGGCTCGGGCGACCTGCTGGGGCCGCGCGATCCGATCGAGCTGTGCGATCCGGCGTGGGGCCTGGACTTCGAGTCGGAGGTCTGCGTGGTGCTCGGCGACACGCCGCTCGCCACCACCGCGGCGGACGCGGCGCGCCACGTCCGGCTGGTCCTGCTCGCCAACGACTGCACGCTGCGCAACCTCGTCCCCGACGAGCTCGCCAGGGGCTTCGGGTTCTTCCAGAGCAAGCCGGCGACCGCATTCTCGCCGTTCGCGGTCACCCCCGACGAGCTCGAGGCCACCGGCAGCTGGCGCGGCGGCCGGCTGTACGGCCGGATCCGCTCGACCTACAACGAGGCCGTGGTCGGCGACTGCGACACCGGCCCCGAGATGCAGTTCTCGTTCTTCGATCTGATCGCGCACATCGCCCGGACCCGGCGGTTCACCGCCGGCACCATCCTCGGCAGCGGCACGGTGTCCAACGCCGACCCGGCGCGCGGCGTGTCGTGCCTGGCGGAAGCCCGGATGATCGAGATCATCCAGTCGGGCAAGCCGGCGACGCCGTTCATGGCGGTCGGCGACCGGATCCAGATCGAGGCCGATATCGCCGGCACCAGCCCGTTCGGCGCGATCGACCAGCGCGTGGTCGCGGCAGGCATCTCCACCACCCAGCGATCGTCTCAGCCACCGTCTCAGCCACCGTCTCAGCCACCGTCTCAGCCTCTGGCACCGGGAGCCTCCCCATGAAGCTCGTCCTCCATAGCTACTGGCGTAGTTCGGCGAGCCACCGCGTGCGGATCGGGCTCGGTCTCAAGCAGCTGCCGTACGACTACGTCGCGGTCAACCTCGTGCAAGGCGAGAACCTCGCCGACGCCTACCGGGCCAAGAACCCGATGGCGCAGGTCCCGACCCTGGAGATCACCGAGGACGACGGCGCGCGAGTCGTGCTGACCCAGTCGATGGCGATCCTCGAGTACCTCGAGGAGCGCTGGCCCGATCCGCCGCTCCTGCCGCGCGATCCGCTGCTCCGCGCCCGGGCGCGCGCGCTCTCCGAGATCTTCAACGCCGGTGTCCAGCCGATGCAGAACATGGCCACGCTCAAGAAGATCAAGGCGCTGGGCGGAGACGAGGCGGCCTTCATCCGGCCGGTCATCGCCCACGGCCTGGCCGCGTTCGCCACGATCGCCGCCGAGGTCGCCGGCACGTTCTCGGTCGGCGATTCCCCGACCATCGCCGACTGCTGCCTCGTGCCGCAGCTCGCCGGCGCCCGCCGGTTCCAGGTCGACCTCGAGCCCTACCCCAGGCTGCTCGCGATCGAGGGCCACTGCCTCCCGCTGGCGGCGTTCGCCGACGCGATGCCGCACCACCAACCCGACGCCGTGAAGTCATGACCAAGCCAGCCCCGCTGGGCATCAAGCGCCTCGAAGGCATCCATTACTACGTGCGCGATCTCGAGCGCTCGCGCCGGTTCTACACCGACAAGCTCGACTTCGCCGAGACCTGGCGGTCGTCGCCCGAGCTCGAGGCGCGCAGCGGCCAGCGCTCGGCGTGCTTCTCGGCCGGTGGGATCAACGTGGTGTGCAGCGCGCCGGTCGGGCCGGTCGGCGACGGTCGCTGCCGCGCCGCCCGGTTCCTCGCCAAGCACCCCGACGGCGTCGGCACGCTGGTGTTCGAGGTCGAGGACGCCGCGCGCGCGTTCGCGCTGCTCGAGCAGCGCGGCGGCACCCCGATCGACGACATCCAGACGCTGCGCGACGACGGCGGCACGCTGCGCCAGTTCTCGATCACCACGCCGTTCGGCGACTGCACGTTCCGGTTCCGCGAGCGCGCCGGCTACCGCGCGCTGTACCCCGGCGCCGTGCCGCACCCCGGCGGCGGGACGAACCGGTTCGGCTTCCAGCACATCGACCACGTGACCTCGAACTTCCAGACCATGAAGCCGATGCTGCTCTGGCTCGAGCACGTCCTCGGGTTCGAGCAGATGTGGCAGGTCGCGTTCCACACCGCCGACGTCGATCCGGCGCGCGCGTCCGGCTCGGGGCTCAGGTCGATCGTGATGTGGGACCCGGCGTCCCAGGTCAAGTTCGCCAACAACGAGCCGGCGCGGCCGTTCTTCAAGACCTCGCAGATCAACATCTTCAACGAGGAGCTGCGCGGCGACGGCGTCCAGCACGTCGCGCTCACCGTCGCCGACATCCTCACCGCGGTGCGCGGCCTGCGCGGCGCCGGGGTCACCTTCATGCCCACCCCCGGCAGCTACTACGACCTCTTGCCCGGCCGGATCGCCGGCAGCGGCATCGGCGCGATCGACGAGGACCTCGCCACCCTGCGCGAGCTCCAGATCCTGATCGACGGCGACCACCACCACGCCTACATGCTGCAGATCTTCCTCAAGGAGTCGGCGAGCCTGTACGGCGACCCGAGCGCCGGCCCGTTCTTCTACGAGATCATCCAGCGCAAGGGCGACCGCGGGTTCGGCGCCGGCAACTTCCGCGCGCTGTTCGAGAGCATCGAGCGCGAGCAGCAGGCCAGCGGCGCCCCCGCCGGCGCCGAGGATGGCGCCTGATGCTCGACCGCATGCAGCTCGGCGACGTCCCGCGCAAGCACCACATCCAGCTGCGCGGCCCCGACGGCGCGCTCCGCTACGAGGAGTGCTTCACCCGCGACGGCTTCGACGGCCCGTACACCATCCTCTATCACCAGCGCCGGCCGCATACCCACCGGATCGCCACCCCCGCGCATGGCTGGCCCGCCCCGGCCGCCGCCGCCGATCGCCCGCTCGCCAAGCGCCACTACCGCACCGGCGAGCTCGCCACCGACGCCGCCGGCCCCCAGATCGACGCCCGCGTGCCGCTGCTGTTCAACGACGACCTGATCGCCGGCGTCGCCTTCCCGTCGGCCGACGACCCGGTCTACATCGCCGACGGCGACGCCGATCAGCTGATCTACGTCCACCAGGGCGGCGGCGTGCTGCGCAGCCTGCTCGGCGACGTCCGGTTCGCCCAGGGCGACTATGTCTTCGTCCCGCGCGGCCTGCTCCACCGCTTCCTGCCCGCCGGCCCGCAGCACTGGTTCTGGTTCTCGCTCGCCGGTGGCCTCCACATCCCAAACCAGTGGCGCAACCCGGTCGGCCAGCTCCGCATGGACGCCCCCTACTCCCACCGCGACTTCAAGCGGCCGCAGCTCCAGCCGCCGCTCGACGAGGGCATCCGCGACCTCATCGTCCGCCGCGGCGGCGCCTGGCACGGCTTCACCCTCGACCACGCGCCGCTCGACGTCATCGGCTGGGACGGCACGGTCTACCCGTGGGCGTTCCCGATCCTCGCGTTCCAGCCGCGCGTCAGCTCGGTCCACCTGCCGCCGACCTGGCACGGCACGTTCGCCGCCCGCGGCGCCCTGATCTGCAGCTTCGTCCCCCGCCCGGTCGACTTCCACCCCGAGGCGATCCCCTGCCCCTACCCGCACAGCTCGACCCACTGCGACGAGATCATCTTCTACTGCGACGGCAACTTCACGTCGCGACGCGGCGTCGCCCCCGGCAGCATCTCGCACCACCCGATGGGCGTGCCGCACGGCCCCCACCCCGGCAGCTACGAGAAGTCGGTCGGCGCCACCCGCACCGACGAGCTCGCCGTCATGGCCGACGCGTTCGCCCCGCTGCGCGCCACCTCCGCGGCGCTCACCATCGAGGACGCCGGCTACCAGGACTCGTTCCTGTAGGGAGTCCTGTCAATACAACTCAGAACTGGTCAGCATATGGGCGACTCTCAATCGGCTCATCCAGCCAGCAGCAAATATAATGCCATGTTATTACTTTATCAGCGGAAGATGTTATCTTCGCTGTTATTGTAAGTTTCCGTTCATAACTATGGGAATGCAGATTAATCGTCATCGATGGACTCATCATCGATTTCGAGCGGTGATTGTACAACTTCGCGCCACGCCGATAGCGCTGCGATATCCGCTCCAAGTTCTGCGAGCCGCAAAGGAACCGGCCCATTGTCTGCACGAAGCTCCGGGAAGGCGCGTAGCAGTCGATGCAGGTCGAGACGGTCCGAGAGGCCTTTTTCCTGGCCCTTCCGGGCAGCGATGGCGATTGCTTTCATCACGACGAGCTCCGCCGGCTCGACCACGCGTATGCTTCCGATCTGGCGAAACGGCGGTAAATGGGCTACCTGACGCACATCAGCGAGGTGACGGTTCTTCGGCTTGCGCAGCTGATAGACCCGGAACCCCCCCGGAACCACCTCCCGGACGCGCACGGCAAGCCGGAACCTTCCAGCGATGAGTGCTCGAAGATCGTCAGCAAGTGGCGCAGCATCGGTGGACAGGACGTCAATGTCGGCCGTCATACGCTCCGGCTCGCAGTAGGCGTTGACCGCATGCGCGCCGAACACAACTGCGTTCTCGCGTGTCGTCAGGAGCGACATGATCTCGCGGAAGATCGTTGCAAGGGGTACCGGTTCGTCGGTCATGAACTCTCGAAGCGTGAGCGGAGCATCTTCGAGCAACACAGCAGTACGTTAGCACGTTCGAGACGGTCCGGCCTGGCGCCTCGGCGGAACGACGCTGTGATACGGTGCCGGCCGATCCATGCGGACGACGAAGGCGATCCAGATCGTGTCGTGCCACGCCGAGGGCGAGGTCGGCGATGTGATCGTCGGCGGGGTGGCGCCCCCGCCGGGCGACACGCTGTGGGAGCAGTCGCGGTTCATCGCGCGCGACCAGGCGCTGCGCAGCTTCGTGCTCAACGAGCCGCGCGGCGGCGTGTTCCGCCACGTCAACCTGCTGGTGCCGCCGAAGGATCCGCGGGCGCAGATCGGCTTCATCATCATGGAGCCCGAGGACACGCCGCCGATGTCGGGGTCGAACTCGATCTGCGTGGCCACCGTGCTGCTCGACTGCGGGATCCTGGCGATGACCGAGCCCGAGACCCGCCTGGTGCTCGAGGCGCCCGGCGGCCTGGTCGAGGTCGTGGCGCACTGCCGGGCCGGCAAGGCCGAGCGGATCACCGTGCGCAACGTGGCGTCGTTCGCCGACCGGCTCGACGCGACGATCGAGGTCGCCGGGCTGGGCACGCTGGCCGCGGACACGGCGTACGGCGGCGACAGCTTCGTGATCGTCGACGCGCACCGGCTCGGGTTCCGGCTCGTGCCCGACGAGGCGCGCGATCTGGCCGAGACCGGGGTGCGGATCACGCGCGCCGCCAACGAGCAGCTCGGGTTCGTCCACCCGACCAACCCGGGCTGGAACCACCTCTCGTTCTGCCAGCTCGCGGCGCCGGTCGCGGTCGAGGCCGGCGTGCGGACCGCGGCCAACGCGGTGGTGGTGCAGCCCGGCAAGATCGACCGCTCGCCGACCGGGACCGGCGCATCGGCGCGGATGGCGGTGATGCGGGCGCGCGGCGAGATGCAGGTCGGCGACCGCTACCTGGCGCGCTCGATCATCGGCTCGGAGTTCCTCGGCCGGATCGAGGCCGACGCGGAGGTCGGCGGCCGGCCGGCGATCGTCCCGTCGATCTCCGGCCGCGCGTGGATCACCGGCACGCGGCAGGACATGCTGGACCCCGACGATCCATGGCCGGCGGGCTACCGGCTGTCGGATACCTGGCCGCGCATCGCGCGCTGACGGCAGCGCCCCTCGCGCCGCGGGGCGGCCCGGAGTACGGTCCGGCCATGGCGCGCAAGAATCATCGCTTCACGCTCGCGGCACGGCCCAGCGGGTTGCCAAAACCGACCGACTTCGCGTTCGAGGAGGAGGCCGTGCGCGAGCTCGGCGACCGCGAGCTGCTGGTCCAGGTCCAGTACATCTCGCTCGACCCCGCGATGCGCGGCTGGATGAACGAGGGCAAGTCGTACATCCGGCCGATCGGGATCGGCGAGGTGATGCGCGCCGGCGCGATCGGCCGCGTGATCGAGTCGAAGCACCCCGGGTTCGCGGTCGGCACGCACGTGGCCGGGGTGTTCGGGCTGCAGGAGTACGCCATCGCGAGCGGCGAGGGCGTCACGCCGATCGATCCGCGGCTGTCGCCCGGGCTGGTCCCGCTGCCGGTGATGCTGAGCACGCTCGGCGCGCCGGGGCTGACGGCGTACTTCGGCCTGCTCGACGTCGGCAAGCCGGTCGCCGGCAACACGGTCGTGGTGTCCGGCGCCGCCGGCGCGGTCGGCAGCGTGGTCGGCCAGATCGCCAAGATCCACGGCTGCCGCGCGGTCGGCATCGCCGGCGGCCCCGACAAGTGCCGCTACCTGACCGAGCTCGGGTTCGACGCCGCGATCGACTACAAGGCGGTCGACGTCCGGGACGCGCTGCGCGAGCACTGCCCGCAGGGCATCGACGTGTTCTTCGACAACGTCGGCGGCGAGATCCTCGACGCGGCGCTCACCCGGCTCGCGATGCGCGCCCGGATCGTGATCTGCGGCGCGATCTCGCAGTACAACAACACGACGCCGGTCAAGGGCCCGAGCAACTACCTGTCGCTGCTGGTCAACCGCGCGTCGATGACCGGCATGGTGGTGTTCGACTACGCGCCCCGGTACGCCGCCGCGGTCACCGAGATGGCGCAGTGGATGGCGGCCGGCAAGCTGCGATCGCGCGAGGACATCGTGCGCGGCCTCGACCAGTTCCCGCGCGCGCTGCTCAAGCTGTTCACCGGCGACAACCACGGCAAGCTGATGCTCGAGCTGCCGGCCTGACGGCGCGGCGCCGTCACTGCGCCAGCTCGCGGAGCCGCTCGGACAGCGCATCGAGGTCGGGCCTGGGCAGCGTCCAGCGCGCGACGTCCCCGTCGAAGCCGCGGGTGACCAGATCGCCGGCCTCGAAATGCAGGGCGATGACATGGGGCTGGTGCGCGAACAGCGTCCACAGCGGCCGCTCGTTCGCGGCGTCCCAGAAATGGACCAGCCCGTCGCCGCCGGCGGCCACGATCATCGTACCTCCGGGGTCGAGGGTCGCATCGGCCAGGAACCGCGTGCTGCCGCGGTAGGTGTGGAGGGGCCGGCCGCTCGCCGCGTCCCAGGATCGCACGGTGCCGTCGCCGCCGGTGGTGAGGATCGCGCGGCCATCGCTCACGAACCGCACTCCCAGGACGAGGCCGACGTGGCCGGCGAGCGGCCCGATCTGCCGGTAGTGCTCGATGTCCCACAGCACCGGCGGCGTCGGCGCGTCCTCGGGGCGCGGACCGCTGACCAGGCGATGGCCATCCGGCGAGCTGCGCAACGTGCGCACCCGGCCGGGCACCTCGAACTCGGCGAGCACCGCGCCGTGCGCGAAGTCGTAGACGCGGAGCTGTCTTCCCGCGGCCGCGACCGGCCGGCCGTCGGGGAGGAACCCCACCGCATCGACGCCCGCCGCGAACCCCGGCAACGCGGCGGGCTCGCCGCCGTCGCGCGTGACGAGCACGGAGCCGTCGAGGGCGCCGGTGATGACGTCGTGGCCGGTGGTCGCGAACGCGATCGCGGTGACCGCGGCGCCATGGCCGAGCGTGCGCAGCGGCCGGCCGCCCGGCAGCTCGTAGATCACGGCGGTGCGGTCACGGGCCACCGCCGCGCGATCACCCGCGGCCGAGACCGCAGGCAGCACCGGGGTGAAGTCGCCGTCGATCGGTGTCGCACCCGGCAGCTCGGCGAGCAGCCGATCCTGTGCGGTGTCCCAGACGTGCGCCGTGTGGCCCCAGCAGCCGGTCGCCACGAACCGTCCATCGGGCTCGAGGCTGGCGACGATCCCGCAGAACTCGCCGACCGGCGGCGACCGCCAGCGCAGATAGGGCGAGGTCGTGTCCCAGATCCGCGCCGTGCCATCCCAGGACGCACCGACGACGCGGCGCGAGCTCGGATCGAAGCGGGCCGACACGACGCCGCTGGGTCCCTCGAGCACGGCGAGCGGCATCCCGCTGGCGGCGTCCTCGACGAGCACCTTGCCGTTGGAGCCGCCGACGGTGATCAGCGCCGATGTCCGGTCGAACTCGAGCGACCGGATCTGGGCACGCAGCTGGTGGTTGGTGCTCCGCAGCTTTCCCGAGGCCGCGTCCCAGACCTCGACCATGCCGTCGCGGGTCGCGGTCGCAACCGCTGCGCCATCCGGAGCGAACGCCACCGCATCGACCGGATCGCCGAGCTCGCGCAGATGATGGATCCGCTCGCCGCTCGGGATCGCCCAGATCGCGACGTCCCCGTCGACGGTCCCGGTGATCAGACGAGGCCCGGTCGGATCGAGATCCGTGCGGCGAATGTGCGGGCCCGCCACGGTCATGACCCGCGCCCACGTCCCGGTCTCGAACACCCGGACATCGTTGCCGCCGCCGGTCGCGAGCCAGCGGCCGTCCGCGGTGAACGCGATCGACGGAAACGCGGAACCGTCATTGCGGAGCTCGGCGACCACGGTGTCACGGGACAGGTCCCAGACGTCCGTGATCTCGCCGTTCACGTCGAACGCGGCGACCAGCGTGCCGTCCGGCGAGACGTCCGCTTCGTAGTACTTCGTCGGCTTGCTGCGGCGGGGCGGCGTCAGCGCGCGCACGAGCGTCCCGCGGACGGCATCCCAGATCCGCACGGCGTCCGGTGCGGTCGTGACGATCCTCGCACCGCCGGCGGTGTACACCGCGCGATACACCACGCCGCCGTGGGGCAGCGTGAACAGCTTGCGGTGGGTGTCGGCGTCCCAGATCTGGGCCGACGTATCGTCGGTGGTGACGATCTGACGTCCATCGGGCGAGAACACCGCGGACCACATCCGGCCCACCGTGCTGCGGAACTGCGCCTGCTCGGCGAGCCGCGGCTGCAGCGCGCGAGACAGCATGAACGCGACCCCCTGGGAGCGCTCGCCGCGCTGGTAGGCCCGCGCGAGGTGGTGGCGCGCTTCCTCGGCGTCATCGTGCAGCAGCGCCTGTCGACCGGCCTCGACCTCGGCCTGCGTGACGCTCAGGTCCGCGAGGCGCTCGGTCATCCACGCGTGCAGCAGGGTGCGGGCGAGCAGCGCGAGCAGCGCCACGCAGATCACCGCCGCGGTCGCCAGCACCCGGTGCCGGCGAACCCAGTGCGCGACCACCGCGAGCGGAGAGTACCGCCGCGCTGCAATGCGGGCCCCGGAGGTGAACGCCCGCAGATCCGCCACCAGGGCACCGGCATCGCGGTAGCGGTGCTGCGGGTCCTCGGCGATCGCCTTGTCGATGATCGCGATCAGATCGCCGTCGACCCGGGCGCGGCGCAACCCGGCGCGGCGCTGCGACGGATCGGCCGGCGGCACGGCCTCGAGCGAGCACAGCTGCCACAGCATCATCCCGATCGCGAACACGTCGGCGCGCTGATCGACCGGCCCGCCGCGCCGCTGCTCGGGAGCCATGTAGGCCGGCGTGCCGAGGATCTTGCCCGCGGACGTGAGATCGCCATCGCCCTGGGCAGGGGCCGGGCCGTGCGCGCCGGCGACGCTCTCGTTCGCGGTGAGATCCTTGGCCAGGCCCCAGTCGATCACCACCGTCTCGCCGAACTCGCCGACGATGACGTTCGACGGCTTGAGGTCGCGGTGGATGACCCCTCGGGCGTGGGCGTATGCGATCGCATCGGCGACCGCCAGGACGTGGTGAAGCAGTCCGAGCCGCTGCTCGACCGCGGGCCGCTCCGCGACCAGATCGCGCAGCGGTCGACCCGCGATCAGCTTCATCGCGTAGAACGGCGTTCCGTCGGACCACCATCCGGCCTCGTGGATCGGCACGATGCCGGGGTGCTCGAGACGCGCGGTGATCGCGGCCTCGCGAAAGAACCGCATGTCGCGAACATCGCCGCGCGAGATCAGCTTCTTGATCGCCACGTCGCGCCCGAGCTCGCGATCGTGGGCCCGGTACACGCAGCCGATGCCGCCGCGGCCGTGCTCGCACAGGATCTCGTAGCGCCCGTCGCGGACCGCCGGAAGCGCCGGCGGAGCGCCCGGCCCCGCTCCGGGCTCGAGCGGCTCGCTGGTCCTGGTCTCGGCGGTGGCCGACGGTGCCCGAGCAGCCGGCTCGCCGCGCGCTTCGGGCTCCGTGGCTGCGAGCGCGGGATCCCGATCGTCGGACTCCTCCCCGCCCGCCGTCATGGACATGGCCATTGCATAGCAACGTCACGCGGGGGGCGCCAACATCGAGCGAGGGTCGCCCGATCACGCGGTCAGCGCGGCGGTCAGCTTGCCGAGGTCGGGCAGGGTCTCGAGCGACTTGACCGCGGCGATCACCGCCTCGGTCTTGGCGGTGGGCCACTTCGTGAACTCGGCGCAGCCGCGGAACTTGTCGGCGACCTCGTCGTAGCTCATCGGGTTGGCCGGGCTGCCCTTGGCGAACTCGGCGCGGCCCGAGAGGACCTTGCCGTCCTTGAGCGTGATCTTGAGGATGCTGGTCATCTTGTCGAGGCCGGCGCGCTCGGCCTCGGGGTCGACGTGGAAGTTGACGCGCTTGATCATGTCCTGGACGTCGGGGCGCTGCATGACCGCGTCCTGGTACTGGGCGAGGCCGGCCTTGCCGTCGAGCAGCAGGATGCTGAGCGAGAACTCCATGCTGAACTTGCCCTGCAGGCCGGTGGTCGGACGGTGGTGCATGAGCGACGTGGTCATGCCGTGGTTGGCGCCGAGGTCGATCTTCTCGACGTCGGCGGGCCTGAGCTTGTGCTCGCGGATCAGGCGCTGCATCTCGCCCATCGCCGGGTGCGACAGCGAGCCCGACGGGTGGGGCTTGATCGACACGCCGGGGGTCGCGAACGTCCACGGCTTGCCGAACCGGCCGAGGATCGCGGCGGGATCGAAGCCGCCGCCCGCGGCCTGGAAGAACCCGAGCGGCGCCTCGAGGATGTCGTCGGAGGCGGTCCAGCCGAGCGCGGCGAGGTCGGCGGCGACCGTGCCGTTCTCGGCCGCGTGGCCGGCGTGAAACGGCTTGGTCATCGAGCCGAAGTTGTGGCGGAACCCGCCGCCCTCGGTCGCGGCGATGCCGAGCGTGTAAGCGGTCTGCCTGGCGTCGAGGCCGCGCAGCTTCGCGCACGCCGTGGCGCTGCCGAACGAGCCGATCGTGCCGGTGGTGTGGAAGCCCTGGTCGTAGTGGCGCGGCGAGATCGCCTCGGCGATCTTGCACTCGACCTCGACGCCGAGGTGATAGGCGAGCATGAAGTCCTTGCCCGAGCGGCGGCCGATCTCGCACAGCGCGAACGCGGGCGGTAGCACCGGGACGGTCGGGTGGGTCAACAGGCCGTAGATCCGGTCCTTGGCCGCGGCGAGCTGGGTGTCGTCGAAGTCGTCGGCGTGGATCGACACGCCGTTGGCAAGCGCGGCGAACCGCGGGTGGCACTTGAGCCGGGTGCCGATCACGCTGGCGCGGGTCGGCGAGGCGCCGAACGACTGGACGTACTTCTGGACCAGCGGCCCCATCGCCGACACCGAGCCGGCGAGCGCGAGGCCGAAGCCGTCGAGGATCGACTTCTTGCCGAGCTCGAGGACGTCGGCCGGGATGTCCTCGTACCGGGTCCCGACGATGAACTCGGCGCACGACTTCGTCAGGCCCGGGGCCTTGGGAAACTCGGGGCCGGGCGCCGCCGCGGGCGCCGGCGCGGGGCCGGGCGCGGCGTGGGCGCGGCGCGCGCGCGGCGCCACCGCCGACAGACCCGCCAGCGCCGATGCGGCCAGGGAGTTCTTGAACAGGTCACGCCGCTTCATGGAGCTTGTCCTTGCTGGTCACCTTGCTGGTCACCTTGCTGGTCAGTGCTTGCCGGTCAGGGCTGCCGCCACGGGCTTGCCGTAGATCCGCGCGACGTTCTCGGTGCCGATCTTCTTGCGCACGGGCTCGGGGAGCTGGTTGAACAGCCGCACCGCCTCCTGCCAGCGCTGCACCGGCTCGGCGGTCTCCGGGTAGTGCTGATCGCTGCCGATCACGAAGCGGTCCGCGAAGTCGGTGAACAGCGCGAGCCACTCGGGCTTGAGCTTGCCGCCGGCCATCGGGTAGTTCAGGCCCTGCGCCTTGGGATCGGCCTTGATCTCCATGAAGAGGTTGGGGTGCGCCTTGAGCATGCGGCGGCACAGCTCGGGAGTCCGGAACCCGGTGCCGTCGGCGCCGGCGTGGGCCCAGATGATCTTGGCGCGCGGGTTGTGCGCGAGCAGCCGCTCGAGCGCGGCGATGTTGGCGTGCAGCCGCGGCGGGTTGGGGGGCACCTTCACGCCGGCGGGCACCGCCATGTCCTCGGGCACGGCCTCGATGTGCAGGTCGATCGGCACGCCGTGCGCGGCGGCGATGTCGGCGAGCAGCAGGTACAGCGGGTGATCGGCCGGCGCGTACTGGTACGGCGTCACCCCCGCATAGTGCTCGGCGGTCATCTCGCCGAACCCGATCACGCCCTCGCGCAGCAGCTCCTCGGCGCGGTCCTTGAACTTCTTCTGGACCGCAGGGCCGGCGTCGCCGGTCGCCGCGGCCTGGATGATCATCGCGTTGAGCGTCCCGCCGCCGCCGAGCACGCCGATCTGTCCGGGGTGCTTCTTGGCCTCGGCGAGGATGACCTCGGCGTCGTAGTGGCCGGGGTGATCGAAGGTGTCGGGCGGCATCTGGAACAGGACCATCGCGGCGTTCTGGCGGGCCAGCCCGGCGAGCGCCGTGCGCACCGCGCCGTCGGCGTCGGCGGCGTCGAAGTGGGTGTGGGCCTCGACGTACGGGGTCAGGGCCTTTTCGGCCGCCGGCTTGTCGTCGGGCTTCGCGGCGGCCTTGTCGGCGTCCGGCGCGGCGACTGCGCCGGGCAGGCCGAGCACTGCGGAGACCGCCGCGCCGCAGATCGCCGCGAACAGGGTGTGGGTCCAGACGGATCGGGTCATGGCTACCTCGCTGGTGGATGGTGCTGGCTGGTTCACTTGCCCGGTGCCGCCGCGGTGCGGCGGACGACCTCGCCGCCCTTCATCACGAACACCGGGCGCTCGAGCACCGTGACGTCCTTGAGCGGATCGCCCGACACGCCGACCAGATCGCCGTAGGCGCCGACCTTGACCTGGCCGACGTCGGCGGGAGTGCCGAGCGCGGCGGCGGCGGTGATCGTCGCCGACTGGATCGCCTGCAGCGGCGTCGCGCCCCACTTCACCATGGTGGCGAACTGCTTCGCGTTGGTGCCGTGCGGATAGACGCCCGCGTCGGTCGAGAAGATCATCTTCACGCCGGCCCGCAGCGCCTTCTGGAAGTTCTGGCGCTGGATCAGCGCGATGTCGCGGTCCTTCTGGAGGTTCTCCTCGAGCACGCCGTTCTTCTTGCCCTCGGCCTGGGTGTAGTCGGTGTTGTAGATGTCCATGCCGAAGTAGGCGCCCCGCTCGCGCGCGAGCTTGATGCCCTCGTCGTCGACCAGGCTGGCGTGCTCGATCGTGTCGACCCCGCCGAGGATCGCGGCCTTGATGCCCGAGGCGCCGTGGGCGTGCGCGGCGACCCGCAGGCCGGCCATGTGGGCCTCGTCGACGATCGCCTTGATCTCGTCGAGCGTCAGCTGCTGCGCCCCCGGGGTGTCGCCGTGCGAGAACACGCCGCCGGTCGCGCAGATCTTGATGAGCTGCGCGCCGTACTTGTGGAGCTGGCGGACCATCTGGCGGCCGGCGAGCGGGCTGTCGATCACGGCGGGGCTCTTCTGCGCCATCGACGGCGGGAAGAACGTCGAGTCGCAGTGGCCGCCGGTCGCGCCGATCGCGTAGGTCGCGGTCCAGACCCGCGGGCCCTCGACGAAGCCGCCGTCGATCGCCTGGCGCAGGCCGACGTCGTCGTAGTCGTGCGAGCCGACGTTGCGCACCGTGGTGAACCCGGCCTCCAGGGTCGCCTTGGCGTGGCTCGACGAGATCACCGCCCAGAACGAGTCCGAGTACAGCAGGCGGTTGTAGCCGCCGAACAGCGGCGACGAGGTGAGGTGGGTGTGCATGTCGATCAGGCCGGGCAGCAGGGTCACGCCCGGCAGGTCGACGCGGGTCGCGCCGGCGGGGACGGCGTCGCCCTGCTTGCCAACCTGTGTGATCCGTCCGTCGACGATCACCACCTGCGGCCGATCGATCTGCTTGCCGGTGGCGACGTCGACCAGCTTGTCGGCCGTGACGATCACGGTCCTGGCGTCGGCGGTGGTACTCAGTGCGACAGCGGCGCTGCACACGAGGGCGAGAACGGTTGCGCGCATGGGCTCTCCGGGGAAGCGCGGCGAGGCTATCACGGCGCCGTCCTTGCATAGCGGCGGACTGCCATGCCCGGGACGCGAGCTGCCAGAATTTCATTGCAGCCGCGTGATCCTGCAAGACGCACTACCGGTTCGATGAGATCCTATCCGCGAGCTTCGAGGACCATGCCCATGTCGAATCCACCCACGCGAATCGTGTCGGCGGCCCTGGCGCTGGCAGCGGCCTCCGCCTGCGGCGCGGGGAACTCCCAGCCGCCGCTGCCGCTGAGCGAGAGCAACGCGGCCGAGGTCGCGGCCGAGGCGCTGATCGCCACCGACCAGAGCTCGTTCACCGTGCAGCTGCCCACCGGCGTCCTCTCCGGCGTGGCCGCGGCCGGGCACCATCTCGATCGCGACGCGGTGCAGCGGCTGGCTGCGCTCGCCGCTGGTCCGCCCGGTGCCGACGGCACGACGACCAGCGCGTGCTCCGCGGGCGGCAGCGCGACGGTCACCATCGCCGGCTCGACGGTGACGTACGCGTTCCGGGACTGCGCCGACGGCGTCACCCGGCTCGACGGCACGCTGCGGTTCACGGTCCAGCAGTCGAGCCCGAACCAGGCCTCGCTGTCCGCGTCGCTGGACCTGACCGTCGCGGTCGGCGCGCTGACCTTCAACGAGTCGGGCGGCTACACCGTCACGGTCAAGACCGCCCAGAACCCGTCCGACAGCACCGACTACGAGCTGCACGGAGACAGCCTCAGCGTCTCGCTCAGCGCCGGCGGGGCCCTGCGCGATGACATCACGCTGTCCCACTTCGACATCGGGATCTCCATGCAGCTGACCTCGACCGATCACCAGGTCGAGCACTTCAGCTACGACATCGACAGCTCGCGGCTCGAGGGCCACATCAGCGTGATGACCACCCAGGATCTCGAGCAGGTCATCGATCTGGTCATGCCGCGCGAGCACCCGTTCGCCGGTCAGATCCTGATCAGCGGCGCCAGCCACACCCGCCTGCAGATCACGATCCTGGGCGACGAGCGCTTCACCCCGCCCGCCGGTCAGGGCCAGATCGAGCTCCAGATCGATCCGGGCACCGGTACGTTCGGCGCACCGATCTGGACCAGCTGGGCGGAGCTGTCCGCCATGGTCTCGATCGCGCCGTAGCCGGTGCGGGTCCTGCATCGCCGGAGATCATGCTGTCCCGGCGGTCGCGTGTTCCCCTCGTCGTCTGTCTGCTGAGCGCCGGGCTGATCGCCCGCGCGGCCGCCCAGCCACAAGCGGCGCCCGCCGTCGATCCGCTCGGGCCGGTGCGCTGCTACCTCGCCGCGACCCAGGGCACCAGCAACCTGACGCTGGAGCAGGGCAAGCAGCTGTGCATCGGCGCCATCGACGAATCTCCCGCTCGGTGCTTCGCCCAGATCGCCGACCAGGGGTTCGCCGACGCCCAGGCGATGCGGATGTGCGCCAGCGCAGCCTCCGTGTCACCCGCCGAGTGCGCGGAGCGGCTCAAGACGACCACCGGGCTCGACGACGCGTCGATCGTCGGCTACTGCGCGGCGCTGCCCTGGCCGCTGTCCCCGCTGGTCGGCCAGGGCGCCCCGGCCTGCGTGGTCGGCGCGCGGACCCGCACCCGGCTGCCGGACGCCGACACCGTGCGGCTGTGCAGCGGCTCGACGTCGGCCGCGCCGGTCGACTGCTACGCCGGGGGCCAGACCACCACGCGGCTGACCGACGCCGACCTCGTCGAGCTCTGCCTGCCGGTCGGGCTGTATCCCTACCCGCCGTGACCGCGCCCCCCGGAGCGCGGCGCGCTACGGAGTGAGCTGCAGGGCGAGATCCTCGAGCGCAAAGCTGCTCCCGGTGGGCAGGAAGCTCCCGAGGAACGCGGCGGTCGTGTTGCCGCTGCTGCCGATGAGGATCAGGCTCATCGGCTGGCCCTGCACGAACAACCGGATCGGAATGCAGGGGAAGTCGAAGTCACCAAACGCGGTGACCCGCATGTCGATCGAGTACGCGTGCCCGCCGGGATCGAGCCAGCGCACGGAGGCGAACCGGTTGGAATCGACCGAGTGCTCCAGGCCGGAGACCGTGGCACCCTCCTCGAACGAGTCGGTGACACAGTCCTTGTATCCGAAATCGATCAACCCGAAATCGATCACGGTCAGGATCGTCGTGGCGGCCACACCGGCGAGCGTTGCGGTGACGTTGGTCGTGCCGACCACCAGGCCGGTCGCCACGCCACGCGAGCCATCTGTGTTCGAGATCGTCGCGATCTGGGTCGCCGACGATGCCCACGTCACCTGCGCCGTCACGTCCCGGGTGCTGCCGTCGCTGAAGCCCCCCGTCGCGGTGAGCTGTCGCGTCCGATGCCTCGGTACGACGCTGGCCGCCGGTGTCAGCGCGATCGAGACCAGCACCGCGTCCGTCACCGTCAGCGTCGCCGTGCCGGTGATGCCGCCCAGCGTCGCCGTGATGCTCGTCGTCCCGACCGCCAGCCCGGTCGCCACGCCGCGCGAGCCATCCGCGTTCGAGATCTGCGCCACCGCGGTCACCGACGACGCCCACGTGACCTGATCGGTCAGCGCGTGGGTCGTGGCATCGCTGAACGTCCCCGTCGCGGTGAACGCCTGGGTGCGGCCGATGGGAACGCTGGGGTTGACCGGCGTCACCGCGATCGACACCAGCACCGCGTCCGTCACCGTCAGCGTCGCCGTGCCCGCGATGTCGCCGAGCGTCGCCGAGATGCTCGTCGTCCCCGCCACCAGCCCGGTCGCCACCCCGCGCGTGCCAGCTGCATTCGAGATCAGCGCCACCGCGGTCATCGACGACGCCCACGTGACCTGATCGGTCAGCGCGCGGGTCGTGGCATCGCTGAACGTCCCCGTCGCAATGAACGCCTGGGTCCGGCCGGCCGGCACGCTCGCGACGAACGGCGTCACCGCGATCGACACCAGCGCGGCATCCGTCACCGTCAGCGTCGCCGTGCCCGCGATGTCGCCCAGCGTCGCCGTGATGCTCGTCGTCCCCACCGCCAGCCCGGTCGCCACCGCGCGCGAGCCGTCCGCATTCGAGATCTGCGCCACCGCGGTCATCGAGGACGCCCACGTGACCTGGTCGGTCAGCTCGCGCGTCGTGGCATCGCTGAACGTCCCCGTCGCCGTGAACGCCTGGGTCCGCCCGGCCGGCACG
>DATAPF010000633.1:0-4042 GCA_036265355.1 Kofleriaceae bacterium | reverse complement strand
TCGGCGGCGGTTGCGCGCCCTGCGCTGCCTCGTCCTTGCTGCAGGCGCCGACGATCGCCGCGAGCCCGGCGAGCAAGCAGGCCGACTTCATCACCGGGACGGCGTTGCAGCAACGATGCCCGCAGGACCGGCGCGCCGATGCGCGGTGCGGTCAGCGAGCGCCGCGGCGCCGGACGGCGTGCGCCCGTGCACCCGCCGCGCGACCGGCGACCGTCAGTGGGTCGCGATCCGCTGGTTGCACGGCTTGGCGCTCTCGTCCTGGCCGCGGCCTGCGATCCGCAGCGGATCGCCGTCGAGCGCGGCGAGCTCGCGCTTGACCTTCGCGATGATCAGCTGATCGAGGTTGCCGCTCGCGTACTGCCCCTGGGTGCCGCCGCAGCTCGACTGCGGATCGCCGCCGCCGGCCGACTGCGGACCCGCGCCGCCGCGCAGCACGAACAGGTTGCTCGCGCCGGTGAACTGCGCCATCTGCCGCATCACGATCTGCCCGGTGGTGTCCATGCCCGAGGCGGCGACCGTGTACATCTTGATCCCGCGCGCGGCGGCGCGCCGCGCGGCATCGGCGTAGTCGCGCTCATCCCGGTAGTCGAGATGCGGCGGCGCATCGCCGATCACGACGATCATCCGCGCGGTCGCGTCGGGCCGCCACGCCAGCTGGTCGAGCGCGAGCGACAGCCCGGCCTGCATGTCCTCGGGGTAGTCGCCACCGCCGCCCGCAGAGAGCCGGGCCACGCTGCGCGAGAACGCGGCCAGGTCCGACGAGAACGGGTACGCGTGGGTGACCTCGGCGTCGCCGCGGTCCTTGTACTCGACCAGGCCGATCCGGACATCGGTCTGATCGGCGCCGAGCCGCGCGGCGACCGTGCGGATCGTCGACTTCACCGCCTCGATCTCCTCGCCCATCGACCCCGTGGTGTCGAGCACGAACGCCAGGTCGACGCTGCGGCGCGCCGGCAGCACGCGCTCGGTCGCGAGCTTGAGCTCGGTGACCCCGTCGATCCGATCGGTGCGGATCGCCGCCTGGGTCGCCGCCTGGCCGCAGGTCGCGATCGCTGCGAGCGTGTCGCCGTCGAGGCCCATCGCGCGCGGGAACAGCAGCGCCCGTCCCGACGCCGTGGTGACCAGCGACACCGTGCGCTGGCCGCCGGTGATCGCGATCTTGCAGTTGGGGACCGGCTTGCCCGCGGCGTCCTCGACGACCAGGAACTGACGATTCGCAACGTCGAGCCGCGCGATCCCGCGCGCGGTCTGCTGCAGCCAGCGGACGTAGTCGCGGTAGTTCGCGTTGTCGTCCCACTCGCCGGCGCGGACGTTCGCCGCGGGCACGGGCTCGGCCACCGTCACCGCATCGCGCGTCACTGCGTCGTGGGCCATCTTGGCGGCGTGCTCGTGCGCCGGTGCAGCGGGGCGCGCAGGCGCGGGCGCGGCCGTGGACGCCCCCGACGCGGGGCCCGGCGTCGCGGCGACCGCAGCCGGTGGAGGCGGAGCCGGTGGGGCCGCCGCCGGAGTCATCCTCTCCGCGTCTTCCGTCGCCGCCGTCGCCGCCGTCGCCGCCGTCGCCGCCGTCGCCGCGACCGCACCGGCGGCGCCGGCGCCAGAACCGGCGGCCGCAGTGCCCGCGGGCGGTGCGGCGATGTCAGCGACGCGGTCCGCCGTCCGGCCGGTGGCCGGCTCGGGGGTCCGGATGGCCCGCGCTGCCATCGGGACGGTGGCCGATTCGGTACTCTGGACGGCGGACGGCGCTCCCGTCCCGGCGCCAGCCTTCTCCGGCTGCTTGCAACCCGGCGAGAGCAGACCGATTCCGACAGCCACCAGCGAGAGCGTGTTGCGCATGGATCCTCCTGGGCCTCCCGACGCCCGTCCCGCGCGGCCGGTCTGCACGAGATCGTGAAATCGTGTCATCGCCCGATGACAACTTTGTCCCCAAGCCCGAGCGCGGTGCGCGTGTCACACAGCGTTGCGCCCGCGCCGGCCACGCGATCACATCGTCAGCACGACGCGGAACTCGGCCTTGCCGCTCATCATGCGCGCATAGCCCTCCGCCGCGCGCGCGAGCGGGTAGCGCTCGATCTTCGGCCGGATCCCGGTGGCCTCGGCAAACCGCACCGTGTCCTCGGAGTCCGCCGGGATCCCGGAGTACCAGCCCTGGATGCGCTTCTTGCCGGTGATCAACGACATCGCCGCGACCTCGATCGGCTCGGCCGGCGCGCCGACGACCATCAGGATCCCGTTCGGGCCCAGACCGGCGATCAGCGACGACATCGCCTTCGCGCTGGGCGCCGTGGCCACGATCGCGCGCGCACCGCCGAGCTTCTGCAGCTCGGTCGCGACGTCGACCGCCGCACCGTCGATGTAGACGTCCGCGCCGAGCTGCTTCGCGAGCGCCTGGATCTGCGCGCCGCGCCCGACGGCGGCGACCCGGTAGCCGGCCTTGCGGGCGAACTGCACGCCGAGGTGGCCCAGGCCGCCGATCCCATGGATCGCGACCAGATCGCCCGGCCCGGCGCCGCTGTGGCGAAGCGCGTTGAACGTCGTGACCCCGGCGCACATCAGCGGTGCCACCTCGGAGGCGTCCAGCGACGCCGGCAGGCGCGCGACCGCCTCGACCGGCGCGACCATGAGCTCCTGGTAGCCGCCGTCGTAGCTGATCCCGCACACGATGCTGCTCGCGCAGTTCGCGAAGTCGCCGCGCCGGCACGCCGGACAGCTGCCGTCTTGACCGCCGTGCCATCCGACCCCGACCCGCTCCGCCGTTCTCCAGCCGACCACGCCGGGTCCGATGTCGTCGATCACGCCGGCGATCTCGTGTCCGGGGACCCGCGGATACGAGATCCCGGGAGCCAGGCCGTCCTTGGTGATCGAATCGCTGTGGCACACGCCGCAGGCCTGGACGCGGATCCGCACCTGTCCCGGGCCGGGACGTGGAACCTCGCGTTCCACGAGCTCGAAATCGCCACCGGGTCTCGAAACCTGCACTGCTTTCATGCTTGGCATCTGGTCTCCTCTGGCTCTGGCTCTGGCTCGTGATGCTCGCGGCCCACCGCGATGCCGCGAGGCGCGACGGCGGTGCACGCGACGGGCCACCGGCCTCCGTGGCGCTCGACGCGGGCCGGCTCGACCGCGGCGCGCCTGCGCTCGCTGGGCGTCGGATCCAGGGGCGGCGGCGCGCCGGGACAGTGCCTGCCCCGCGGCGGGTGCTCTGACCGGCGTGATCCGGGCGCCGGCGAGCGCAACTGAACCGGCGCGGGAGTTGTCACCGCCGGTGCGGCGGGCCAACGTGTCATCGATGATCTACCGCGGCGAGCTCACGGTCGCGACGCGCGGTCGCGGCACCTACGACATCACCCGGGACGTGGTGCGCATCGTCGGCACCAGCGGCGCCACCGAGGGGCTGGCGACGATCTGGATCGCGCACACCAGCGCGTCGCTGATCGTGTGCGAGAACGCCGACCCGTCGGTGCGCAGCGACCTGGAGGCGTTCGTTGCGCGGCTCGTGCCCGACGGCGACAAGCTGTTCCGCCACGACGCCGAGGGCGACGACGACATGCCGGCGCACGTCCGCAGCGTGCTGACCCAGACGTCGATCGGCGTGCCGATCGCGCGCGGCAAGCTCGTGCTCGGGACGTGGCAGGGCCTGTACCTGTGGGAGCACCGGACCTCGCCGCACGAGCGCCGGCTCACGATCTCGGTCATCGGTGAGTGAGCTGTGGGCCACGGCGCGCGACGCGGTGCGGGCCCTGGCCGCCGCGGATCCGGGACTGCGCCGGTTCGGCGCGTCGGTCCACCGCTACGAGCTCGCGCCGCCGCTCGATGCCGCCGCGGTCGCCGCGCTGGAGCACCGGCTGGACGCGGCGCTGCCCGACGACCTGCGCGCGCTGGTCAGCGAGCTCGGCGCCGGCGGTGCCGGGCCGGGCTACGGCATCGTGCGGGTCGACCGCACGGTCGAGCTCGCCGGGCCCAGCGCGCTGGTCGCCGCGCCGGCGGGCGTGCCGTGGACGCGCGGCCTGCCGCTGGCCCACCTGGGCTGCGGCTACCTCGCCGT
>DATAPF010000632.1:0-21068 GCA_036265355.1 Kofleriaceae bacterium | reverse complement strand
CGATGAGCGCGACGCCGACCGTCACGAGCAAGGCGAGCGCCTCCCGGGCCGTCATCTGCCGGTTCGACCCCGTCAGAGCCACCCAGAGCGTCACCGGACCCAGCGGACCACTGACGTGGAGCGCGACCATCACCGTCGTTCCCACCGCGCCGATCAGCGCCATGCGCACGGAGGTCCGCACGCGGCCGGGTCGTGGCCGGAGCTCCTCCCTGACCAGGCGCTGCAACCAGGCAGCATCTGCATCGAGCCGCTGCAATGGCGCCTCACCTCAGCAAGCCGCTGGCCAGCGGCCCGATCGTCTGGTTCCGCGGCCTTGTGCGAATCGCAACGGATGTGTCCGAGCCAGCCGACTCCAGGGCGCTCGACTGGCCAGTCGATCTGCCACAGGAGGTGCCGTCACGTCGCGGTGGCCGCGCCGATCGCCGCGGCCGCGGTCAGATGCCCTCCTCGATCTCCACCGCCGCGACCTCCGCGACGGCGGCGCCGGCCGCCGCCAGCCGACCGCTGGCCTGCCAGGCGCCGGATCGCCACCGCCGCAGCATCACCAGGCCGCGGACCCACTCGTCGATCGCCATCGCGATCCAGATCCCGGCGAGGCCCCAGTGCAGGCGGATGCCGAGCAGCCACGCGCCGGCGACGCCGATGCCCCACATCGACAGCATGCCCATCGTGACCGGAAACCGGATATCGCCCGCGCCCTTGAGCGCGGGGATGAACACGGTGTTGAAGTTGCGGCCCGGCTCGTGGACGACCGCGATCAGCAGCACCGTCGAGGCCAGCGCCAGGATCCCGGGGTCCTCGGAGAATAGCCCCAGGACGGAGCGGTGGAACAGCTCGAGCGGCAGCACCAGGCACACCGTGCAGAGAGACGCCAGCGCGAAGTAGCGATGGACCCGCTGCTTGGCCTCGGCGTTGCGGCCCGAGCCGACCAGGTAGCCGACCTTGAGCTGCGCGGCCGAGCCGATCGACACGCCCGCCATGAACACGTAGCGCAGCACCGCCATCACGATGCCGTAGGTCGCGAGCGGCACGGCGCCGAGCGTCGCCAGCATCGCCATGATCGCGATCTGCGACACGTTGTAGGCCAGGTTCTCCCCGGCGGTGGGGATGCCGATCGCGAGGATCGCGCTGTACAGCCGCCCGGGGATCCGCGCCAGCTCGCGGAGCGGCAGCTCGAGCTCGCGCCGCCGCCGCATCGCGACGAAGCCCAGCGCGCACGCGACCACCTGGCTGAACACCGTCGACGCGGCGACGCCGGTCACGCCGAGCACCGGGAAGCCGAACGGGCCGAACAGGCACAGCGCGTTGCCGAGCACGGTGAGCACGAGGCCCAGCACGTTGATCAGCATCGGGTCGCGGGTGTGGCCCCACGCGCGCAGGATGCTGGCCTGCCCGATGTTGACCGCCATGAAGAACGACAGCCCGCCGTACACGACCAGGAACTGCCGCGCATAGCGCGCGATCTCGGGGTCGAGTCCATACAGCCCGATCAGCGGCCCGGTGCCGAGGATGAACGCCGACGACACCACGAGCGAGAACGCGACCGCCAGGGTCAGGCTGCCGACACCGATCAACCCGGCCTCGCGCGGCCGGCCGGCGCCGAGCCGCTGGGTGATCAGGATCGACGCGCCGCTCGACACCGTCATGTAGAGCAGCTGGATGAAGTACGCGAACTGGTTGACCAGGCTCATCGCCGCCAACGCGCTCTCCGAGTAGCGGCCGAGCATCGCGGTGTCGACGCTCATCAGCGACGCTCGCAGGACGTTCTCGACGAACATCGGCCAGGCGAGCTGGAGGAGCGGGATCTGCGCACGATCGCGATCGAGCTCGGACATCTGCGAGCCAGGGTAGCCGCTGGCGCACGTGAGGCGAGACCGCACGCTGCGACCGTGGGTCGCTCGGTGAGTCACCGAGCGCGGAACGCGGTCGCGCAGCGGGTGCGCAGCTGGCTCCTCGGTGTGGAGCTGTCAGTAGGTGATCCGGCCGCTCCTGCAGTGCGCGCCGTGCCCGGGGCGTTCTGGCTTGTCCCGGTGCTGCCGTCCCGGGTCGTTCAAGCTATCGTGGCGGCATGACGGCCAGCAACGTCGATCTCGGCGCACCGTGCGAGCACGTCGCGCAGGTCAAGATCCGCCACGTGCATCGGCCGGCCCCCGGCTGCGAGGACTGCCTGAAGATCGGCGGCCAGTGGGTCCACCTCCGCGAGTGTCTGATCTGCGGACACGTCGCGTGCTGCGACTCGTCGCCCAACCGTCACGCGACCAAGCACTTCCATGCCAGCCGGCATCCGATCGTCACGTCGGTCGAGCCCGGCGAGGACTGGACGTGGTGTTACGTCGACGAACAGTTCCTGTCGGAGTAGCGGCCGATGCTCCCCGCCCTGACTCCACTCGCCCCGCCGCTGCACCCCGCCGAGGCGTTCCCGACGCTCGAGCCGGCCCAGCTCGAACGGGTGCGCAGTGTCGGCACCGAGCGTGCGTTCCACGCCGGCGAGATCCTGCTCGAGCAGGGCGAGGTCGCGACCAAGTTCTTCGTGGTGATCGAGGGCTCGATCGAGATCGTGTACCCGACCGCCGCCGGCGAGCACCCGATCACCGTGCACGAGCCGGGCAGCTTCACGGGCGAGTTCGACGTGCTCACCGGCACCCGGACGATGGTGCGCGCGCGGGCGCGCTCGGCGGGCCGCGTGCTCGAGCTCGATCGCGCGGCGCTGCGCGCGGTGCTGGCGGGCGACGCCGAGCTCGGCGAGATGCTGATGCGCGCGTTCATCCTGCGGCGCACCGCCCTGATCACCCAGGACGCCGGCTACCTGGTGGTGCTCGGCTCGCGGCACTCGTCGGGCACCTTGCGGATCAAGGAGTTCTTGACCCGCAACGGACACCCGCACGTGACGATCGACGTCGACCGCGACCCCACAGCGCAGGCGCTGCTCGACCAGTTCGGGGTCTCGGTCGCCGACGTGCCGATCGTGGTGTGCCGCGGGGTACGCGTGCTGCGCAACCCGAGCAACGAGGCGCTGGCCGAGTGCCTGGGCTACACGACCGTGCTCGACGCGACGCGGGTCCGCGACGTCGTCGTGATCGGCGCCGGCCCCGCCGGGCTGTCGGCCGCCGTCTACGCCGGCTCGGAGGGACTCGACGTGCTGGTGCTCGAGGCGGTCGCGCCCGGCGGTCAGGCCGGCACGAGCTCGCGGATCGAGAACTACCTCGGCTTCCCGCTCGGGATCTCGGGGCAGATGCTCGCCGCGCGGGCGTTCGCCCAGGCCGAGAAGTTCGGCACCGACATCGCGATCGCGCGGACCGCCAGCCGCGTGGTGTGCGATCGCCGGCCGTATCGCGTCGAGTTCAACGGCCAGTCGGTGGTCACCCGCACGATCGTGATCGCGACCGGGGCGCGCTACCACAAGCCGGCGCTCGCACAGCTCGAGCGGTTCGAGGGCGTCGGCGTCTACTACTGCGCGACGGCGCTCGAGGCCCGGCTGTGCCGCGACGACGACGTCATCGTGGTCGGCGGCGCGAACTCGGCGGGGCAAGCCGCGGTGTTCCTGTCGCGCACCGCGCGCAAGGTCCACCTCCTGGTCCGGGCGAGCGGCCTGTCGAGCACGATGTCGCGCTACCTGATCCGCCGGATCGCCGAGACCCCGAACATAGAGCTGCTCGCCGAGACCGAGATCGTCGAGCTCCACGGCGACGCCGCGCTCGAGCGCGTCACCTGGCTCGCCAAGCGGACCGGCGAGCGCGCCAGCCGCGCGATCGGCCACGTGTTCATGATGACCGGCGCGTCGCCCAACACCGAGCTGCTCGAGCGCTGCGTCACGCTCGACGCCCGCGGCTTCATCAAGACCGGCACGGACCTCACCGCCGAGGAGCTCGTGGCCGCGAACTGGCGACTGCCCCGCCCGCCGTTCCTGTACGAGACCAGCCTGCCCGGCGTATTCGCCGCCGGGGACGTCCGCGCCAACAGCGTCAAGCGCGTCGCCTCGGCGGTCGGCGAGGGCTCGATCTGCATCCAGCTCGTGCACAAGGTGCTCGCGGAGTGACTCCGCCGCGCGGACGGTTCGCCCATGAGGGTGGCGGGCAAGCGACTTGCTGGAAGGCCTCGGAGGAACTCCCGGATGCCTCGGGAGTACGAGCCGAGTGATGACGCTCCGTCATTGCTCGGTCGCAAGGTAGTACCGCGCAGCCGACGGGTCGCTCGCTCGCGGCGCGTAGCGGTCGGGCCGGCGCATCGCCGGCGTGCTGGTCGGGTGTCGTGGGTGCGACAAAAGAATTTTGCGTAGCGCGCCGAACCCGCGGGTCATACCCAGCGAAACGCAAAGGCGCCGTTGACAACGGTATGCCGATCACACGTCAGAGGGAGAAGAAAGCAGATGCGAAGCACATCATTGGGTCCATGGCTCGTTGTGCTGGTGACGGCTTCATGTGGCCTGTCACCACAGTCCGAGCTTCCCGGTGGAGGCGGCAGTGATGGCGAAACGAACAGCAGTGATAGCAGCACGAACGATGGCAGGTCGCATGCCCACCTGGAGCTCCTCGCGGGTGACGCGGATAGCCCCGGCAGCGTGGATGGCACCCGCGCCGCTGCGCGCTTCAACCTCCCTACCGGCGTGGCGGTCGACGGCGCCGGGAACGTCTACGTCGCGGACGCCGAGAATTCCACCATCCGCAAGGTCACCCGCGCCGGGGTCGTGACCACGCTGGCCGGCACCGCGGGCATGTCGGGAAGCGCGGATGGCACCGGCGCCGCTGCACGCTTCTTCTTCCCCACCAGCGTGGCACTCGACGGCGCTGGCAACGTCTACGTCGCCGACACCGGCAACAACACCCTTCGCAAGGTCACCCCCACCGGCGCCGTGACCACGCTGGCTGGCACCCCGGGCATGATGGGGAGCACGGACGGCACCGGCCCCGCTGCGCGCTTCAACTTCCCGAGCGGCGTCGCGGTCGATGGCGCTGGCAACGTCTACGTCGCCGATCAAGTCAACTCCATCATCCGCAGGGTCACCGCCGCCGGGGTCGTGACCACGCTGGCCGGCACTCCAGGCACCCCAGGGAGCGCGGATGGCACCGGCGCCGCTGCGCGATTCAACTTCCCCAGCGGCGTGGCGGTCGATGGCGCCGGCAACGTCTACGTCGTCGACCACGGTAACTCCACCCTCCGCAAGATCACCGCCGCTGGAATCGTGACCACGCTGGCCGGTACGCCGGGCGTGTCGGGGAGCGCGGATGGCACCGGCGCCGCTGCGCGCTTCTTCTTCCCGACCGGCGTGGCGGTCGATGGCGCCGGCAACGTCTACGTCGCCGACTTCGAGACCATCCGCAAGGTCACCCCCACCGGGGTCGTGACGACGCTGGCCGGCGCCCCGGGCGTGCAGGGTAGCGCAGACGGCAGGGGCGTCGCCGCCCGCTTCTTCGCCGCCAGCGGCGTGGCGGTCGACGGCGCTGGCAACCTGTACGTTGCCGACGACGGCAACTCCAACATCCGCAAGGTCACCCCCACCGGGGTCGTGACGACGCTGGCCGGCCCCCCGGGCTCGGAGGGTAGCGCAGACGGCACGGGCGCCGCTGCCCGCTTCTTCGTCCCTGCCGGCGTGGCGGCCGACGGTGCCAGGAATGTCTACGTCGCCGACACCGGCAACTCCACCCTCCGCAAGGTGACTGCCGCTGGGGTCGTGACGACGCTGGCCGGCGCCGCGGGTGCGTTCGGCAGCGAGGACGGCACCGGCGCCGCAGCGCGCTTCAACGGCCCTGCCGCCGTGGCGGTGGACAGCGCCAGGAATGTCTACGTCGCCGACGCCGGCAACGTCACCCTCCGCAAGGTGACTGCCGCTGGGGTCGTGACGACGCTGGCCGGCACCCCGGGTGCGTTCGGCAGCGCAGACGGCACCGGCGCCGCGGCTCGGTTCAGCAGCCCTGTCGGCGTGGCGGTCGACAGCGCCGGCAACGTCTACGTCCTCGACGACGACACCGTCCGCAAGGTCACCGCCGCCGGGGTCGTGACCACGCTGGCGGGTACCGCAGGCATGAGGGGCAGCGCGGACGGCACCGGCGCCGCAGCGCGCTTCAGCAGTCCTACCGGCATCGCGGTCGACAGCACTGGCAACGTCTATGTCGCCGACACCGTCAACAACACCATCCGCAAGGTCACCGCCGCTGGCGTCGTGACCACGCTGGCCGGCACCGCGGGTGCATTCGGCAGCGCGGACGGCACCGGCGCCGCGGCGCGCTTCGGCTTTCCCGAAGGTGTGGCCGTCGACAGCGCCGGCAACGTCTATGTCGCCGACACCGGCAACCTCGCCATCCGCAGGGTCACCCCCACCGGGACCACCACCACCGTGGGCGTGGCCAGCGTCCTGCTGGGCACAACGCCCACTTTCACGTTTCCAAGCCATCTGGCGATTGGCGGTGACTCCATCGTCTTCACCGCCAACAACGCCATCCTCCTGCTCCGCCACGGCGCTCAATAGTATCGCCGTCCATGGGTCGATGTCTCGTCAGTGCCAGGCGTGCCACCGCTGGCGCGACACGGTTGCCGACGAGATAGAGTCGCTCCGGGGCCGCGACATCCAGCGGGACGGCGGCCCGGGCCAGATCGCCCCACGTAGCTTGCGAGCGACCCTTGTGGTTTGCTGACCGGGTGCGGCGCGCGACCGACCTGGAGCTGCTCGTGATCCAGGCCGAAGGCGCGCTCGATCCGGCGGGCCGCCTCGCTGGCCAGTACGGCGTCACGATCGCGTGCGCATCCGCCGCACATGCGCTGTGGATCGGCACCGAGGTACCAGACGACGCCGCGGCCGAGCTCGCCGCCGCGTTCGCTGCCACTGCCCCGGGGCTCGATCCCGCCGAGCCGCCGCCGGTGCTGGACCACTGCCGCCGGATCCTCGAGCCCCGCCGCGCCATCGACGAACACGCCGGGCCGAGCTTCGTGTTCTCCGACGCCACGCCGTCGAGCACCGGGGTGCACGTCCAGCGCTGCGACCAGCCGCGGCGCGAGGCGCTGCGCGATGCCAACCCCGGCAACTGGCTGCCGGTCGAGTGGGACGAGCTGATCGACGGGCGCCTCGGACCGTGGACGATGGTGCTCGATGGAGATCGCGCGGTGTCGATCTGCCATACGCCGCGCCCGCTCACGCCCCGCGGCGCAGAGTGCGGCGTGTGGACCCAGCCCGGCTTTCGCGGGCGCGGCTACGCCGCCGCCACCGCCATCGCGTGGGCCGCGATCCTGCGCCCGACCGGCCGGCTCCTGTTCTACAGCACCGACGCCGACAACCGATCGTCGCAGCGGGTCGCCGAGCGCCTGCAGCTCCGCCCGATCGGCTGGACCTGGCGGTTGCGCGCCCTGGACCCCGGTTCCGAGCCGGTGCATCCGCTCAGTACGCTGCGCCGCTGAGCTCGCAGCGCACGCGGCGCGCTCTACCGACGGGGCGTGGGGTGGAGTATGCGGAATCGTCCCAGGCGAACTGGCGGCTGCCCCGCCCGCCCTTCCTGTACGAGACCAGCCTGCCCGGCGTGTTCGCCGCCGGGGACGTCCGCGCCAACAGCGTCAAACGCGTCGCCTCGGCGGTCGGCGAGGGCTCGATCTGCATCCAGCTCGTACACAGGTGCTCGCGGAGTGACTCGGTCGTGCAGTCCCAGCCAGTGCAGTCGGTGTTCAGTCTGCCAGGAGCTCGGCGAGCGTCGCAGCCGACAGCACCCGCTCGGCCCAGATCTCGACCTGCTCCGCAGGTGCAGCCGCAACGCGGCGCTCGGTCTCGCCATCGACCTCTGCTCCAAAGCGTCGCCGCAATAAGCGCAGCAACAGCTTGCGTTCGCGCTCGAGGCCTTGGTCGAGTCCCTCCTGGACGGCCTCCCGGCGCCAGGCCTCGACGATATCCTGGGTATTCATCAAAAACTCCTGGTCATCGCTGGTCTGCTGTGCAGGGTCGATCGGCACGGTCAAGCGCAACCGTAGCAGAATCGGCAGCGCGAGCCTACGCTCCGGTGCGTCCGCCGGCAGGGCTTGAAGCTCGGCGATCGCCTGCTTCAGTACCGCGCCGGCGCCGAGCAGCCGCACGAGCAGGGTGTCGCGCGTCACCGGTAGCTCGCTCACTGCCACGAGCCGCGTGTACAGCAGCGGTGGGCTCTCGTAGATGCCGCGCGTCCCGGCGCTCGTCGGGCGGAATCCCAGGCCATCGATGCCGGCGTCGGGGCCGCCTGACGAGATCACCCACTGGGTCGGAAGCGGCGGAAGCGTCTTGCGTCGCGACAGAAAATGACGGAACTCGCCGTGCTTGATCAAGCACATGCGTAGCTCCTCGCCACTGGGCGTATGGTGAAAGAACTCGAGCGTGACCGCGCTCCTGGTGATGCGCCCCAGGAAGCCCAGGTGGTCGGGCGGCGATGTCCCTGCCTCGTGGGGAGTGACCCAGAGATCGATGCGACGCGTGTCGGCCGGGACCTCTGCGTCGGGCTCGACGGAGCAGCGACCTTCCACTGCGTCGCGAACCATCTGCTTGCCGAACTGATCGAACCGCGTCCGCATCGCCGCGGCGACCATCGCACGGAATGGGGCGAGCGCAAAGAAACGGGCATGCACGCAAGCCGCCTGGAAGCATTGCACGCGATCGAGCCCCAATGCTTCGTGCTGTGCTCGTCGCGGCCCGAAGCCTGCGCACAGGCCGTTCGTCATACGGCCTCGCGTTCCTCGCCGCTGCTTGTCCGGATGTCCGGAGTGTCCGCCTATCGGACATATGATGCTGACTGGCCGAGAGTCGGACACCCAGCCCAACCGCGGTCGGGATTCCGACCAGGAGCATGCCGGCGAGCTCGGCTGCGCCGGCGATCGCCGCCGACCTTGGATCGGAGACTAGTTCGATGCCGGATCTCGCCGTTGGTCGGGCCACCCTGCCACGGGGGATTGCAACAGCACTGAGCCTGTCACCCCGGTGTTTGTCCTACCCGCCTCGATGACGCGCGAGTGAGGCGCGTCACCGCGAAACCCGTCGACGCGCGGTCCCGGGCCGATAAACGCGATTTCGGCAGGCGGCGACATTAGAGGTCCACGCCACCAATTCGGTCAAGGACGGCTTCGTCTATCTTCACGAAGGATGTCGTCGGCCCTGTCCCAGGAAAGCTCGCCGAGACAGTGAAATTCACTAACCCTTTACCGAGGATCCGGATCGCAATCCCGCGTGACGACCGCTCCCACTTCTGCTCGTGGCTGACCGTCCAATCGGGCGTGGACTCAGGCATGGCGAATAGACCTGGAGGCTGCGTCGCGCAGATGTTGTCGAGAAGCAGCAGCGGTGCCGGCGTGGCATGGCATGAAAGCCTGAGTGCAATCCGCTCTGGTAGCGAACCACCTGCTCGCGATACCACACTCTCGATGGCGAGTCGATGCAGCCACAGCGGCGCGATGACACCATTTAGGAACGGAAGCACCTCCAGCATTGCCTCGCGACGGTTCTTGAGGTCTGTGAACCGCGCCCACCGAAACGCAAGGAAGCCACCGTCTCCGATCTCAAACTCCGACTTGCGGATGACGTTGTTGCATTCGCGGTTGTATTCCTGCCATTGAAGTAAGCCGCGCACGCGACGCGGTGGCTTGTTGACCATGAGCCCTAACTCGATGGCCGCACTGGAACGGAGCGATCGGGTCAGCGCCTGCACCTCTGCCGCGAGCTCACCACCTGCCACATCCAGGAAGGCGGGTGTGCGAATCGCCAGCTCGCACTGACACTCGACGACCTCATCATCGCGCACGCGCTCACGATCCAGGCGTAGGGACTCCTGCGGCCACGCATCGGTGCTTCCCAAGCCGACCGCGGCCGTCTGTCCGCGACCCGCGGCGGTTTCGGCCGTTGTGATGTCAGTGATGATCTGAGCCAGGCGCTCGAGCTGGTTCTGCTGCTCGAGATAGCGAATGACCTCCGTGGCGCGCATCGCTTGGGGCGCCTCAGACCCGACCAGGTACGCTGGCGGGATTGCCAGGCGAAACAATACGACATCAAACTGTGCTGGCAAGAGTCTCAGTAGCCTGGTCAGCAGCTCATCGCGTGTCATACGGATCTCCGGAGGCTGCTAAGAGGCGCTCCATGCGCACCGCACCGCGATTCGATGCTGTTGTTTTTGCACGGTGTGCTTTGAAGGGCTCCCGGCGAAATGCGCTTCGAGGCTGCGGGGGTAAGGACGGGCCCACGGGTGATCACGCCACCGATCGGTCTCACTGTCGACCAAGAGCTGATCGAGTCGAGCCAGCAAGCCTGCGCAACCGACGAACTTCTCGCGTGGCCGCCGCTTGATGCTGTAGTCGATCCGGTCCCCGGACATCTTTGCCGTGCCATTATAGCACAGCCGCGGAGCCATGAACTTGCATCCCCAGCGCGCTTCGCCCAATTTCCATCATGAGCCGCTTGCACCATCCTACGACGCGCCTTATTTCTTCGGTTCACTGACCATATCGCCCGGCGCGTGGAACACTATCGCGTTCGAGAGCCGGGTTGCGACCATGGTAGGCGGTTCGGGTTTGTAGCCGAGCGGCATCCATGGCCGCGCGGTGAGGAGCTCCGCGGGGACAAAGCGGCTGCTCGACCAGAGGCGGAACAGTTCGCCGTAACGTGCATACGTGTTTTGTTGTGTCTTCCTCGACGGCAGCCAGGGTAGCCTGGTTTCGCCTCGCTCGCGCGCCATCTCGAACGCGTCGGCGAGCCAGGAAAGCGCATCGGTGATGCGACCGAACTTCTGCTCCGTCATCACTTGCTCCACAACCGCCATGAGGTAGAACGGGTCACCGTGCGGCCGACCCCGGCCGCCGGGGGGTTCGGCAGATCCTTCGGATCGTCTTCCCGTCCCCCGTGCGGACGAGTTCGTCCATCAAGCCGTGAAATTCGGCGACGCGAGAGATGATGTCCGGGAAGAGCAAGAGGAGCGTGCTTACGGCCTCAAAGTCGTCGGCGTCGCAGGCCGCGCGCACCCGTTCTACGACCTCTCGGCCGGCTGCCTCGGCCTTGGGATCGATCCTGAGGGTGAGGGTAATCGATGCTGGCTCGGACGGCTTCGCCGGATTCACGATCCGACCCGAGGCCGCGATGATCGGAGGGCCACCGCCCGTGGCCGGCCGAGGGCGCTGGTTCTTGGAGTGATCTTGCTGCATGCCGACAGGGATAACGCTCGGGGGATGGTTCTCAAATCCCGACAAATCGCCGGCGACGGACGGGGCGCTCCTCATCGGTCAAAACGGATCGTTAGAGACTTATCACAAAGTGGTCCAAGGTACGGGCGGTCACCGGCGTCACGCCGCCCCTCACGGACGTGCGCCCCAATCTGCCTCGTGCCGATTGCCACCGCGAGCGCAGCGAGCGAAATAGATCGACCGAGACGTCGTGGTGATGTACCGCGCTACACGACGTGGTCGGCGCGCAGCGCGGCGATCGCCGCCGCGTCGTAGCCGAGCTCACGCAGGACCTCGTCGGTGTGCTCGCCGAGCAGCGGCGCGCGCAGCAGTGGGTCCGGCGCTGCACCCCCGAGGCGCACCGGGGTGGCGGTGACCGGGGCGGGCGCCGGCAGGCCGGGGTAGTCGACGGGTCGCAGCATGCCCGTCGCGCGAATGTGCGGGTCGTCGAGCGCCTGCGCCGGCGACTGCACCGGGCCGGCCGGGATCTGCGCACGCTCGAGGGCCGCGAGGACGTCGGCCGTGGTGCGCGCGGCGCACCAGCGCGCCATGCGCTCGGACAGCTCGGCGCCGTGGATGCCGCGGGCGTTGTCGTCGGCGAACCGCGGATCGGCGAGCAGCTCGGGCGCGTCGATCAGCGCCGCGAACCGCGCGAACAGCGGCTGGCCGACGACCTGGACGAGCACCCAGCCGTCGGCGGTCCGCAGCGCGTCGCACGGCCCGGCGGTCTGGGCACGGTTGCCGGTCGCGATCCGATCGAGCTTGCGGACCTGCTGCTCGATCAGCGGCGCGTTGGCCACGCTGAGCGCGGTGTGCAGCAGCGACGCCTCGACGTGCCGTCCGAGCCCCGTGGTGCGCCGCTCGTACAGCGCCGAGACCGTCGCGAACGCGGCGAGCGCGGCGGTGTTGAAGTCGACCCACGGCACGTACGCCTTCATCGGCTCGCCCGGGTGACCCGAGAGGTACATCGCGCCCGACATCGCCTGACCGATGCCGTCGAAGCCGAGCCGCTCCTCGTAGGGCCCGCCGCTGCCGAACGCCGAGACCGTCGTGAGCACGAGCGACGGCCGGAGCCGCGACACGGTGTCCCAGTCGAGACCCAGCGCGCGCAGCCGCTGCGGCGGCAGGTTCGCGACCACGACGTCGGCGGTCGCGATCAGCCGCCGCACGACCTCGCGGCCGGCGGGTGCGGCCGGGTCGAGCGTCACGCTCTTCTTGTTGCGGTTGACCTGGAGGAACAGCGCGCCCTCGCCGCCGTCGGCGACCGGGCCGACGAAGCGGTCCTCGCTGCCGCCGCGCTTCTCGATCCGGATCACCTCGGCGCCGAGATCGCCGAGCAGCGCCGCGCACCACGGGCCCGCGACGTAGCGGCCGAAGTCGAGCACCCGGAGTCCGCGGAAGATGGCCATCGCGGCATGATAGTCGCGAATCCGTCTGGTTGCGGGCGATGCGTCGCTGCGGCAGTCTATCCGCGTGCAGCGCAGGGCGCTCCGGAGGTCGGTCGCGGTCGCCCACGCGCGGCTCCGGCCGTGGAACATCGCGAGCGGGATCGGGGTGCTCGCGGTGTACGGGTATGGCGTGGTCGACGGGCTCGTCGGATATCGGCGGCATTCCCGCGAGCCGGTCCAGCCGTTCGTCGCCGCCTCGCCGGACGGCGGCGCGCTCGGGATCAGCGTCCAGTTTTGATGGCCAGCGCTGCGGCGGAGGTTGCCGGGACGCCGCGATCGGCGAGAGGATGTCGCGGCCACCGCACACCCCGGAGGGCCAACCGGAGGACCCACGATGACGCAGCCGCGCCAGCTCAGCGAAGCCGACCTCGACATCCTGCGGCGCATCGAGCGCCTCCCGTTCGGCCGGTTCCAGTGGCGCCTGCTCTGGATGGGCGGCCTGGGCTACACCTTCGATGCGCTGGACGGGGCGCTGATCGGGTTCATCCTCACGGCGGTGACGGCGCTGTGGAAGCTGTCCAGCCACCAGACCGGTGTGATGGGCAGCTCGGGGATGATCGGGTACCTGTTCGGGGCATTCTTCGCCGGCGCGCTCGGCGATCTGATCGGTCGCCGGACCGTGATGATGTACGCCCTGGCGGTCTACAGCGTGGCGACGCTGATCGCCGCGTTCGCCACGAGCTGGCACATGCTGTTCTGGTGGCGGCTCGCGGCCAGCGTCGGGACCGGCGCCGAGAGCGCGATCATCGCGCCGTTCCTCGCGGAGTTCGTCCAGAAGCGGGTCCGCGGGCGGTTCATCGGCTCGCTCGCCGGGTTCTTCTCGTACGGCTGGGTGCTCGCGGCCCTGCTCGGATACCTCGTCATCCCGAGGTGGTCCGACGGCTGGCGGATCGTCCAGCTGATCAGCGCGCTGCCGATCGTCATGCTGCTGTGGTGGCGCCGGTCGCTGCCCGAGTCGCCGCGCTGGCTGCTCGAGCGCGGCCGGTCGGTGCAGGCGCGCGCCGAGGTCGAGCGCATCGAGGCCGAGCTGACGCGCCACGGTCGCACGACGCTGCCCTCGCTCGACAGCGTCGAGGTCCCCGCGGAGAGCGCGCGCCGCGGCGGTAGCTTCCTCGGCAACCTGGCGGCGCTGTGGAGTCGCCCGGTACGGCGGACCACCATCATGCTGTGGCTGCTGTGGATCGCGATCACGTTCTCGTACTACGGCTTCTTCACGTGGATCCCGTCGCTGCTCGTCAAGCAGGGAATGACGATCACCCGGAGCTTCGGGTACAGCATCATCATCTATCTCGCCCAGATCCCCGGCTATTACTCGGCGGCGTTCGTCTCGGAGAAGCTCGACCGGAAGTGGACCATCGTGGTGTACATGGTCCTGGGCGGCGTCTCGGCGTATCTGCTGTCGATGGCGAGGACCGACACGTCGATCACGACCGCCGGCGTCCTGCTGTCGTTTTGCATGAACGGGACCTACGCGGGTATCTACGCCTACACCCCGGAGCTCTATCCCACCGCATTCCGCACGACCGGCATGGGCGTGGCCTCGGCGTTCGGGCGACTCGGCGGGCTGTCCGCCCCGATCATCATCGGCAACACCTACGACCAGATCGGATTCGCCGGGGTGTTCGGAATCACCACCGTCGTCCTGGTGGCCGGCGCGCTGGCGGTCGCGGCGCTCGGCATCGCCACCGCCGGCAAGAGCCTGGAGCAGATCACGGCGGAGGCGCTGCGCCCGGCCGAGCGATGACCTATCATCGCCGCGTGAAGCGACTCCCCCTGCTGGGCCTGGTGTGTGCGTGTGCGTCCTCGGCGAAGCTCGAGCCTCCGGTGGCGCAGCACGCCGCCCCCCCGCCGCCCGTCGCCGCGGCGCCCGCCGAGCCGACCGGGCCGGCGACGCGGATCGATGCACGGCGGCCGGCGCCGCCGCCCGCGACCAAGCCCGATCCACTGCTCGAGCTGCTCGGCGGCGAGCTGCAGCGCTCGATGACCGAGCTCGGCCGCCATGGCGACGCGCCGTACCACGCGTCGTACGAGGCCGGCGACGCGCGCAGCGTCAACGTGACGGCGTCGTTCGGCGCGATCTCGCGCTCGTCCGACCTCCACCACCGCTGGGTCGACATCGACGTGCGCGCCGGCGACCACAAGCTCGACAGCAGCCACCGCGTGCGCGGGGCTCGCCCGGACCGCGGCCAGACCCGGTCGGCCACGCTGCCGCTCGCCGACGACGACTACGCGATCCGCTCGACGCTCTGGCTCGAGACCGACGCGGCCTACAAGACCGCGGTCGAGCAGCTCAAGCGGGTCCAGGCCAGCGCGAAGGTCACGGTCAAGCAGGACGACGACTCCGACGACTTCTCGCACGAGACGCCGGCCACCCACGTCGAGCCGCCGGCCGCGATGACCCTCGACCGCGCCGCATGGGAGGCACGGCTGCGCCCGCTGTCGCAGCTGTTCCGCGGCCACCCCGACATCCTCGACAGCTCGCTCGCCCTCACCGCGATCGCCGAGACCGACTACTTCGTCAACTCCGAGGGCACGCGCTACCAGGTGCCGTTCACCCACGCGCGGATCCGGATCCAGGCGTCGGCCCAGACCGACGACGGCATGGAGCTGCACCGGTTCGAGGCATTCGACGTCGCGACGCCGGACCGGCTGCCGGGCGACGCCGAGATCCGCGCCCGGATCGAGCTCGTGATCGCGGACCTCGATCGGCTGCGCCGCGCGCCGGTGGTCGAGCCCTACACCGGCCCGGCCATCCTCGAGGGCCAGGCCGCGGGCGTGTTCTTCCACGAGGTGTTCGGCCACCGGATCGAGGGCCACCGCCAGAAGGACGACAGCGAGGGTCAGACGTTCGCCAAGAAGATCGGCCAGGCGATCACCGCGCCGTTCATCGACGTCTACGACGATCCGACGATCGCGAGCCTCAACGGCGTCGACCTCAACGGCTACTACCCGTTCGACGACGAGGGCGTGGCGGGGCAGAAGGTCAGCCTGGTCGAGCGCGGCGTGCTCAGGACGTTCCTGCTCGGCCGGTCACCGGCGCGCGGCTTCGTGCACTCCAACGGCCACGGCCGGCGCCAGGAGGGCCGCTCGGTGGTCGCGCGCCAGGGCAACCTGATCGTCACCGCCGCGCACACCGTCGATCGCGCGACCTTGCGGCGCATGCTGCTCGACGAGATCCACCGCCAGGGCAAGCCCTACGGCATGCTGTTCAAGCAGCTCGACGGCGGGTTCACGATGACCACGACGTTCTCGCCGCAGGCGTTCAAGCTGCTGCCGGTGATGGTCTACCGGATCTACCCCGACGGCCGCGAGGAGCTGGTGCGCGGCGCCGATCTCGAGGGCACGCCGCTGACCGCGCTCGGCGACATCCGCGCCGCGGCCGACGACCTCGCGACGTTCAACGGCTACTGCGGCGCCGAGTCCGGGTTCGTCCCGGTGTCGGCGTCGGCGCCGAGCCTGCTGGTCGCGCACGTCGAGGTCACCCGCAAGGCCAAGGGCCAGGCCAGGCCCCCGGTGCTGCCTCCGGCCCCGGCGGGAGGTGACCAGTGAGGCGCGCCGCGATCGCCCTGTGCGCCTGCGCGCTCGCCGCGCCCGACCGCGCCGCGCACGCCGGCGGCCCGCCGACCCCGCAGGCGGTGCGCGCGATGACCGACGAGCTCGCGCGCGCGATCGATCAGCTCGAGCTGCCGGGCATCGGCAAGCCGTACTACCTGTCCTACCATCTCTGGGACGCGCGGGTCGCGACCGCCGCCGCCAGCTTCGGCGCGCTGACGTCGAGCAACGCCGTGCCGCAGCGCTCGGTCGACATCGACCTGCGGATCGGCGACTACGCGCTCGACAACTCCAACTTCGCCGACAGCTTCGAGTTCCGCCAGGAAGCCGTGCTCGACGCCGAGGACGACTACGATGCGGCCCGCCACGATCTGTGGCTCGCGACCGACCGCGCCTACAAGGCCGCCGGCGAGGCGCTCGATCGCAAGCAGGCCGTGATCAAGGAGGAGGCGAAGGACCCCGACGAGGCGCCGTCGTTCTCGAAGGACACGCCGGTCAAGCTGTCCGACACCGCGCCGCTCGCGATGCCCGAGCTGCCGCGGCTCGAGGCGCTCGCCGGCAAGCTGAGCGCGGTGTTCCGCACCAACCCCGACGCCTATCGCGGCACGGTGCGCGTGCGCGAGATGCGCGGCAACCGCTACTTCGTGTCGAGCGAGGGCGGATCCGCCGCGGCCGCGTTCGGCGAGGTCCGCGTCACCGTGAGCTGTGCGACCCAGGCCGACGACGGCATGCCGCTGCACGACTCGATCGCGTTCGTCGCGCCGAGCTTCGACCAGCTGCCCCGCGAGGCCGACATGATCGCGCAGGTCGAGGCGCTGTCCCGGCAGCTGTCCGCCCTGCGCAAGGCGCCGATCGTCGACGACTACGCCGGGCCGGTGGTGTTCCGCGGCACCGCGGCCGGTCGGGTCGTGCGCGCGCTGCTCGCCGAGAGCCTCGCCGGCACGCCGGCGCCCAAGGGCAGCCGCCCGGGCGCGCGCGCGGTCGGTGACAGCGAGCTCGCCGGCAAGGTCGGCCAGCGCATCCTGCCGATCGGCGTGTCGGTCGTCGACGATCCGACGCTCGCACGGGCCGCCGGCCAGCCGCTGACCGGCCACTTCGCGTTCGACCAGGAGGGCATCGCCGCGCGCCGGGTCTCGCTGGTCGAGAACGGCGTGTTCAAGCGGTTCCTGATGTCGCGCACGCCGCGCAAGGGCTTCGAGCACTCGACCGGCCATGGCCGGTCGTCGTCGGTCTCGCCGGTCCGCGCCCACCCCACGAACCTGATCCTCTCTGCCACCCGCGGTGTCTCCGACCGCGAGCTCGTGCGGCGCGCGCTCGCCGCCGCGAAGCAGCAGGGGCTGGCCTACGTGATCGTCGTCGACCGCATCACCGCACCCGAGCTCGGCGACATCGACCTCGCGGCGCTGTCGGATCAGGGCTCCGTGATCGGCAAGCCGTCGATCGTGAAGCGGGTCTACCCCGACGGCCGCGAGGAGCTCGTGCGCGGCGCCGCGTTCGCCAACGTGCCGCAGCGCGCGCTCAAGGATCTGCTCGACCTCGGCAACGCCGGTGTGCCGTATCACTACCTCAACGCGGCCACCGGCCGGTCGTTCGACGCGCTGATCGAGCCGCCGGCCGGCGTCGCGATCTCGATCGTCTCACCGTCGCTGGTGTTCCGCGATCTCGACATCAAGAAGCCGCGCGGGGCCCAGCGCAAGCCGCCGATCGCGGCGCGCCCGGCCCCGTGACCGGCGGGGCCGCCGGCAGAGCCCCGCGCGTCAGAACACCGCGAACGCGCGCGCCTCGATGCTCTGCCGGGGCGGCGCGCCGGGCGGCGCCGTCGGATCGTCGAACGCCGTGTGGGCCGAGAACCGCGGGCGGCCATCGCGCGCCGAATCGTAGACCGTGAACACGAGCGCCTCGTCGGGCCGCATCCGCGGGAAGTAGAACCACACGTGATCGGGATGGTAGGCGACTCGATAGATCTCGCCGACCCGGTCCGGATAGCGCCGCTCGGACGCGATCAGATCACCCGGCGACAGGGTCCGCGCGTCGGCGATCGCGAGCGGATCGCGCTCGGCCGGGCGCTCGATCGGCCGCCACACCTGGATGATCGCGAACCGACCGGCCAGCACCGCGTCCGCCTCGTCGCGCAGCACGTCGCGCACCCGCTGCGGCCCGGACCACTCCGTGTAGTCGTTGTGCACGATCAGCACCGGCTCCTGGAGCTGCCTGGCCTCGCGCTCGGCGGGCTCGGCTCCCGACCGCACCGTGTGGTCGAACGCGATCACCCGCCGCGCGCCCGAGACCTGCGCCACCAGCGCCTCGACCTCGGGATAGTACTCCGCGACGATCCGCGGCCGGTCGAACAAGCTCGTCACCCGCGTGGCGTGGTCGACCAGGACGAAGCCATTGCGCTCGAGCGCGAGCTGCCCGGCGAGCCGCCGGCCGTTCCGGATCGTCACCCGGCGCGGGTCGAGCGCGCCGAGCTTGCGGCTGTGCACGTTGCCGGGGCCGTAGCTCTCGTCGAGCGGCTTGACCCCGGTGTCGATGCTGTAGTTGAGCTCGGCGGTGACGCCGTCGAGCTCGGCGAGCGAGCTGGCCGAGAACACGCCGGCAGCGTCGCACATGGCCGTCGACATCGAGCGATGTCCGGCACGAGGAAATGATGTAGGTGCAGCGCTTTCACGGCGCCGGCCGGCTTCGACGTCCATCGACTCGAGGCGAAATTGACAGTCGACCTCGCGCAGTGAACGCTGTCGGTCGTGGCAAGTGGGTTCCACAGCGGTATCGACGCGCCGACGGAGGACCCCCGCCGCACGCGCACCGCGCCGATCGAGGAGCTGATCCCGGCGCTGACGATCGCCGCGCATCCCGATCCGGAACGGATCGGGGATCGGCTCGTCCTCGATCGGATCGCCGACGGCCACGAGGTGCTGGTGTCGCGCGGTGCGCCGGAGTTCCTCGGCGCCGGCCGCGCCGTCGGCGCACCGCTCGCCGATCGGTGCCTCAGCCGCACCCCGATCCGCCTCGAGCCCACCGCAGGCGGCGGCATCCGGATCACCTGCGAGGGCGGCACCGCGACCGCGATCGGTGACGTCGAGGTTGCCGGCGCGATCGAGCTCGCCCCGCTCCGACCCGGCGACGGCGTGCCGATCGTGCTCGCCGATCGCGTCGTGCTCGTGCTCCACCTCGTCGAGCGCGGCGCCGATGCAGGCGGTGATGGCGATCCGATGGGGATGGTCGGGGGCGGCCTCGGCATGACCCGGCTGCGCCACGCGATCGCGCAGGTCGCCGACCTCGAGGTGCCCGTGCTGATCCGCGGCGAGACCGGCACCGGCAAGGAGCGGGTCGCACGCGCGCTCCACGACGGGGGTCCGCGCCGGCGCGGTCCGTTCGTCAGCGTGAACCTCGCGACGATCGCCCGCGAGCTGGTGGCCTCCGAGCTGTTCGGCGTGGTCCGCGGGGCGTTCACCGGCGCGGCGCGCGACCGCGACGGTCTGTTCCGCGCCGCGCGCGGCGGAACATTGTTTCTCGACGAGGTGGGCGAGGCGTCGCCCGAGGTCCAGGCCGCGCTGCTGCGCGTGCTGGAGACCGGCGAGCTCTACCCGGTGGGCAGTGACGCGCCGGTGACGACCGACGCGCGGGTGATCGCGGCGACCGACGCCGACCTCGACCGCCAGATCCGCGACGGCCGGTTCAAGGCACCGCTGTTCCACCGCCTCGCCGGCTACGAGCTGTATGCGCCGCCGTTGCGCGAGCGGCCGGAGGACATCGGCCTGTTGTTCCACCACTTCGCGCGCGCGGAGCTCGCGGTGATCAGCGGCGGCGACGCGCCGGTGCCGGACGATCCGCGCGCCGACCCCTGGCTGCCCGCATCGATCATGGTTCGCCTGCTGCGCCACCGCTGGCCGGGCAATGTCCGCCAGCTCCGCAACATGGCTCGCCAGCTGGTGATCGCAAGCCGCGGCCGGTCCCAGCTCCAGCTCGACGCACGGCTGGCGGCCGAGCTCGCGGCCGGGGCCGGGCCAGGTGCAGACACGGGCCACATCCGCACACCCGAGGCCTCGGCCACGTCCGCGAGCAAGCCGCTCGCAGCCCGCCGTCGTCCGGCCGAGATCGCCGAGCCGGAGCTCGTCGCCGCGCTGCGCGCGAGCGCCTGGGATCTCAAGGCGGCTGCGGATCACCTGGGCATTCCGCGGGCGTCGATCTACGACGTGATCGCGCGGTGCCCGAACGTCCGCACCGCCGGCGACCTGGCGCCGGACGAGATCGCGCGCTGCCACCGGGAGTGCAACGGCGACCTCGAACGCATGGCCGCGCGCCTGGAGGTCTCACGCCGCGCGCTCGGCCGCCGGGTCAAGGAGCTGGGCCTGGAGCCAGCCGTGGCCGCGCAGGTGAGATCGAGATGATGCGCACGCGGTGAGCGCGACCGCCGGACCGCGCCGCCGACCGCTCGACGCGCCGACGCCGGGTTCGGCGCGCCGCTCGCCCGGGTCCGTCGTCGATCGCCGCGCGCAACCCGGCCTGGCCCCGGCGATGGACCCGGTAAGCCCTCAGGGCACGCGACGTGAATTGCAGACCTGACGTCCGTACATCACGAGCGCCAGCGCTGCGGCGGCCTTCTCACCCGGCCGCGCAGGCGCGCTCACACACAGAGGAACTTATGACCACGCTTCGCGTCAGCGTCACCCCCTTCTCCAACGGCTGCAGCTTCGATCCCGTGGAGACCAAGGCGACTCACAATGAAAAGATCAAATTCAAGTCCGTTTCCGGCTCGACCGTCGCAGTGTACACGTACGATAGTGACATGAAACCGATCAAGGCGTTCAAGGAGGATGGCCCGCCCTACAACGCCACCACAGGCGGTAATGAGTACAAGCTCGCCGACAGCGTCGACGGATTAACCGTCATCCTCTCCCTGATGCCGACTGGCCCATCCCT
>DATAPF010000631.1:0-61511 GCA_036265355.1 Kofleriaceae bacterium | reverse complement strand
CGTCAGACGCGGAGAGCTGGAACCCGGCGGGCACGAGGCAGGCGCGAGGCCGGAACGAGCACTTGACACCCAGCGCTCGCCCGACAACTATGCGCCGGTCGACGCCGATACCGGCGTTCGAGACCCGTCGACCGGAGGGACCACATGAGTCATGCGCGGATCACGCGGCGCCGCCTGCTCGGCGCGATGGGAGCGGCCGGCGCCCTGGCCGCGTTGCCGGCATGCAAGCGCCGCGACGGCGATGCCGGCGGGCACGGCGGTGGAGCCGCCGGGGCCGTGAAGATCGGCCTGGTCGTCCCGCAGTCCGGCGTCTACGCCACGGTCGGCAACGAGGTGAAGCACGGCTGGGAGCTGTGGCTCGAGCGCCACGGCGGCAAGCTCGGCAACCGCGAGGTGACCACGGTGGTCGCCGACGAGGGCGAGTCCCCGCAGACCGGCGTGCCGGCGGTCCAGAAGCTGTTGCAGAGCGATCAGGTCGACGCGATCGTCGGCATCATCAGCTCGCCGATCGCGCTCGGCGCCAAGGACGTCGTGGCCGAGGCCAAGAAGCTGATGATCGTCGCCAACGCCGGCGCCGGCGCGATCACCGGCGCGGCCAAGAGCCCGTACATCTGGCGGACGTCGTTCACCAATGCGCAGGTCGCCTCGGTGATGGGCAAGCACCTCGCCGGCAAGGCCGACGTCGGCCCGGTCTACGTGATCGCGCCGGACTACGCGGCCGGCGCCGAGGTGATCCGCGGCTTCAAGGCCGCGTTCGAGGCCGGCGGTGGCAAGATCGCCGGCGAGGCCAAGCCGGCGTTCGCCAAGACCCAGGACTACCAGCCGTTCCTCACCGGCATCCAGTCGTCGGGCGCCAGGGCCACGTTCTGCTTCTTCGCCGGCGCCGAGGCGATCGCGTTCGTCAAGCAGTATGCCCAGTTCGGCCTGGCGTCGTCGATCCCGCTGTACGGCTCGGGGTTTTTGACCGAGGGCAGCGCCGTGCTCGCCGCGCAGGGCGACGCAGCGGTCGGCATCCAGACCACGCTGCATTACACGCCCGAGCTCGACAACCCGGCCAACAAGGACTTCGTCGCCGCGTGGAAGGCGAAGTTCCACGACGACCCGGCGGTGTACGCGGTCCAGGGCTGGGACGCGGCGAGCGTGCTGAACCGCGCGCTCGCGGCGACCACCGCGCTCGACGGTGACAGCCTGGCCAAGGCGATGGGGTCGATCGGCACGATCGAGGACAGCCCGCGCGGGCCGTGGAGCTTCGACGGCCAGTCGCCGAAGCAGAAGATGTACCTGCGCAAGGTCGAGAAGCGCGGCGCGGAGTACGTCAACACCGTGGTCGCCGATCTCGGAGAGACGCCCCCGGTCGCCTGATCGCGGTGCCCGCGGTGCCCGCGGCACCTCGCGGCCTGGCTCGCCTCCGGCCCGAACTCGTCCCCGTCATGCCCGCCTGGCTCGACGCGCACTTCATCGACCTGCTCAACGGGCTCGCGATGGGCGCGCTGCTGTTCATCCTCGCGGTCGGCCTGTCGCTGATCTTCGGCATGATGGACGTGCTCAACCTCGCGCACGGCGTGCTGTTCCTCGCCGGGGCGTACGCCCTGTGGTGGATCGGCGGCGCGTCGCCGAGCTGGCCGGCGTTCCTGGCCGCGCTGGCGGTCGCCGGGGCGGCGGGCGCGGTGGCGGGCAGCGGGCTCGCGCTGGTGGTCGAGCGGCTGGCGCGGCGCTCGCACCTCGACCAGGCGCTGCTCACGCTCGGCCTGGCGCTGATCGCCGCGGATGCGCTGTCGATCGGGTTCGGCGACGACGTCCACGCGATCGACCCGCCGCCCGGGCTCGCCGCCAGCGTCGCGGTGCTCGGCAAGCCCTACCCGATCTACCGCCTGGCGCTGATCGGCCTGGGCGGGGCGCTCGCGGCGGCGCTGCACCTGGTCGTCGAGCGCACCTCGCTCGGCGCGCTGATCCGGGCCACGGTCAGCGATCGCGAGATGGTCGCGGCGATCGGCGTCGACGACCGCAAGGTCAAGCTCGGCGTGTTCGCCGCCGGCGCGGCGCTCGCGGCGATCGCCGGGGTGCTCGGCGCCCCGGTCTACAGCCCGGGGCCCAGGCTCGATGGCACCGCGCTGCTGCTCGCGCTCGTCGTGGTGGTGATCGGCGGGCTGGGCTCGGTGCGCGGCGCGCTGGTCGGCGCGCTGGTGATCGGCGAGATCGAGTCGCTCGGCCGCGCCGTGCTGTCGGACCTGGCGTCGTTCGTGCTGTTCGGCGCGCTCGCCGTCGTGCTGATCGTGCGGCCGCGCGGGCTGTTCGCCGCGCCGACCGGGGCCCGGTCATGACCGCGCCGGGCGAGCGCCGCGCGGTCGCCGTCGTGCTGATCGCGCTCGCCGCCGCGCCGCTCGTGCTCGGGACCTACGGCTCGGCCACGCTGGCGCGGCTGCTGGCGTTCGCCCTGCTCGCCGCCAGCGCCGACCTGCTGGTCGGGACCACCGGCCTGCCGACGCTCGGCCACAGCGCGTACTTCGGCGCCGGCGCGTACGCCGCGGGCTGGGTCGCGCGCCACGTCGCGCCGAGCGCGCCGGTGATGCTCGCCGCGGCGGCCGGGGTGAGCGCGGTCGTCGCGGTGATCGCCGGCAGCGTCGCGGTGCGCGCGCGCGGCGTGTTCTTCCTGATGTTGACCCTGGCGATCGGCGAGGTGGTCGAGCAGCTGGCGCAGAGCTGGCACAGCGTGACCGGGGGCTCCGATGGCCTGTACGGGATCCCGGCGACCCGGCTGGGCGGCCTCGCGCTGAGCGACGCGGGCGCGTTCTGCTGGTACGCGCTCGCCGTGTTCGTCGCCGGGATGGCGGTGCTCCGCGGCGTGGCCCGCTCGCCGCTCGGCGCTGCGCTGCGCGGGATCCGCGACAACGAGCCGCGGATGCGCGCGCTGGGCTACCCGACCTATCGCTACAAGCTGGCGGCGTTCGTGATCGCCGGCAGCGTGGCCGGGGTCGCCGGCGCGGTGTTCGCCGGGCAGCAGCGCCTGGTCACCCCGGCGGACCTCGGGTTCACCGCGTCCGCGCCGGTGCTGCTCGCCGTGATCATCGGCGGCGAGGCCACCGCGTGGGGTCCGTGCCTGGGCGGCGCGATCGTCGTGGCGCTGCGCGACGTGCTCGGGCCGAGCCTGGGCGGCCACGGCGCGCTGGTGCTCGGCGCGGTGTTCGTCGGGGTCGTGTTCGCGATGCCGGGCGGCCTGGCGCGGATCGCCGGCCGGATCGCCGGCCGTTCCGACCGCGCCGCCACCGGAGGGCCGCGATGACGGCCGCGATGACGGCCGCGATGACCGCGCCGGGCGCGCCGATCCTGTCGTGCGCGGGCCTGGTGCGGACGTTCGGCGCGCTGCGCGCGGTCGACGGCGTCGAGCTCACCGTGCCGGCCGGCGCCCGCCACGCGCTGATCGGCCCCAACGGCGCGGGCAAGAGCACGCTGTTCCAGCTGCTCGCGGGCGGCCTGACGCCCACCGCCGGGCGGGTGTGGCTCGCCGGCCGCGACGTCACCCGGATGGCGGACGCCGGGCGCGCCCGGCTCGGGATCGGCCAGACCTTCCAGCACTCGAGCCTGTTCCCGTCGATGACCGCGGCCGAGAACGTCGCGCTCGCCGCCGAGCGCGTGCTCGGCCGGCCGTGGTCGCCGTGGCCCCGCCCGCGCCGGGCGCTGCGCGAGCGGGTCGACCAGCTGCTCGCCGACGTCGACCTCGCCGACCGCCGCGGCGTGCCGGTGGCGGCGCTGTCGCACGGCGAGTGCCGCCAGCTCGAGCTCGCGGTCGCGCTCGCCACCGCGCCGTGCGTGCTGCTGCTCGACGAGCCGGCCGCCGGGATGTCGCCCGCCGAGAGCGAGCGGTTCGCCGCGCTGGTCCACCGGCTGCCCGCCGAGCTCGCGATCCTGTTCGTCGAGCACGACCTCGACCTGGTGTTCCGGCTCGCGACCCGGGTCACCGTGCTCCACCTCGGCAAGGTGCTGCTGTCCGGTGGGCTGGAAGAGGTGCGCCAGAGCCCGGCGGTCCAGGAGGCCTACCTGGGCACCGGCCGGCGCGAGGATCTGTTCCACATCGATCCCGGGCCCGGGGCGCCGGGTCCGCCGCGCGGTCGCGATGTCGGCGAGGGGCAGGCATGACGGCCGCCGCCGGCGCGCTGGAGGTCCACGGCCTGCGCGCGGGCTACCGGCAGGGCACCGTGCTGCACGGGGTCGACCTCGCGGTCGCGCGCGGACGGATCCTGGCGCTGCTCGGGCGCAACGGCGTCGGCAAGACCACGCTGGTGATGACGATCATGGGCCTGGTGCCGCCGAGCCGCGGCCGGGTCCAGCTCGACGGCCGCGATCTGGCCGGGCGGCGCCCCGACGAGATCGCCCGCGCCGGGATCGCCATCGTCCCGCAGGGCCGGCGGATCTGGCCGACGCTCACCGTGCACGAGCACCTCGAGCTCGCCGGCCGCCACGCGCGCCGGACCGGCCGCGCGCGCAGCCTCGACGAGCTCTACCAGCAGCTGCCGCGGCTCGCCGAGCGCCGCCGCCAGCTCGCCGGCCAGATGTCGGGCGGCGAGCAGCAGATGCTCGCGATCGCCCGCGCGCTGGTCACCGGCCCGTCGGTCGTGCTGCTCGACGAGCCGTCGGAGGGCCTCGCCCCGCGCGTCGTCGATCAGATCGGCGAGATGATCGCGGCGATCGCCGGCGCCGGCGCCGCGGTGCTGCTGGTCGAGCAGGATCTCCACCTCGCGTTCGGCGCCGCCGACCAGATCGCGGTGATGGCCAAGGGCGCCATCGTCCACCGCAGCGACACGGCGGCGTTTCGCCGCGATCCCGCCACCGCGCGGCGGCTGCTCGGCATCGAGGCCTGATCGAGGCCTGACCCCAGTCCGTATGGCCATCTGGTAATGGCCGTTAACATGTCAGGCAGTGTGAGCTCGCGGGACGCTCCCGCCCCACCTGATCTGCCAGGCAACGCATGCTTGACCGATTGGCCGGTCAGGGCGGAACGTAGGCGTCTCAAAAGGGTAACAACATGAAGCTCGACATCAACGGCACGGTTCGAGAGGTCGATGCGCCCCCGGAGATGCCGCTCCTGTGGGTGATCCGCGACCTGCTCGGCTTCACCGGGACGAAGTTCGGCTGCGGCATGGCCCAGTGCGGCGCCTGCACCGTGCACATCGACGGCCAGCCGGTGAGGTCGTGCGTGACGCCGGTCTCGACGGTCGGCGCCCGCAAGATCCGGACGATCGAGGGCATCTCGCCCGACGGCTCGCACCCGGTCCAGCGCGCGTGGGCCCAGGCCGACGTCGTGCAGTGCGGCTACTGCCAGTCCGGCCAGATCATGTCCGCGGTCGCGCTGCTCGAGCAGGTCCCCGATCCGACCGACGCGGACATCGACGCCGCGATGTCGGGCAACATCTGTCGATGCGGCACGTACGTCCGGATCCGCGAGGCCGTGCACCTGGCCGCCAGGCTCCAGCACGGAGGTGGCAAGTGACGGTCACCCGCCGGGACCTGCTCCGCACCAGCGCCGCCGGGGCAGCGGGCCTGTTCATCGCGTTCCACGTGCCGGGCGGCTTGCGCGCCGTGCAGGCGGCCCCGGCCCCGGCCGCGCCCCCGCTGCCGCCGGCCAACGCGTTCCTCCGGATCGGCGCCGACGACTCGGTGACCGTGCTGCTCGCCCACTCCGAGATGGGCCAGGGCAGCTGGACCGGCCTGGCGCTGCTGGTCGCCGAGGAGCTCGAGTGCGACTGGTCGAAGGTCCGCTGCGAGCACGCGCCCGCCGCGCCGGTCTACGCCCACACCGGGTTCGGCGTCCAGATGACCGGCGGCTCGTCGGCGACCAACAGCGAGTTCAACCGCTACCGCACGGTCGGCGCCATGGCCAGGGACATGCTGGTCCGCGCCGCCGCCGCGCGCTGGAAGGTGCCGGCGTCGAGCATCCGGGTCGCCAGCGGCGTGCTCAGCCACGGCAAGGACCAGCTGTCGTTCGGCAAGGTCGCCGGCGAGGCGATGAAGCTCGCACCGCCCAGGACCGTGCAGCTCAAGGATCCCAAGGACTGGAAGCTGATCGGCACCAAGGTCCGCCGGCTCGATACCCCCGAGAAGATCACCGGCAAGGCGCAGTTCGGGATCGACGTCCAGTTCCCGGGCCTGCGCACCGCCGTGGTCGCCCGTCCGCCCGCGTTCGGCGCCAAGCTCGCGAAGTTCGACCCGAGCGCCGCGCTCAAGGTGCCCGGCGTCGAGCAGGTCGTGCCGACCGGCAACGGCGTCGCGGTGGTCGCCAAGCACTTCTGGGCCGCCAAGCTCGGCCGCCAGGCGCTCCACGTCGAGTGGACCCCGCCCGAGGGCGGCGGCGTCGACACCGCCAAGCAGATGGCCGAGTTCCACGCCATGGCCATGACCCCCGGCGAGCTCGTCGACAAGGGCCAGCGCGGCCAGATCGACGCCGCGCTCGCCGCGGCCAAGACCAAGCTGGTCTCGGAGTACGAGTTCCCGTACCTCGCCCACGCGGCCATGGAGCCGCTCAACTGCGCGGTCAAGATCGACGGCGACCACTGCGAGATCTGGACCGGCACGCAGTTCCAGACCGGCGACCAGATGGCGGCGGCCGCGATCCTCGGCATCCCGAAGGAACAGGCCGCCGAGAAGGTCAAGATCCACACCATGTTCCTCGGCGGCGGGTTCGGCCGCCGCGCCAGCCCGTCGGCCGACTTCGTGGCCGAGGCGGTGATCGTGGCCAAGGCCGCCGGGGTCCCGGTCAAGGTCGTATGGACCCGCGAGGACGACATGCACGGCGGTTACTACCGCCCGTCGTACGTCCATCGCATCCAGGTCGGCCTCGACGACAAGGGCCGCCCGGTCGCGTGGGATCACGTCGTCGTCGGCCAGTCGATCGCCGCCGGCACGCCGTTCGAGCCGTTCCTGGTCAAGCACGGCGTCGATGGCCTGTCGGTCGAGGGCCTCGCCGACTCGGCGTACCTCGAGAGCACCGGCGCCCTGCGCATCACGCTGCACTCGCCCCGGACCGCGGTCCCGGTCCTGTGGTGGCGCTCGGTCGGCGCCACCCACACCGCGTTCGCGATGGAGTGCATGATCGACGAGGCCGCCCACGCCTCGGGCCAGGATCCGCTGACCTATCGCATGGGGCTGCTCAAGGAGAAGCCGCGCCACGCCGCGCTGCTCCAGCTCGTCGCCGACAAGGCGGGGTGGGCCAGCCCGCCGCCGGCGGGGCGCGCCCGCGGCCTGGCCGTCCACGAGTCGTTCGGCAGCATCGCCGCCCAGGTCGCCGAGGTCTCGGTCGACCAGGGCCGGATCCGGGTCCACCGCGTCACCGCCGCGGTCGACTGCGGCCTCGCGGTCAACCCGCTCGCCGTCGAGGCCCAGGTCCAGGGCTCGGTCGCCTACGGCCTGTCCGCGGCGCTCTACGGCCAGCTCACGCTGTCCGGCGGCGCGGTCCAGCAGAGCAACTTCCACGACTACCCCGTCGTCCGCATGTACGACATGCCCCACGTCGAGGTCCACATCGTGTCGAGCAACGCGAGGATGGGCGGCATCGGCGAGCCGGCGACCGCACCGATCGCGCCGGCCGTCGCCAACGCCGTGTTCGCGCTGACCAAGCAACGGCTGCGCACGCTGCCGCTCAAGCTGGCCTAGCGAGGCGGGTGGCACCCGACCGCTTCTCCCTTCCCGCCCTTCCGGATCGACAAGGATCGAAGTTCCAATGAAGCGATCAGCTCTCTGTGTCCTCGCTCTGTCCGCCCTGGCCGTCGTGTTCGGGGCGTGCGGCGCGCGCACGCCGTCGACGACCTCCGGCTCCAGCGCCGGCCCGACCGCCGAGGCCGGGCTCGCGGCGTTCGCGACCGTGCGCAGCGTGCTGCAGCACGCGCGCTGTCAGAACTGCCACCCGCGCGGCGACACGCCGCTGCAAGGCGACGACGGCCGCCTACACAACCAGAACGTCCTGCGCGGCCCCGACGGCCACGGCATGGTCGGCGAGCGCTGCACCACCTGCCACGGCCCGATGAACCCGCCCGACAGCTACGGCGAGCACACCCCACCCGGCGTGTCGACCGGCTGGCGGATGCCCAAGCCCGAGCAGCGCCTCGTGTTCGTCGGCGTCGCCCCGGGCGCGCTGTGCGAGCAGGTCAAGGACCCGGCGCGCAACGGCGGCAAGGACATGGCCGCGCTGCGCGAGCACCTCGACGACCCGCTCGTCACCTGGGCGTGGAACCCCGGCTTCGGCCGCAAGCCGCCCCCGGTGTCGCGCCAGGCGTTCCTCGACGCGTGGACCACCTGGGCCAACGCTGGCGCGCCCTGCCCGAAGTAGCGCGGAGCCGCTTCGCGTCCGCGTTCCGGCGGCGCGCGTCCAGGTCGTCGATCGCGTCCACAACGCTGAGCGGTCTTGGCCAGGCGTTCTTGGCGAGGTCAGTGCTGTGCTGGCGAACTCTGCCCTTGATGTCGCCGGCAGTCTGTTGCAGCGCATCGCGCACCGCATCCTTGATCTTCGCCTCCGAGCTGGCAACGCCGGCGGTGGCCCCCACCGTTGCGGCGCCCACCGCGCCCTCGGTCGCGGCCACGCACGAGCGCGCGATCGCGAGCTGGCTATCGTGCCGACGCCGGGGATCGCCGTGATCCCGCCGGAGGCCGGTCATGGCTACAGGACCGTGCCCGAAATAGCGGCGAACTGCTCGCAGTCTCGCTCCGGCTGGATCAGCCTGCATCGCCCAGATGCAGTGGAAAGGAAGGCGTATTGCAAGCATCGGCACGCGTCGTGCGGCGACGCTCATGCGGTGATGCAGGACCCCGGCCCCCCGACGCGCCGCCTTGCTGCGCCGTCGGGCCCGCTGCTACGGTTGCGGCGTGTCGCTCTCGTTCAACATCGCGGGACCGTGCATCCCGGGCGAGCACTACATGCTCCCGCCCGAGCGGCGCCTCGGGCGCGTCCTGCAGCTGATCGAGGAGCACAAGTTCTTCACGCTGCACGCCGGCCGGCAGACCGGCAAGACCACGTCGCTGATGTGGCTGGAGCGGCACCTGAATGCCTCAGGCCGCTGGCGCGCCATGTGGATCGATCTGCAGACCGCGCGCGAGCAATCGGACCCGGCCGTGGCGATGCCTGCGATCCTGGAGGCGTTCGATCGGACGCTCCGCACGCGGCATCCGGAGCTCATGCGGCCTGGTGAGGCCGAGACCGATGCAGCGCTGCGTAACCCCACCGCTGCGCTGGTGAACTACCTCACCGAGCTCAGTACGCTCAACGAAGGGCCGTTGGTGCTGCTGCTCGACGAGGCGGATGGGCTGGTGGGACCGGCGATGGTCTCGTTCCTGACCCAGCTGCGCACGGGGTACATCGCGCGCAGTCAGACGCAGTTCCCGGCGAGCGCGGTTCTGGTCGGGCAGCGCCAGGTGCGGGACGATGTCGTCAGCGCCGACGACCGCCGCGCGCTGTCCTGACTCGGCACCACCTCGCCGTTCAACGTCACGGCCGAGGCCACCACGCTCGGTCCGTTCACCGAGGCCGAGGTCGGGTGTTCTGGCGCAAGGATGGGCACCTGGCGGCGGAGGGGTTCAGCTATCGCGAGGCTGGCCCGCACCTGATGCTGATGGCGTTCCTGCAGCGCATCGTCAACGGCGGCGGGCGGGTGGAGCGCGAGTACGGGCTCGGCCGCGGCGCGCTGGATCTGATGATCTTCTGGCGGGCGGAGCGCCACGCGATCGAGGTCAAGATCCGCCGCGACACGGAGACCGAGGCCGAGGCGCTGGCGCAGGTCGCGGGCTACCTGGATCGCGCAGGGCTCGGCGAGGGCTGGCTCGTGATGTTCGACCTGCGCAAGGACCTGCCGTGGGCGGACAAGCTGTTCGTCCGCGAGGTCGAGCACGGCGCCAGGAAAGTCCGGCTCGTGGGCTGCTGATGGCCAGGCCCGGCCACGCCGGGCCACGCATGTGCCGCCACATGGGCTGTCTTGCGACATGTCGCAAGGGGCACCAGGCGCCACGCCACCGAGAGGCGCGCCAAACGCAGCTGCATCCTCGCGCGTCACCATCAGAAATCCTGGCCATGACTCGTACGGTCATGCGGTGGAGGCTGCGTCGAGGTCGGACCACGGCGTGCCGCATGCGTATGCGATGGCGCACACGCCGTCCCAGGGCGATGACGTATGTCCGAACGTCGGGGTGGAACCCGGGACCGGCGCCCGGGTACGCTGGTTGCTACGGGAATCCGGATGCGCGCGTGGGCCGTTCTCCTTGGTGTGGTCGTCGAGCTGGGCACAGCGCTGCCCGCGTACGCGCTCGATGGTCACCGCCGCGTCACGCAGTACGCACAGACCCACTTCGGCGCGCGCGACGGGATGACGCAGGGATTCTCCAACGGGATCACCCAGACGGCAGATGGCTACCTGTGGAACGCCAGCCAGGAGGGGCTGTCGCGCTTCGACGGCGCCGGGTTCACGACGTTCGATGCCCGGAAGACCGAGGGGATCCCGATCAACGTGTTCAACGCGGTGGTGGTCGACTCCGTGGGAACGCTGTGGGCCGGGACCTACGACCATGGCGTGCTGCACGTGGTCGACGGGGCGTTCCACACGGTCGCATTCGAGCCCGGGCCGCAGGAGCAGATGGTCCGCGCGCTGGCGTTCGATGCCGGCGGCGATCTGTGGGTCGGCACGCACGATCGCGGCGTGGTCCGGCTCCACGCCGGCAAGCTGGTCGCCGCGCTGACCACGCACGACGGGCTGCCCAGCGACGACATCCGCAGCTTCTTGCTCGACCGCGACGGCGCGATGTGGATCGGCACGTTCAAGGGGCTCGCGCGGTGGAAGGCCGGCCAGATCATGCACGGGCCTGCGGTGCTCGAGGGCACCGCGGTCTACGCGATCGCGCAGGATGCGCAGGGCGATCTGTGGTGCGGCACCGAGAAGGGGCTCGCGCACATCCGCGGCGAGACGGTCGAGCTGCTCGACGAGACTCGCCTGCCCACGAGCGATGTCCACGCCGTGCTGTTCGATCGCGACGGCAACCTGTGGATCGGCACCAGCGCCGGGGCCGCGCGGATGACGCCGGACGGCCAGATCCAGCGGCTGCCCCAGCCCGACGCGCAGATCAACGCGCTGTTCGAGGATCGCGAGGGCAACCTGTGGATCGGCAGCGAGAAGGGGCTCGACCGGCTGTTCGACGGCGACATGATCCCGATCGGCAACGCCGAGGGGTTGACCGACGAAGCCGCGCGCGGCGTGCGCGAGGACGCCAGCGGCGCGCTGTGGGTCGCCAGCAACGTCGGGCTGTTCATGATCCCGCCCGGCCAGACCCTCGCGACCAAGATCGCCCCCGCCGACCGCGGGGTGATGTACGCGCTCTACGCGGACTCGCACGGCGACATCTGGGTCGGCAGCGCGCGCGGCGACGTCGGCCGCTGGCACGCGGGGCGGTTCGCGTGGCTCGGTCACCAGCACTGGGAGCGGGTCCGCTCGTTCGCCGAGACCCCCGGGGGAATGTGGATCGGGACCAACCAGGGCGTGTTCCAGCTCCAGGGCGATCGCCTGGAGGACGCCAGGTCGATCGTCTCGGGGGTCTCGGTCGGCGCGATCGTCCCCGACCGCGCGGGCTCGGTGTGGCTGGCGACGGCGGGCGCCGGCCTGATGCGCTGGCACGACGGCGCGCCGGCGCGGATCCCGCCAAACGGTCCACCGCGCAACTCGCCGGTCAGCACGATCCTGTTCGATCCGGACGGCACGATGTGGGTCGGCACGACCAGCGCGGGGCTGTGGCGGCTGCACGACGAGCAGTGGACCGCCTTCACGTCCAAGGACGGGATGTTCGACGACCTGATCTGGAGCACGCTCGACGACGGGCTCGGCAACTTCTGGATGTCGTCCAATCGCGGGATCTGGCGGGTCAGCCGGCGGCAGCTCGAGGCCCGCGCGGCCGGGCTGCGCTCGAGCGTCGACTCGGTGGTCTATGGCGAGGCCGACGGGATGCGCGATCGCGAGTGCAACGGCGCGTATGATCCGGCCGGCTGGCGGACCCGCGACGGCCGGCTGTGGTTTCCGACCGGCAAGGGACTGGTCGTCATCGACCCCGCCCACCTGCACGCCAGCCGTCCGCCGGGCGCGCTGATCGCCAGCGTCCGCGTCGACGGCGAGCTGCTGCCCGCCCAGCGCGAGCTGGTGCTGCAGCCCGGCAGCGGCCGCCTCGAGCTGGCCTACACCGCGCCGGCGCTGCGCGGCCCGGTCCGGCTCCGGTTCCGCTACCGGCTCGAGGGCTTCGACCACCAGTGGATCGAGGCCGGCGCCCAGCGGCTCGCGCAGTACACCAACCTGCTGCCCGGCGACTACAAGTTCATCGTCGAGGCCGGGCTCGACGATCAGTGGGGCGCGGCCGGCACGATCGCGATCGTCCTGCCGCCGCGGTTCTACGAGACCGGCTGGTTCTACGCGCTCGCCGTGCTGTCGCTCGCGCTGGGGATCGTCGCGGTGCCGCTGCTCCGGGTCCGCCAGCTCCGGACGCGCGCCCGCGAGCTCGACCAGCGGGTCCAGGAGGCGATCGGCGAGCTCAAGGTGCTGTCCGGACTGCTGCCGATCTGCGCCTGGTGCAAGAAGATCCGCGACGACCGCGGTTACTGGAGCAAGATCGAGGCGTACCTCGGCGCCCGCACGGAAGCCCAGTTCACCCACGGGATCTGCCCCGAGTGCACCGAGAAGATGCTCGCCGAGGAGAGCTTCGGTCGCAGCAGCATCAGCCAGGGCGGGCGCCGCTAGGAGTACACGCCTGACCCGCCGCGGGGCCGCGCCCGCGTGGTCATGCGACATGAGCTTCCGGTGGATTACACCATGGCTGGAAATGAGGCGTCGGGGTAGGCTCGTGACTCCGAACCATCGTGATGCGCGCGTGGGCCGTCAGCTTCAGTATCGTCATCCAGCTGGGGGCAGTGGGGAACGCGCTCGCGCTCGATAGCCACCGCCGGGTCACCCAGTACGGGCACGCCCACTTCGCGGCCCACGAGGGGATGCCGCACAGCCTGGCCAAGGCGATCGCACAGACCGCGGATGGCTACCTGTGGACGACCAGCCAGGAAGGTCTGTCGCGGTTCGACGGCGCGTCGTTCACCACCTACGACCACCGGCAGACCGATGGGATCCCGGTCAATCAGTTCACCGGGCTCGCGGTCGACCGCGATGGAACGCTGTGGGCCGGGACCGTCAACCACGGCGTGATCCACGTGGTCGGTGGGGAGTTTCGCAGCTTCGCGTGGGAGCCCGGCACACAGGAGCAGCAGGTCCGCGTCCTGGCGTTCGACGCGCGCGGCGATCTGTGGATCGGGATGCGCGATCGCGGCGTGGTCCGGATCCACGACGGCCAGATGGCGACGGCGCTGACCACGCGCGGCGGGTTGCCCAGCGATGACGTCCGCGCGCTGCACGCGACCCGCGACGGTTCGATGTGGATCGGCACGTTCCGCGGGCTGGTGCAGTGGACGCCCGGCGGCCTGGTGCGCGGCCCGGCGGCGCTCGACGGCGTCACGATCCACGCGATCGCGCAGGACGACAGCGGCGCGCTGTGGTGCGCGACCGACAAGGGGCTCGTGCGGCTGCGCGCCGGGGCGGTCGAGACGATCGCCGCGGATCGCCTGGCGCCCAGCGAGGTCCGCCAGCTGCTGTTCGATCGCGATGGCAACCTGTGGATCGGCACGCGCACGGGGGTCGCGCGGATGACGTTCGACGGCCAGGGCGGGGTTCAGGGCGGGGTTCAGATCGAGCGCCTGCCGGACCCCGAGCTCGTGATCAACGGGCTGTTCGAGGACGCCGACCGCAACCTGTGGATCGCCAGCGATCGCGGCCTGGATCGACTGAGCGACGGCGATGTGTTGCCGATGGGCGCCCGCGAGGGGCTGGCCGACGAACCGGTCGGCGGGATCCGCGAGGACGCGACCGGCGCGATGTGGATCACCACGATCGGCGGGCTGTACCGGATCGCCCCGGGACAGACCACGGCGACCCGGATCAACACCGATCGCGGGCTGTACGCGATCTACCCCGACTCGCGCGGTGACGTGTGGTTCGGCGGCCGCGACGGCAACGTCGGGCGGTGGCACGACGGCCAGCTGCAGTTGCTGGGCCACCGGGACTGGGAGCGTATCCGCTCGCTGACCGAGACCGCCGAGGGCCTGTGGATCGGCACCGAGCACGGCGTGTTCCGCCTGCACGGCGACAAGCTGGACGATGCCGCCGAGCTCATCTCCGGGGTCTGGGTCCGCGCGATCGTGGTCGACCCCGACGGCTCGCTGTGGATCGCGACCGAGAACGGCGGCCTGGTGCACTGGCGCGCCGGCGAGCGGGCCGTGATCCCGCCGGGCGGACCGCCGCGCAACACGACGATCACGGCGATCACGCTCGACGCCCAGGGGACCTTGTGGGTCGGCACCGATGGCGCCGGGCTGTGGCGGCTGCGCGACAGCAAGTGGCACGTGTTCACCGCCCGCGAGGGGATGTTCGACGACCTGATGTGGCGGATCCTCGACGACGGGCTCGGCAACCTGTGGATGTCGTCCAATCGCGGGATCTGGAAGGTCAGCCGGCAGCAGCTCGACGCGGTCGCCGCCGGGCAGCGCCCGTCGGTCGACTCGACGGTCTACGGCGAGGCCGATGGCATGCGCGACCGCGAGTGCAACGGCGTGGCCGATCCGGCGGGCTGGCGGACCCGCGACGGCCGGCTGTGGTTCCCGACCGGCAAGGGCCTGGTCGTGATCGACCCCGCCCACCTGCACGAACGCAAGCCGCCGCGCGCGCTGGTCGAGAGCGTGCGGGTCAACGGCCGATCGCACCCGGGCCGCGGGCCGCTGGTCCTGCCCGCCGGCAGCTCGCGGATCGAGCTCGCGTACACCGCGCCGGCGCTGCGCGGCCCCGAGCGGCTGCGGTTCCGCTACCGGCTCGACGGCTTCGAGCCGGACTGGAACCAGGCGGGCACCCAGCGGGTCGCGCAGTACACCAACCTGCCGCCCGGCGACTACAAGTTCATCGTCCAGGCCGGGCTCGACGGCGAATGGGGCCAGGAGGCCTCGGTCGGGTTGACCCGGCCGCCGCTGTTCTACGAGACCGGCTGGTTCTACGCGCTCGCCGTGCTGTCGCTCGCGCTGGCGATCGTCGCGGTGCCGCTGCTCCGGGTCCGCCAGCTCCGCCGGCGCGCCCGCGAGCTCGATCAGCGGGTCCACGAGGCGATCGGCGAGCTCAAGGTGCTGTCCGGACTGCTGCCGATCTGCGCCTGGTGCAAGAAGATCCGCGACGACCGCGGCTACTGGAGCAAGATCGAGGCGTACCTCAGCGCCCGCACCGAGGCCCAGTTCACCCACGGGATCTGCCCCGACTGCACCGAGAAGATGCTCGCCGAGGAGAGCTTTGGTCGCAGCAGCATCAGCCAGGGGGGCCGGCGCTGACCGGGGAGCCGGTCCGCGGGGCACCAACCGCGCGCGCAGGGAGTGCTCATCGCGCGATCCTGGGGCAGGATGCACGCGACATGCACCCGATCCGGATCGCCCTCCCGCTCGTGCTCCTCGGATCGCTCGCCGCCGCGGCGGCCGCCGACCCGGTCCCGGAGGCGGCCTACCAGCAGCTGCACTGGCGCATGGTGGGCCCGTTCCGCGGCGGCCGGACCCGCGCGGTCGCCGGCGTCCCGTCGCAACCCAGCGTGTTCTACATCGCGCAGGTCAACGGCGGGGTGTGGAAGACCGACGACTACGGCCGGACGTGGCGGCCGATCTTCGACGATCAACCGACCCAGTCGATCGGCTCGATCGCGGTCGCGCCGTCGGATCCCAGCATCATTTATGTCGGCAGCGGCGAGGGCCTGCACCGGCCGGACCTGTCGGTCGGCAACGGCGTCTACAAGTCGACCGACGCGGGCAAGACGTGGACCCACCTCGGGCTCGACGACGCCCAGCAGATCCCGCAGATCGCCGTCGATCCGCGCAACCCCGACCGGGTGTACGCGGCGGTGCTCGGCCACCCCTACGGCCCGAGCGAGCAGCGCGGCGTGTTCCGCTCGCTCGACGGGGGCAAGACCTGGGCCCGCGTGCTGTACAAGGACGCCAACACCGGCGCGTCGGATCTCGAGATCGATCCCCGGCACCCCGAGGTGGTGTACGCGGCGCTGTGGGAGTCGCGGCTCGGTCCCGCCGAGGACGGCAACGAGTTCCGCGGCACCGGCGGCGGGCTCTACAAGTCGACCGACGGCGGCACGACCTGGCGCCGGCTCGGGGGCGGCCTGCCCGCCAACGCGGTGCAGTTCGACATCGCGATCGCCCCGAGCCAGCCCAGCCGGCTGTACTGCGAGCTGACCACCACCGACCCCAGCGCCTACGGCACCGCCAAGGGCGCCGGCCTGTACCGCTCCGACGACGCGGGCGCGACCTGGACCCGGATCACCAATGACGATCGGCCGGCGATGAAGATCGGCGGCGGCGATCTGATGGTGCCGGTGGTCGACCCCAGGAACCCCGACGTGGTCTACGTCGCGAGCATCGTCGCGATGAAGTCGACCGACGGCGGCAAGACCTGGACCTGGCTGCGCGGCGCGCCCGGCGGCGACGACTACCAGAACCTGTGGATCAACCCGAACGACCCCAAGGTGTTCGCGCTGGTCAGCGATCAGGGCGCCAACATCACGGTCAACGGCGGCAAGACCTGGAGCAGCTGGTACAACCAGCCGACCGCGCAACTCTACCACGTCGCCGTCACCGCGGACTTCCCGTACCGGATCTGCAGCGGCCAGCAGGAGAGCGGCTCGGTGTGCATCTCGAGCCGCGGCAACGACGGCTCGATCGGGGTTCGCGAGTGGCGGCCGGTCGGGATCATCGAGTACGGCTACGCCGCCCCGGATCCGCGCAACCCCGACATCGTGTACGGCGCCGGCCGCACCGAGGTGTCGCGCTATCAGTGGTCGACCGGCCGGGTCCAGAACGTCACGCCGATCCCGATCCGCGGCAGCTACCGGGCCGAGCGCACCCAGCCGATCGTGTTCTCGCCGCTGCGCCCCGGCATCCTGTACTACGCAACGAGCGTGCTGTTCGAGTCCGCCGACGGCGGGCAGACCTGGCGAACGATCAGCCCGGACCTCGGCCACCCCCACCCCGGCGTCCCGCCCAGCGTCGGCGCGCTGGCGGCGAGCAACAAGGCCGCCGAGGACGCGCGCGGCGCGATCTACGCGCTGGCGCCGTCGTTCAAGGCGGCGGGCACGATCTGGGCCGGCACCGACGACGGCAAGCTGTGGGTCACCCGCAACGGCGGCGCGCACTGGACCGACATCACGCCGCCCGAGCTCACGCCGTGGAGCAAGGTGACCCAGCTCGAGGCGTCGCACTTCGACGACGTCACCGCCTACGCCTCGGTCAGCCGGTTCCGGGTCGACGACCTCGCGCCGTACATCTACCGGACCCACGACGGCGGCAAGACCTGGACGCTGATCACGCACGGCCTGCCGCCCGGCCCGGTCGACGCGGTGCGCGAGGACCCGGTCCGGAAGGGCCTGCTCTACGCGAGCACCGAGAACGGCGTGTGGGTGTCGTTCGACGACGGCGCGGCCTGGCAGTCGCTGCAGCGCAACCTGCCGCACACCTCGGTGCGCGACCTCGTCGTCCACGACGGCGACCTGATCGTCGCGACCCACGGCCGCGGGTTCTGGATCATGGATGACGTCACCGCGCTGCGCCAGCTCGCGGCCGAGCCCAGGACGCTGTCGTCCGATACGCTGTTCAAGCCGGCGCCCGCGTACCGCGTTCCGCACAGCCTGTACACCGACACGCCGGTGCCGCCCGACGAGCCGCACGCCGAGAACCCGCCGACCGGCGCGGTGATCGACTACTACCTGGCGCAGCCGGCGCAGGGGCCGGTCGCGCTCGAGATCAGCGACGCGCGCGGCCAGATCGTGCGGCGCTACGCCAGCACCGACCCGCCGGACCTGACCTCCACCGAGATCGCGCACCAGCTGATCCCGTCGTACTGGGTGCGACCGCACCGCTCGCTCGGCACCACCGCCGGCGCCCACCGCTGGGTCTGGGACCTGCGCGCCGCCCGCCCGCTCGCGACCTCGTACAGCTACCCGATCAGCGCGGTGCCGCTCGACACCGTGCGCACGCCGCTCGGCGTGGCGGTCCTGCCCGGCAGCTACACGGTCAAGCTGACGGTCGACGGCAAGACGCTGACCGCGCCGCTCGACGTCCGGCTCGATCCGCGGATCAAGCTCGCCCCGGCGGCGCTCGCCCAGCAGCACCAGCTCGCGGCGCAACTGTCCGACCTGGTGACCCGCAGCTCGCAGCTGGTGCTCCACGCGCAGTCGACCGTCGATCAGCTGACCCGGCTCGCCGGCAAGCCCGCCGCGCTCAAGGATCAGATCGAGGCGACCGAGGCCAGGGTCTCGGCGGTGCTGTCGGGGCCCAAGGGCCCACCGCCGGCGCCGGGCCGCGATCGCCCGCCCAGCCTGACCGGCGTCAACGGCAAGCTGGTCACGCTGTACCGGATGGTGGACGGCGACGCCGCGCCGACCGCGGTCCAGGGCGCCGAGGCGGCGAAGGCCGAGCGCGAGCTGACGCAGCTCGCCACCGCGTGGGATGCGGTGCGCACCGGCGAGCTGGCGGCGCTCAACACCGCGCTGGCCGCGGCCGGACAGCCGGCGATCCGACCCGAGCTGGCGCCGCAGACCCAGCAGGACGAGGGCGACGAGGAGTAGCCGGCGTGTGGTCGCTCTCACGGGCGATTGCACCCGTGATGAAGGCGGTGGAACCGGGTGCCATGCACCAGGTACGCTGGGGATTGCAGGACACGGATGTCAGCGCGGGTCGCCTTCGCCGTCGCCGTGGCCATCGAGATCGCAGCTGCGCCGGACGCACACGCACTCGATGGCCATCGTCGAGTCACGCAGTACGCGCAGACCCACTTCGCCGTGCGCGACGGCATGCCCCAGGGTATGGCCACTGCGATCGCCCAGACCGCCGACGGCTACCTGTGGGTCGCGAGCCAGGAGGGCCTGTCGCGGTTCGACGGGGCCGTGTTCACCAACTTCGATCATCGCGAGACCCGAGGTGTCCCGGACAACGCGTTCACCGCGCTCGCGGTCGACGCGGCGGGCACGCTGTGGGCGGGGACGCGCGATCGCGGGCTGCTGCACCTGGTCGACGGCGAGTTCCAGGCGGTGAGCTGGGAGCCGGAAGCGCACCACCTGCAGATCCAGGCGCTCGCGTTCGACGGCGGAGGCGATCTGTGGATCGGCACGCGCGATCGCGGTGTGATCCGGCTGCACGCCGGTGTACTGGTACATGCGCTGACCACCCACGATGGTCTCCCGAGCGACGACATCCGCACGCTGTATCTCACCCGCGACGGCGCGATGTGGATCGGCACGTTCCACGGGCTGGCGCAGTGGACGGGCGACCGCCTGGTGCGCGGTCCCGCCCAGCTCGAAGCCACCACGGTCTACGCGTTCACCCAGGATGCGCGCGGCGCGGTGTGGTGCGCCACCGACGCGGGGATCGCCCACCTTCACGACCACACCGCCGACCTCCTCGACGACAAGCGCCTGTCGGCGACCAGCGTCCAGAGCCTGCTGTTCGACCGCGACGGCAACCTGTGGTTCGGGACCGACACCGGGGTCGCGCGGATGACGTTCGACCGCGACGGCGAGATCCAGATCGAGCGGCTGCCGAGCCCCGACATCGTGATCCTCGCGCTGTTCCAGGACGCCGAGGGCAACCTGTGGATCGGCAGCCAGCGCGGGCTGGACCGGCTGCGCGACGGCGACGCGCTCCCGTTCGGGGCGAGCGAGGGCTTGACCGACGACGTCGTGCTCGGGTTCCGCGAGGATCCGACCGGCGCGCGCTGGCTCACCACCCACGGTGGGGTGTACCGGGTCGAGCCCGGGAAGACCACGGCGACCCGGATCGCCGGCGATCGCGGCGCGATGTACGCGATCTTTCCCGACTCGCACGGCGACGTGTGGTTCGGCGGCCGCAACGGCGACGTCGGGCGCTGGCACGACGGTCAGTTCGCATGGCTGGGCAAGGCGCGCTGGGAGCGCGTGCGGGCGATCCGCGAGACCGCCGACGGCATGTGGCTCGGCACCAATCATGGCCTGTTCCGGATGCGCGGCGATCGACTGAGCGACGCCGAGACCGTGGTCGACGGGATCAGCGTCTGGGGGATCATCCCCGACGCCGATGGGTCGCTGTGGCTCGCGACCGAGAACAGCGGCCTGCTGCGCTGGCGCGCGGGCGCGATGGTCTCGATCGCGCCGGGTGGCCCGCCGCACGACACCCCGACCTCCACGATCATGTTCGACCCCGACGGCACGATGTGGGTCGGCACCGCGGGCGCCGGGTTGTGGCGGCTGCGCCATGGCAATTGGGTCGTGTTCATGAGCCAGGACGGGATGTTCGATGACGTGGTGTGGCGGATCCTGGACGACGGCCGCGGCAACCTGTGGATGTCGTCGAACCGCGGGATCTGGCGGGTCAGCCGGGACCAGCTCGAGGCCCACGCGCAGGGGTTCCGCCGTACGATCGACTCGACCGTCTACGGCGAGGCCGACGGGATGCGCGACCGCGAGTGCAACGGCGGCACCGAGTCCTCGGGCTGGCGGACCCGCGATGGCTGGCTGTGGTTTCCGACCGTCCGCGGCATGGTCGCGATCGATCCGACGCACCTCCGGCCGGGCCAGCCCCCGGCCGCGGTGATCGAGACCCTGCGGATCGACGGCCAGCCGCAGCGGCTCACCGGCGAGCTGGTGCTCCCCGCCGACACCGGCCGGCTCGAGTTCGGCTACACCGCCCCGCTGATGCGCGGACCGCAGCGGCTGCGGTTCCGCTACCAGCTCGAGGGCTTCGACCGGGCCTGGAACAACGCCGGCCTGCGGACCGCCCAGTACACCAACCTCCCCGCGGGCAGCTACCACTTCCGGGTCGAGGCCGGGCTCGACGGCGCGTGGGGCCACCCCGCGACGCTGAGCTTGACCCGGCCGCCGCGGTTCTACGAGACCGGCTGGTTCTACGCGCTGGCGATCCTGTCGATCGCGCTCGCGATCGTCGCGGTGCCGCTGCTCCGCGTCCGCCAGCTCCGCACCCGCGCCCGCGAGCTCGATCGCCGGGTCCAGGAAGCGGTCAGCGAGCTCAAGGTGCTGTCCGGCCTGCTGCCGATCTGTGCATGGTGCAAGAAGGTCCGCGACGATCAGGGCTACTGGAACAAGATCGAGGCCTACCTCAGCGCGCGGACCGACGCGCAGTTCACCCACGGGATCTGTCCCGACTGCACCAAGAAGGTGATGTCGGAAGACAGCGCCTTCGGTAGCAGCCAGAGCGTCACGTCCGTCAAGCGTCCGTGACACCGTCCGTGACACCGTCCGTGACACGCCCGTGACAGGATCGAGCAACCTCGATACAGTCCCGGATCGTGAAGCTTCGATCCTCGCTGATCGTGCCCTGCAGCGCGTCGCTGGTCGGGTCCTTCCTCGCGTCGCTGGTCGGGTCCTTCGTCGCGTCGCTGGTCGGGTCTTTCGTCGCGTCGCTGGTCGTCCTGGGGGTGGCCGCCTCGTGCGGCGGCGCTCCCGGGCCGTCGCCCGCCCCGCCGACCCCGCCCCCGGCCGAGGACACGCCGGTGGTCACCGCGCCGGCCTCGACGCTGCCGCCCGCGCCGCCGACCGCCGCGCGCGACGCCGCGCTCGCCGAGGTCCAGCGGCTGGGCGCGCTCGCCGAGCAGGATCCGTACCTCGCGGCGTGGACCGGGCCGTACGGCGGCGTCCCGCCGTGGGACAAGCTCAAGGCCGACGCGTTCCCCCACGCGTTCGAGGTCGGGCTCGCGCTGCAGCTCGCCGAGATCGAGGCGATCGCGCAGAACCCCGAGCCGCCGACGTTCGAGAACACGTTCGTGCCGCTCGAGGACAGCGGCCGCCACGTCGCGCGCGTCGAGACCCTGTTCTCGGTGATGACCGGCAACCTCAGCACGCCCGAGATCCAGGCGATCGACAAGCGGATCTCGCCGAAGGTCGCGGCCGCGCGCGACAAGATCACGTTCAACGACAAGCTGTTCGCGCGGGTCGCCGCGGTGCACGCCGCGCGCGATCAGCTCGATCCCGAGCGCCGCCGGCTGGTCGAGCTGCGCTACGAGCGGTTCGTCAAGGCCGGCGCGAAGCTGTCGGCCGAGGACAAGGCGCGGGTCGGCGCGATCAACGAGGAGCTCGCCGGCCTGTACACCGAGTTCAACAAGAAGGTGCTCGCCGACGAGAACTCGTGGATCGAGCTCGGCCCGGGCGATCTCGCCGGGCTGACCCCGCAGCTCAAGGCGACCTACGCCGCGGCCGCCGCGGAGCGCAAGCTCGATGGCAAGTGGGCCGTGGTCAACACCCGATCGAGCGTCGATCCGTTCCTCGCGGCGTCGGCGCGGCGCGACCTGCGCGAGAAGGTGTGGAAGGCGTTCAAGCAGCGCGGTGACAACGGCGGCGACAACGACACCCACACCACGTTCGCGCGGATCGTCAAGCTGCGGGCGGAGCGCGCGCGGCTGCTCGGCTACGCCAGCCACGCGCACTGGCGGATGTCCGACACCATGGCGCGCGATCCGGCGAAGGCGATGGACCTGATGATGCAGGTCTGGAAGCCGGCGGTGGCGCGCGTCCACGAGGAGGTCGCCGACATGGAGAAGCTCGCCCGGCGCGACAACCTCAAGGGGCCGTTCGAGCCCTGGGACTACCTCTACTACGCCGAGAAGGTGCGCAAGGCGAAGTACGACCTCGACGAGAACGAGCTCAAGCCGTACTTCGAGCTCAACAACATGATCGCCGCGTCGCAGTGGATGGCCGAGAAGCTGTACGGCCTGACGTTCACCGAGATCACCGGGACCGTCCCGGTGTTCGAGCCCAGCGTGCGGGTCTGGGAGGTCAAGGACAAGGCCGGCGCGCCGGTCGGGCTGTTCTACGGCGATTACTTCGCGCGCAAGGGCAAGCGCTCGGGCGCGTGGACCTCGGGCTACCGCCGCCACGAGACCTTCACCGGCAAGGTCGAGACCCCGATCGCGTCGAACAACAACAACTTCGTGCACGGCGCGCCCGGCGAGCCGGTGCTGATCTCGCTCGACGACGCGCGCACGCTGTTCCACGAGTTCGGCCACGCGCTGCACGGCCTTCTGTCCGAGGTCCACTACCCCGGGCTGGGCCGCACGCCGCAGGACTACGTCGAGTACCCGTCGCAGGTCCACGAGTTCTGGGTACTGACCCGGCCGATCCTCGACCGCTTCGCGAAGCACTACAAGACCGGCAAGCCGATGCCGCAGGCGCTGGTCGACAAGGTCACGCGGTCGAGCAAGTTCAACCAGGGCTACGCCACGGTCGAGTACCTGTCGTCGGCGATCGTCGACATGAAGCTGCACACGATCCCCGACGGCGCGATCGACACCGACCGGTTCGAGCGCGACACGCTGGCCGAGATCGGCGCGCCGCACGAGGTCGCGATGCGCCACCGCCTGCCGCAGTTCAGCCACCTGTTCGCCGGCGACGCCTACTCCGCGGGCTACTACAGCTACCTGTGGTCCGAGGTGATGGACGCCGACACCCGCGAGGCGTTCACCGAGGCCGGCGACGTCTTCGATCCGACCGTCGCCGGCAAGCTGCGCACGTACATCCTCGCGCCCGGCGACTCGACCGATCGCGCCGAGGCGTATCGCCAGTTCCGCGGCCGCGATCCCGACGTCGCGGCGCTGCTCAAGAAGCGCGGGTTCCCCACCCCGAAGTAGCCGCGCGCGGCGCCGGCGCCGTCCGGATCACAGCGGGCAGTAGCGGGCGAGCGCGGCGTCGTCGCTGGTGATCGCGGTCTGCGCCAGCCAGACCTCGTCGAGCGCGCCGTCGTACGCGGTCGCCGCCGCGCCGCCCAGCCGCACGGCGTCGAGCCCGAGCGGGCCGGGCATCACGCCGGCGGCCTCGGTCCGCACGCCATCGACCCACAGCCGCAGCGCCGGCGCCTGCAGCGAGGCGAGCACGTGGTGCCAGGCGTCCGCCGCGACGGCGGCCGAGCTCACGGTGTGGGTCATCCCGCCCGGCCCGCCCGGCCCGCCGTCGGTCACCGCGATCGAGAACTGCACCGCCGTCGGGCTGGCCGCGGTGACCTGCAGCGCGACGCGGCCGTCGCTGCTGACCAGCAGATCGTGCGACCCCGCGGAGCCGGCCGGCCGCGCCCACAGCTCGATCGTCAGCTCGGGCTGCGGCGGCAGCGCGACCGGCCACGCGACGTGATCGCCCTCGGCCGCGGTGAACGCCAACCCGCCGCCGAACCGGGCGGCAGCCAGCGCCGCCGGATCGCCGGGCTCGACCGCGGTGGTGTCGCCGAGCGTGGCCGGCGCGCCGCCCGCGACCGCGTTGGCCAGCGTCTGACCGGCGTCGTCGAGGTGCAGCAGGCCCGCCGCGCCGCCGGCGTCGGGCGGGGCGCACGCCACCGTCCAGCTCCGGGTCACGGTGGTCGCGTTGCCGGCCCCGTCGGTCGCGCGCACCGCGAAGCTGTGCGGGCCCGCCGGCAGGCTGACGGCGAACGGGCTGGCGCACGCCGCGAACCCGGCTCCGTCGAGGCTGCACGCGATCGCGCCATCGCTGACCGTGAAGCTGAACCCGACGCGCGGGCCGCTGGTGGTCGCGTTGCCCGGGCCCGCGGTGATCACGATATTGGGCGCCACGGTGTCGACCGTCCACGACGAGGTCGCCGGCGACGGGTCGTCGTGCCCGGCGGCGTCGGTCGCGCGCACCGCGAACGTGTGCGGGCCCTGCGCGAGGCCGGTCAGCGCGGCCGGCGAGGTGCACGCGGTGAACGGCGCGCCGTCGAGGCTGCAGCCGAACGTCGAGCCCGGCTCGCTCGAGGTGAACGACAGGTTCGCGCTCGCGATCGGCACCGTCCCGCTCGGCCCGGCGGTGATCGCGGTGTCCGGCGGCGTCAGGTCGACCGTCCAGCTGCGGGTCGCGGGCGTCGGATCGAGGTTGCCCACCGCGTCGCGCACGCGGACCGCGAAGCTGTGCGCCGCCTCCTTGAGCCCGCTGTAGGTCTGCGGCGAGCTGCACGCGGCGAACCCCGCGCCGTCGAGCGAGCACTCGAACGTCGCGCCGGCCCCGGCGTCGGGCGACACGAACGTGAACGTCGCGGTCGTGGTCGGGCTCGCCGCCGGCGGGCCGCCGAGGATCTGGGTGTCGGGCGTGCGGGTGTCGACCGCCCACGCGTAGATCGCGGGCGATGCGTCGAGGTTGCCGGCGCGATCGCGCGCGCGCACCGCGAAGCTGTGCGCGCCGTCGCCGGCGAGCGCGAACGACTGGCCGCTGGTGCACGGCAGGAAGCCGGCGTTGTCGATCGAGCAGTCGAAGCTCACGCTGTCCTCGCTGGACCGGAACGTGAACTGCGCGGTGACGCTGTTGTCCGCGGCCGGCGGGCCGGTGAGCAGGATCGTGTCGGGCGGGACGGTGTCGATCGTCCACAGCCGCTCGGCCGGCGTGTCGTCGCTGTTGCCGGCCGGGTCGACCGCCTTGACCGAGAAGCTGTGCGGGCCATCGGGCAGCGTCCGGACGTACGGCGACTGGCACGGCTGGGCGGCCTCCTGATCGACCCGGCACACGAACGTCGCGCCCGGATCGTCGGACGAGAACCGGAACGTCGCCTGCCCGGTGTTGCTGAACGCGTCGGGCGCCTGATCGATCCGGGTGTCCGGCGCGCGGGTGTCGACCGGGCCGCCCGCGTCGAGGCCGGCGTCGGGCTCGGCCGGGTGCTTGTCGGCGACCTTGCAGCCGCCCGCGAGGACCATCGCGGTCAGCGCGCCAGCGTGGATGGCGAGACGCATCAGAACCTCCCTGTCATGGCGAGACCGACGTGGCTGCCGGCGGGCGAGCGCGCGGCGATCGGGACGACGGCGACCTCATCGGGCGCGCCGACCAGCCACAGCACGGCCGCGCCCGCGAGCGCGGCGCCGCCGGCGATGTAGAGGACGTTGGCGCGCGACGCCGCGGTCTGCGCCTGATCGTTGAGCCGCAGGCCCTCCGGATCGCTGCACGCGGCCCCCGGACAGCGGGCATCGGCGCGCTCCGCGAGGTCATGCGAGTGCACGCCGAAGTAGATGCCGGTGCCGAGCCCGCCAGCTCCGGCGACGGCGAGCACCGCCGAGAACGCCCGGGTCCCGGTCCAGGTCCGGCGCGGCGGCGGGGCGGGCCGGCGGACCAGCTCGGGGCGCGGCGGCGGCCACGGCGCCTCGGGCTCGGACGCCACCGGCTCGGCCGGCGCGAGCCGCGGGACCCCGACGAGCCGCCGCGGCGTGCCGGTCTCGATCGCGACGGTGGTCCGCCACGGCTGGCGGCCGGGCGCCTCGGCGGTGATCGTGTAGCGACCCGGGTCGACCGGCAGCGGCGTGTTCCACTCGGCCTCGTCGACGATCTCGCCATCGCGCCGGACGACCTCGCCGTCGGCGCGCTCCGCGACGTCGATCACCAGCTTCGATAGCCGCGGCTCGAGCAGCGCAGCGCGCCGCCCCGCCTCGGCCTGGCGCTTGTCGTCGCCGCCGGTCCGCCGGGCCTTCGCCTCGGCCTTGCGGAACGCCGCCCATGCGCTCGCCAGCTTGCCCAGCTTCTCGCGGCAATCGCCGAGGTTGAGCAGCGTGCCGACGCTGCTCTCCAGCCGCTCGCTCGCGGCGAGCTTGTCGCACCCGGCCGCGAGCTTGCCCGCCTTGATCAGGCTGCGGCCGTCGTTGAACAGCGCCTCGGCCTCGGCGGATTGCGCCCGGGCGTCCGGACAGGTGGCGCCGACCCAGACGGCGACTGCGGCGGCGAACCAGCGGCTAGCGCGTATCATAGAGATCCTCGGGGGGCGGCGGGGTCGCCGGACGAGCCGGCGGGGAAGCCGGACGAGCCGGCGGGGAAGCGGTGATCGCAGATGGCGGCGGCGCGGCGGACGGCGGCGACGCAGACGCGGACGGCGGCGGTGCGGCTGCGGGGGCCGACCGCACGGGCCGGGCCGGCTCGAGGTCGACCGGCGATCGCACCGGCCCCGAGGCCCCCGAGGCCCCCGAGGCCCGAGGCCCGGACACCTGGGCCCGGCCGGTCCGCGGCTCACCGCTCGGGCGAACCCGCGGCGCCGCCTTGCTCGACGAGTGCCGCACCGGCGGTGCCTGGTCGGCCCGCGCCGGCGGTGCCTGGTCGGCCCGCGCCGGCGAGGGTTGCTCGGCATCCGCGGCCGGTGCGGCCACCGGCGCCGCGATCACGCTCGCGATTGCGCCGCGGCTCGGGCCGGCAGCAGGGGTCGGCTCGGCCGACGGCGCCTCCGCCGGCGCGGCGGCCTCCACGGCCGGTGGGACGGCGCGCACGGCGCCCGAGGTCTCCGGCGGCGGCTCCACCGGCTCAGCCTCGACCCGCAGCGGCGCGGCGGGCCCGGCGCCCGCGGCCGCCGACGGCGTCCGGTCCTTGCTCACGATCAGCGGTGTGGCGATCAGCCCGGCCGCGACGCCGACCACGAGCACGCAGGCCAGCGCGGCCCGCACGCCGGCGCGGGATCGCGGCGCGAGCTCGCCGTTGCCGTCGTCCTCCTCGCCGGTCGGCGTGATGGCAGGCGGCGGCGCAAAGGTCAGCCGCGCGCGCAGTGCGTCCGGCACGGGCGAGCCCGGGCGGAACACCGACGATCCACCGAGCGCGGCCGCCAGGTTGGCGTCGTACACCGAGCGAAACCCACGGCCGAGCGGCACGGTCCGGGCCGGCGCCGGGACCGCCGGCTCGGCGGCCTCGGTGTCGACCGCGAGCGCGCCGAGCGCGGCCTGCAGCTCGACCATCGACGCGAACCGCTCGTCCGGTGGCTTGGCCAGGCAGCGCAGCACCAGCGCATCGACCGCCGGCGGCAGCCCGGGCGCGAGCTGGCTCGGCGGCGGCGGCTCCTGCTCGAGGTGGGCGACCACCAGATCGCCGGACGCCTCGCCGACGAACGGCGGCCGCCCGGTCAGCATGTGGAACAGCAGGCAGCCGAACGCGTAGACATCGGACCGCGCGTCGACCTCGGCCGAGCCGCGGCACTGCTCCGGCGACATGTACACCGGCGTCCCGATCATCACGCCGACCTCGGTCAGCATCGGATCGCCCGCGCCCACCTTGCAGATCCCGAAATCGATGATCTTCGTGCGCTCGCCGCCCTGCGCCTCCGCGTCGCGCACCAGGAAGATGTTCTCCGGCTTGAGATCGCGGTGGACGATGTCGCGGGCGTGCGCCGCGGCGAGCGAGCCGGTGACCTGACGAGCGAACCGGAGCGCGTCGCCGAGCGCGAGCTTGCCGAGCCGGTCGAGCCGCGCCGACAGCGCCTCGCCCTCGAGCAGCTCCATCACGATGTACGCGGTGCCGTCGACGTGATAGCCGAAATCGAAGATCTGGATCACCCCGGGGTCCGCGATCGCCGAGGTCGCGCGCGCCTCGTTGAAGAACCGCTCGACGATCTCCTTGTTGGCGGCCACCGTCGGCAGCAGCGTCTTGATCGCGGCGCGCCGCCGGAGCAGCGTGTGCTCGCCGAGGTAGACCAGGCCCATCCCGCCTGCGCCGATCTTGCGTACGATCCGATACTGGCCGATCAGGCTGGGGAGCATCACACGGACGTTGTAGCCACGAATCAGTAATTGTCCAATGAGTTCCAGTAGTTGAGGCACAACGGCACGCCGGGCGTATCCGCACGTGACAGCCCTGCACACAGACGATCTCGCAGGCTGCAATATGTGCGACTTGGCCGGGCGCCAGCGGCCTGGCGCCGCCGCGCGACTTCGCCCGCTGGTTCAGCGCGGCGGGCGGCAGAGCGCGCGCTCGACCACCAGGGCGATCTCGTCGATGTCGAACGGCTTGCTCAGGCAGCCGCACGCGCCGCGGCTCGAGGCGATCCGGAGCAGGTGCTCCGAGCCGTGCGCGGTCAGCAAGATCACCGGCAGCGCCGGCGCGCGCGCCGCGATCTGCGACACCAGCTCGAGGCCGTCCATCCCGGGCATCGACAGATCGGTCACCACCACGTCCACCCCGTCGAGCGCCGCCAGCGCCTCGGCTCCCGAGCTGGCGCTGACCACGCGATAGCCCCGGTCGTGCAGCACCTCGCTCAGCGCGAACCGGACCCCGGGCTCATCGTCGACCAGCAGGACCGTGGTCACGGCGAGCGCGCTCCGCGATGCAACCGATCATCCACGCTGCTGGCGATTGCCAGAGCCATGCCGCCCCGGCCGCGCACGCCGCGCTCCACCGGCTCCCCGCCGGGCGGCCGCGCGAAACACTTTGTCCCGGAATCCTCCCCCGGTCGCCCCCGAAGTGCGCCGCAGCGCCCGTCCGGCGTGGCCGGTGTCACGACGCGCTGCGGGGTTCCCTCGCAGCTCCACTTGCCCTGTAAAGAGAAGCGACCCGGCAACCCGGCACCTGTCGGAATCGCTGCTGCCGGCCCCCCGTCACCAACACTCCGCGCCGCGGCCGCATGATGAGGGGCAGTGACACCGGACCGTGCTCCAGGAGCTCGACGGGTTGCGCGCCCTGGCTCGCTCGCTCGTGCACGGCGACGCCGACGCCGACGACCTGCTCCAGGAGCCACCGTGAAGACCAAGACCGACTGCCGTCGTGCTCGCCGTCCTCGTCCTGCTCGCCCTGCTCGGCGCGCTGGCCGCGCTGTAGCTCACCCGCGACCGCAGCGCACCCTCGGTCGCCACCGCCCCGCGCCCCGCGCCCCACGCCCCACGCCGGCCGCCGTCCCGGCGCCTGATCGCCGCGCGCTCGCTGGTCGGCCCGCGCGGCCGGTTCGAGGTCCGCGTCCCCGCCGGCAGCTACGAGCTGCTCGCCTCGGCCCCGGGCTGGGCGCCCAGCGCCCCCACCCCCGCCGGCGCCAGCGACGTCACCCTCACCCTCAGCACCGGCCCCACCCTGCGCGGCAGCGTGGTCGACGCCGTCGACCAGCGCCCGATCGGCCACGCCCGCATCGTGCGCGAGGCCAACAGCGGCGGCGCCAGCATCCAGCCCGCCAACGCCGGCACCGTCACCAGGCCCGACGGCACCTTCGAGCTCACCGGCATCCCTCCCGGCGCGCTGTCGGTCAGCATCACCGCCGCCGGCTTCAACGCCCGGATCGAATCCGGCATGACCGCCAGCGACGGCGCGACGCTCGGCCCGCTCGCGATCGGGCTGACCCGGCTGGTCGAGGGCCAGCAGCCGAGCACCGAGCTGGTCGGCATCGGCATCGTGTTCACGGCCGACGGCGACGCGCTGCGCGTCACCCGCATCATCGCCGGCGGCGGCGCCGAGGCCGCCGGCATCGTCATCGGCGACCAGGTCACCGCGATCGACGGCCTGGCGGTCCCCCGCTCGGCGTCGACGGCGCGGTGTCCAAGATCCGCGGCATCGAGGGCACGACGATCACCGTGACGGTACGGCGCGGCGATCAGCGGGTCCCGCTCATCGTCACGCGCTGCAAGATCACGACGTAGCGCGCGGCACCGCCGCCGGCGGCGCGGCGTTGCGATGTGCGATGTCCGGGCCTTGGCCAGATCTCGGACATCTGTCCGATATCCGGACAGATTGCGGACGCCGGACGCCGGAGCTCTCAACGCTCCGGGATCTGTTGGCGCGCACTGGCAGGGTTCCTGCTGTGCCGGCGAGCATGCACGCACATCAGCGCTCGCTCGTTCGGTTCGATCGGATCACACGATCGTGGAAGCCACGGCCACTCCGGCTTGCGGAAGCTCGGCCCGGAGGGAAGACGCACGCGAGGAATGTCGCCGGGTTGCTCCGGGCGCAAGACTCACGTCTTGCACTCGCTCGCGGGGAGGTGTAGTCGTGGCGAAATCAACCGAGATGTCGACGCCAGTGACACGCGGCGAGCTCCAGCAGGAGCTCCGAGAGTTCAAGCGGGAACTCACGCAGGAGCTCGACAGAAAGCTCGAGAGCTTTCCCACCAGGAAGGACCTCAAGAAGGACCTCGAGCGCTTCGCCACCAAGAAGGACCTCGAGCGCTTCGCCACCAAGAAGGACCTCGAGCGCTTCGCCACCAAGAAGGACCTCGAGAACTACGCCACCAAGAAGGACCTCGAGAACTACGCCACCAAGAAGGACCTCGAGAACATGGCGGGGGTGCTGCTGGCGCGCATGGACGGCCTCGGTCAGCAACTGCAGGCGGATCTCGCGCGCCACGCCGGGGCGCTCCGCGAATGGATGTCCACGCTGATGACGGCCCATGACGAGAAGTACATGGATCTACCAGGCCGCGTGAAGCGGCTCGAGGCGACGGTGTTCGGGGACGAGCCGCGCTGACGGCATCCCCTGCTCGATCGCCAGCGGCGCACGGCGCAACAGACGCCGAGCACATCGGTTGCACGAGCGCATCTCATGCCGCCGAGGTCCCCCGGGCCCCAGACCACCGGGGGCGCCGGTGTCACACCGCGCGCACCGCGCCAGCCCAGCAAGTGGACGGTGCTGGCGATCGTGGGGATCGGCGTGTTCATGTGCACGCTGGACTCGTCGATCGTCAACGTCAGCCTGCCGGCGATCGCGCGGCACTTCGGGGTCCCGGTCGGCGCCGCGGTGGAGTGGGTGATCATCGCATACCTGGTCGCGATCGCGGCGCTGTTGCTCACGATCGGCCGGCTGTCGGATCGCGTCGGGCATCGCGCGCTGTGGCTGGCCGGCCTGGTGGTGTTCACGATCGGCTCGGCGCTGTGCGGCGCGGCGCCCACGCTGGGATTTCTGATCGGCGCGCGCGTGCTGCAGGGCGTCGGAGGTGCGCTGCTGATGGCGATCAGCCCGGCGATGCTGACCTCGGCGTTCCCGCCCGAGGAGCGCGGCCGTGCGCTCGGGCTCAACGCGACGATCGTCGCACTCGGGGTCAGCGCCGGGCCGGCGCTCGGCGGCATCATCACCGAGCTCGCGAGCTGGCGCTGGATCTTCTATGTCAACCTGCCGATCGGGATCGCGGGTGTGATCGCGACCCGGCTGGCGCTGCCGTCCGACCGCCGGACCCAGCGCACGCGGTTCGACGTCCCGGGCGCGATCTTGCTCGGCGCCGGGCTCGCCGGGCTGACGGCAGGGCTGTCGCTCGGCAACGAGATCGGCTGGGGCTCGCCGTGGGTGAGCGGCCTGCTGGCGGCCGCGCTGGTCGCGGCGCTGTGGTTCGCGTTCCACGAGCGCCGCTGCGAGGCGCCGCTGCTCGATCGCCGGCTGTTTCGCGATCGGCTGTTCGCGTGGGCAACCGTCAGCCTGGTGCTGAGCTTCCTCGCCGCGTTCGCGGTCGCGTTCCTGCTGCCATTCTACCTCGAGCAGCTGCGCGGGGACTCGCCGGCGCGCACCGGGCTGCTGCTGACGCCGTTCCCGCTCGTGGTCGGCGTGGTCGCACCGATCAGCGGGCGGCTCGCCGACCGGATCGGCACGCGCTGGCTCGCGTCGGCCGGCATGGCGCTGCTGTGCCTGGGCCTGGCGTGCCTGGCGCGGCTCGACGAGCGGACCGGGCTGTGGGGCGTGATCTGGCCGCAGCTGGTGGCCGCGCTCGGCCAGGGGCTGTTCCAGTCGCCGAACAACAGCGCGATCATGGGCGCCGCGCCGGCCGACCGCAGAGGAGTCGCCGCCGGCATGCTGGCGACCGGCCGCACGATGGGCCAGGCGATCAGCGTCGCGATCGCCGGCGCGGTGTTCGGCACGCTCGGCGCGGCGGACGCCGGCCGCGCCCTGCTCCAGCGCCCGGGCGATCCGGCGCTGTCGGCGACGTTCGTCCGCGGTTATCGCGCCGCGCTGCTGGTGTGCGCGGCGATCGCGGCGATCGGGATCGTCACCTCGCTGCTGCGCGGCAGCGAGCGCCGGCCCTGAGCACCGAGCGTGCGGTCACGGCGCGCGGAACCCGATCTTCGCGTGGGTGCCGTCGCAGAACGGCTTGGTGCTCGAGCCACCGCACCGGCACAGCCGGGCCGAGCTGACGCGGTCGACGGTGCGCCCGGTGCCGGCGCAGATCTCGAGGCTGCCGGTCAGCACGAGCGGGCCGTCGGGCTGGGGCCGGATCTCCAGCCGGCCGCCGCGCCGGGCGAGCGGCGTGGACTCGCGGGTCGCCGGCTCACCGGTCGCGGCGAACCGGGCGGCGTTGTGCGAGCCGTCGCAGAACGGCTTGTTGCTCGACGCGCCGCACCGGCACAGCGTCGCGCGCAGCAGCCGGCCGTGCCCGGCGAGCTCGACGTCCGCCCGCACCGCGTACGGACCGTTCTCGCGCAGCCGGAGCTCGTTGACCTCGGGGACCGGCTCGTCCGCGCCGCCGTCGAGCCGCTGGTAGGTGATCGCGCCCGACGGGCAGCTGCGCGCGATGTGGACCAGGCCCTCGACCGGCATCTCGTCGGGGTGCAACCACGGGCCCTTGACGTTGGCGAGGAACACGCGCGGTGCGCCGAGCACGCAGTGGCGGGCGTGGATGCAGCGCCGGGCCTCGAACCGGAGCACGAGCTGCTCGCCGCGCGCCTCTTCGATCCCGCCCGTGCCCTCGCCCGTACCCGCGCCCGTACCCGCGCCCGTGCCGCCCGGCGCTGCGACCCGCGTGGACGGCATGGGCGAGTCCGGAGCTCGCGCGGCGGCGGACTCCGCCGGCACCGCGGCGGTGATCGCGGCGGCGCGGTCGGCGGCGCGCTCCAGGCGATGGGCGAGATCGTCGAACCGCTCGGCGGTGGCGAGCAGGCTGGCGTCGAGCGGCACGACGTGGCTGCGGATCCCGCCGGCGACCGCGGCGATCGCCTCGTACAGCGTGCGCAGCGCGGCGCGCGGCTCGGGCAGCGGGTGGAGCGAGCGCGACATCGCGAAGCTGACGCCGGCGCGCACCGCCGGATCCGAGCGCCGCGCCGGCAGCTCGGTCAGCAGCTCGCCGATCGGGGTCAGGCCGCGCATCCCGGTATTGACCGCCTCGAGCGCGAGCGCGCGCGACTCGCCGGCGAGCGCGACCGGCGAGTACAGCACGCCCAGGGCGCGCAGCGTGAATGCGTAGATCGCGTTGGCGACGTCGAGCACGCTGGCCGCCGGCTCGGCGTCGACCCACACCAGCCCCTCGGGGTTGGCGGGCTGCCGCATCACCGGGTTGTAGGCGATGCCGGCCGCCGGCGCGAACGTCGGGTCGGCGGCGAGCACCGCCTCCAGCTCGTTGCGGATCGCCAGGAACCGGCTGTAGTGCGAGTGGCCCGGGCACTGCGGCGCGCCCTCGCCCTGGGTCACGATCGTGTCGAGCGCGCGCTCGGCGGACGCCAGATCGGTGACCGCGGTGACGCCCGGCAGGCCGAGCTGCGACGACGTCACCTGCAGCCGCGGATCGCCGCACAGCACCTGGGCCGCGCCGTGGAGCTCGATCAGGTGGGCGAAGCCGTCGCGGATCCAGCGGTAGAGGTCGCCCTGGGTCGCGTAGTCCTGCCCGCTCGGCACCAGCCGCCCGGCGTGACCGATCCGCGTGTACGGCCGGCGCGCAAAGCCCTCGCCCTCGCGCTCGATCACGTCCTCGGGCCGCTCCAGGTAGACGAAGTGCTGGATCGTCGACAGGCAGAACGGCGCGAGCGACACCACGATGCCGGCCGGGTGGTAGCCCGACGCGACCGGGAAGTTCGGCCGCATGAAGTGCGGCGCCGCGCCGATCGCGTTCAACAGATTTGACACCAGCGCCAGGTGGATCATCTCGTCGCGCGCGATGTCGGTGATCTCCGCACGCCAGCGCGCGATCGCCGCGGCCTGCTCGGCAGCGTGGCGGCGCTCGCAGCGCGGGCCGATGCTGAATGCGGTGTACAGGTAGCAGCACAGCAGGCCGTGCTCGAGCTCGGCGGCCTCGCTCAGTGCAAACGCCAGGCTTTCGCGATGTTCGACGCGGATGTTCGGCGCGGTCACGGGGCGCCAATCATCGCAGCTCGGCCGGACGCCGGCCAGCCCGGCCCGCTGCAGCAGGACGGCCGCTCTGCGCGCGGCGCGCGCCGGACAGTCACGCTGCCGCGGCAGAATTCGTCTGCAATGGTTGCTCGTCGGGAGCCGTGACCCAGGCGCGCAATTACAGACGATTACAGTTGCCAGCCCCGGGGTCCGTCGTTACCTTGTACCGGTTCACGTCGCGGAGGGTGACGTGAGGGTGACGGAGGGAGCATGGGCGTCGAGAGTGACTCGTCGGGAGAATTGCGGCGCGCGGTGCCGGTGGACGGCACACCGGCGGAGACCTCGGGCTCCGGGGCTGGCATCAAGCGGATTCCGCTGGCCACGCCGGCGTCCGCCATGGTCGCGGCCCGCGAGGTCGACGCCGACGACCACGAGCCGGAGGGCGCCGCGGTCAAGTGGCTGCTCGGCGCCGGCCTCTTGCGCAAGCTGCTGCTGATCGCGCGGAGCTTCGTCGCCAACGAGCTCGATCTGCGCGACTGGATGTCGCAGGCCTCGGTCGCCAATCTCAGCGGCGGCGACGAGCTGTGGTTCGACTACATCGCGGACACCGGGGACGACCCGCGGGTGATGCGCTCGCTCGCCAGCCAGTTCGGCCGCGCGTTCGCAGCCAGCTCGCTGCGCGCCAGGCACCCGGAGCTGCCGGTCGGAGAGTTCCTGTTCGTCGGCGGTGACACCGCCTACCACGTCGCCGACGAGGTCACGCTGCGGCGGCGCTTCGTGCTGCCGCTCAACGCCGCGCACGCCGGCGAGCCGCGGAGGTCGCGGCCGATCTTTGCGATTCCGGGCAATCACGATTATTACGACAACCTGGTCGGATTCAATCGGCTGTTCCGGAAGCCCTATCCCAGCGGAGCGGCCGGCGTCCTCGGGTTGAGCGGATTCCACACCACCCAGGAGGCGTCGTACATCAAGATCTTGCTGCCCCACGGCTGGCAGCTGTGGGGCGTGGACCTGCAGGCCCACGGCATCGACTATCGCCAGCGGATGTACTTCCGCCACGGCCCCGTGCCGGATCGCCTGATCCTGTGCACGCCGACGCCGCCGGTGGCGCTCGACCGCGTGGCCGTCGATCCTGATCCGGAAGACAAGCAGCGCAAGGCCTACCTGCAGCTGCTCGCCCCGGACCCGGCCGCGCCGGCGCCCGGGTTCGCTCCGGCGTTCACCCCCGACTCCGGCGGAGAGCTGCCGGCGTCCGGCACCTGCCGCCTGTACCTGTCCGGGGACACCCACCACTACGCGCGGTACAACGGCCAGCGCGGGCCCGGGCCGGTGATCCCGACGTCGGTCGCGACCGTGGTCAGCGGCGGCGGCGGCGCGTTCACCCATCCCACCGAGCATTCGTGCGGGACGCTCGCGGCGGCGATCAAGTATCCGGACCCGCGCGAATCGCGCAAGCGGACCGCCGCGGCGCTGGTCAACCCGCGGAAGATCATCGACGCGGGGATGCTGTGGCTGCTCGGCGCCGGGCTGGCATGGCTGTTCTATTGCCACTGGCCGCGGCCCCCGGCGGACCTGCTCGGCCCGTTGTGGTGGACGCTGTGCATCGCGGCGTCGCTCGGCCTGTGCCTGGGCTCGCTCCACCTGGCCAGGCACCTGGCGCGCCGGAAGGTCCATCACGGCAAGCAGGCCCGCCGCCGGGACGCGGCGGCCGCGCATCCTGTGCTCGAGCGGCTGTGGGAGCTCTCGGTGTTCATCGCGCCGCTCGGCGCCATCGCGGCGGTCGCCCTGCCGATCGTGCTGCACCCGTACCTCCCCGGCATGGACCCGCTGTCGGGGACGTCGCTGTGGATGGTCTGCGCGACGAGCTTCGTGATCGCGCTCGTGCTGTTTGCCAGCCTGCGCGGCGCCGCCGACCTGCCCGGCCGGCTGTCCACGATCGGGTTTGGCGTGCTCGGCCTCGCGCACGCCGCGATGCAGCTCGTCCTGCCGTACCTGCTGATCTCGCGCGGCTGGCTGGTCGCCGCCGTGACCATCGCCGCGATGCTGGTCGCGTTCGCGCCGCTCGGCAAGGCGATGTATCGCCGCGCCCCGGCCGTGCTGGTCACCGCGCTGTGGCTGATCCAGGGCCTCGGCGCGATCGCGGTGCTGCACTGGGGTCCATGGGGCGAGGTGTCCCAGGGCGGGTGGTCGTCCACCCTGCTCGCGTGGCTGGTCGGCGGGTTTGTCGTGCCGATGCAGTTCGGGTTCTATCTGCTGACCTGCGGGGGGTGGAGCGGGCACAACAACGAGGCCGGGATCACCGCGCGGGCCACGGCGTGCAAGCAGTGGATCCGGTTCCACGTCACCCGGGACGCGCTCACCGGATACGTGATCGGCATCGATGATCCGACCGCGCGGCGCCCGATGCCGCGGCTGATCGATCGGTTCGTGATCGCGCCGAGCTCGACGCGGGGGATGCCATGAACCGCGCGCTGATCGTCGCGATCTGCTTGCTCGCGATGCCGGCCTCGCGCGCCGAGGCGTGGAATCCACTCAAGGCGGTGGCGAGCGCGCTGGCGACCGCCGGCCGCGCGATCGGCGGCGTGCTGGGCGCGCCGGCGGGTGGGCTCATCGAGTCGATCACGACCCCGGTGATCCGCAGCGCCGAGGACACCGGCCACCGCCTGATCGCCGACGTCGATCAAGCCCTCGCGACCAACCTCGATCGCGCCGGCGTGATGGCGAAGGACACCGTGGCCCAGGTCGATCACACCCTGGAAGCGCGCATCCTGCAGGTCCAGGCCACGACCGATCACACGATCGACCGCGTCGATCTCCTGATCGGCCGGCTGGAGACCGACGCGACGCAGATCCTCGATCGCGCCGAGACGGCCGGACATGCGCTGATCAAGCAGCTCGATGACACCGCCGCGGCGAACCTGGCCCGCGTCGACCAGATGCTCACGACGCGGATCAACGACCTGCAGCTCGTGGTCAGCTCGTCGATCCAGCAGGCCGACGACGCCGCGCGCCAGCGCCTCGAGCAGGCCGACGAGATCGCCGGGCGCCGGATCGGCAACATCGACGTGATCGCGACCAAGCAGAGCCTCAGCCTCGAGGGCATGCTGGTGCGGATCGCCGCCCTGATCGGGCTGGTCGGCCTGATCGCGTTCATCGCGTGGCGCCTGTTCCGCGAGCTCGCCGATGCGGTCGCGATCGCCGGCCAGCGCGGCACGACGCGGCTGCGGGCGATCGGCTGGCAGAGCCTGACCCGCCTGTTGCCGCAGCTCGCGCTCGCCGCCGGTGGCGCGCTGCTGCTCAACTTCCTCGCCGGGTACCTGCCGCGCGACTCGGAGCGCCGCGCCGGCCAGCAGCTGGAGGTCCAGCGCGCCGCGTTCGACGTCGCGACCGGCGCGCTCGACGTGACCGAGGCGCGCTACCGCGAGTCGCAGCTCGAGATCCTCGCGCCGTCCGACCTCGCCAGGTACCGCGGCCAGCTCAAGAAGGTCACGCTGCTGCACTCGCTGTTCACCCAGCCCGGCCGGCTGCATACCCAGCAGGGCCTCGCCGGCCTGGTCGCCGAGGTCGCAGACGTCGAGGCCGCGATCGGCACCACCGACCCCGACGTGACGATCGCCAAGGCCTACGTGCTGTGGCAGGTCGGCGGCACGCGCGATGACGAGTACGAGGCCGCCGCGCTGTGCGCCGCGGCGCTGCGCAGCGCCGCTCCCTCGCTGCTCGCCCCGCTCGCCCGCAACTACATCGCGGCGTTCGTCGCCGACCCGTACACGCCGCGCGACGCGAGCGGGCCGAGCATCGACGAGCTCAAGCAGGCGATCGCGGTGGCGCCGCGCGCCGGGGAGACCGCGCAGTTCGATCGCGTGATCGAGCTCGACCGGATGATCCGCGACCTCGACCGCGCCTCGACCGCGGCCTACCTCGAGATGCTCGCCGCGCACGCCGAGCTGCGCGCCGCGCTCAGCCACGCCGGCCGCGGCCCCGAGCCGGTCGCCGCGCGCGCCGCACGCGCCGCCCGCACCACCGCCGCCAACCACCTGATCGAGGCGTGGGCCGCGTTCGACCGCAGCCTGGAGGCTGCCCCCGGGCTGGCCAGCGACGCGATCGTCCTGGCGGTGTTCACGCTCGACGATGCGGTGTTGACCCACGCGCGCTACTGGGCCGCGGTGCCGTCGGCCAACGGCCTCGCGCCCAGCCTCACCGACCCGGCCGCGGCCAAGGCGCTGTCGCCGCTGCTACGCGCGCGGATCGCGCCGCTGCGGGTCGCCTGGGAGAAGCGCTATGCGCCGCTGCTCGGCCCCAGCGCGCGAGAGATCGTCTCCTACCAGGAGACCACGCGGTTCGAGGGCTTCGAGCAGCGCGCCGCCGCGTTCGAGGCTGCCTACATCGAGTTCCTGGTGGCCGCGCATGGCGGCGAGCCCGCCGGGCGGTTGCTCGACCTCGCGACCACGGCGGCGAACCGCGCATCCGGCATGGGCCTGTACCGCGACACCCCGGACGGTCGGATCAGCGAGGCGTCGCGCATCCTCACCGTCCTGGGGGCCCACGGGGAGCAAGCGTCGAGCGCAGTGCTCGCGACCATCGCGCAGAACTACCAGGTCCGCAGATTGCGATTGCTATAGGCAATGACAGCCATGCGAATTCCGAGCATAGAAATCTACCGAGAGAACTAGATATGCGACGTTTTGCTGCATCCCGCACGCGAGCATTTTGTGGTACGGATGAACGCATGGAGGGCGGAGTGTGTGGAGTCGGCGGGCATTCCGATCGCGAAGTGCGACGGCCGCGCGCCCAGGTTCCGGTGGGTGCGGCCGCGGCGCCACCCGGTGATCGGCCGATCCCGTGATCGTCACGGATATCCAGGCTTGCTTCGCCATCGGCGCGTTCTACGCCGATGTCGCGTCGCCGCTCGTCGAAGCGGATCGGTCGCGGTCCGCGCTATCGAATCACCCGGTCTACGTGCAAGCGCAACGCCGCGTGCTGCTCTATCCGGGCCTGGTGCTCGGCCCGTCGGCCACGCTGTTCATGCTCGCGTGGCCGGGCTGGGAGAGCCAGTACGTGTCCGGCGCGTTCGAGCGCACCGCCGGCACACCCGCCAGCGCCGCGCTGTACGCCGCATTCCTGCTGCTGCTGACCGCGGCGGCGTGGTTCGGGAACTGGCTCGGCTTTCGCTGGGCGCTCGGCGGCGCGCGGCTCCGGCTTCGCGCCGTCTACCTGGGCGCCGTCGCCGCGACCATCGTCCTGGTGGGCGTGCGCTGGCAGGCGTTCATTCACCTCGGCTCGTACGACGCGTTCGTTCGCGATCCCAGCTCGATGCAGCTGATCTGGCACGACCACGTGTTCTTCGCGAGCTTCTGGGCGCTGACGCTCTACTGCGCCGCACCCCTCGTGGTGTGGCTGGTGTCATGGAAACGGCAACTTGCTGCGAAACAGTCACTCGGCTTGAAACGAAAAGTCGCTTGAAGCCACAACCCGCTTGCGTGCTCATCAGGGAGACGGTGCATGAACTACGAACTCTTCGGTATGGTGGTCGAGCCCAAATCGGGTCGCGGCGTCCCCGGCGTCGTGATCGCCGCGTTCGACAAGGATCCGGTCTTCGATGACTTCCTCGGCGAGGTGCTGTCGAGCCCGACGGGCGAGTTCCACCTCGCCTACAGCGAGCAGAAGTTCAAGAGCTTCTTCGATCGCAAGCCCGACCTCTACGTCAAGGTCAAGACCATCGACGGCCGCGAGCTGCTGACCACCAAGGGCGCGACGCGGTTCAACGCCTCCGAGAAGGAGGAGTTCCATCTCGAGCTCACGGCCGACGTGCTCGCCAAGGCGGGCCTGGCCACGAGCGACCCACAGGCGCTCACGCCGGTGTCGCGCGAGACGCTGACGACGTACACCTGCCTGGCCGGCGTCGACGACGACGATCTGATCAAGCAGATCAAGAACGACGCGTCGGGCGCCGCGTCGATCCTCGAGGTCTTCCAGCGCTACATGGAGGAGCTCAAGGGCAGCTTCGACAACAACGCGCTCCCGTTCCGCAAGATGGCGCGCCTGTTCGAGCTCGGCGCGACTCCCGATCGCATGCCCGGCCATCACTACGGCATCGCCCCTGGCCTGCGCACCGGGGATCTCACCGGCGTGGCGGCGGACTACGGCAACGTCATGGGGTTCATCTGGGGCTCCGTCATCGGTGCCGAGACGCCATGGGTGGGCAAGACGATGACGCCGATGACCGCCGACGACCGCGCCAGCGTGATCGGCGATTCGCTGCCCAAGGACGTGCCCGTGTTCCGCGGCATCAACCACTTCCGCGTCACGGAGCACGCGCCGCTCAACGTCGCGCTCGGCGACGTGCTGACGTTCATGTGGCACCTCAAGGACGCCTCGGAGGCCGAGCGGCTGCACTACGGCTACGATCGCAACGGCGGACACTTCGCCGGCCACCGCGCCCGCTCGTTCTACGCCGGCACGCCGCGCGATGTGTTCCGCCTGAACTACCGCATCCACGCGCTCGGCAATCACTGGCCGCTGATGTACCTGGTCGACGAGCTGGTCGAGATCGCGAGCGGGATGTACCTCGGCCAGGTGATGTTCGCGACCGACCACCTGCTGGAGCACTTCGATCCGAGCGCGCCGGCCGAGCGCTATCGATATCAGCACTTCGGATACTTCCTGTTGTTCCGCGAATGGTGGCACCCCGAGGCGAAGCGGCTGTTCCCGCACCTCGACATCCCCGACGCCGACATCACGACGCAGACCGTCGGCGCGGTGCCGCGATCCGCGCCGCGACCCAAGTTCACGACGCTGACGCTGGCCCCGCCCGGCGACGGCAACGTCGACGCCGCCGCGCTCGCCGAGGTCAAGACCGATCTGGTGCAGGCGGGCACCGTGATCGACCTGCTCAAGTCGTATTCGAACGCGCTGCACCAGGAGCTCGATTCGAAATCGCCGGCGTTCGGGAAGCTGCAGGCGCTGTTCAACGCCGGCATCGCCCCCACGCGGATGGAAGGGTTCTATCGCGGCGCGCTGGTGTCGTGGCAGGTCGACGGCCTGCTCGCGGCGGCGCGCATCAACGGGGTCGACGTCGCCTGGCAGGCGATCCGCAGCTTCTCGCCGTGGACCGGAAAGAAGTTCGATCCGATCGACAAGGCGCGGCTCGCCACCCTGACCGACGGCTGGGAGAAGGCCGAGGTCGAGACGTTCTATTGCGCCAACACCGTCGTGTTCCGCACGGCCAAGCAGCGGTTCATCCGCGCGCTCGCCGAGGCGGCGCACGCCCCGCTCGAGGACGCCACGCCCGAGGAGCGCCGGCTGTACGGCTACGACGCGAAGACGTTCTTCTTCATCGGCAAGCAGGCACCGAGCGTCTACGCGCCCAACGCGGGCAAGCAGGTGTTCCAGTTCAACTATCGCTGGAAGGCCCTGCACAATCCGGTCCCCGATTGCTTCTGCATCGACGAGATCGTGCAGATCGCCGATGGCCTGTACCTCGGCCAGCTGTTCTATTCGATGGACTGGCTCGTGCCGTGGAACCCGACCACCGAGATCGCGAAGTACAAGTACGGCCTGTTCGCGTACTTCTTGCTCATGGACGAGGAGTGGCACGCGCGGCGCTTGAAGATCGGCTTCGATCTCGAGAATACCTGAGCCCGGTCGCACCGGCAGATGACGGAGATACAGGGAGATGGAGATGGAGATGGACAAACCACCAGCGGTCGCTTGGGAATACAAGGTGATCAAGATCGGCCCGTCGGGCTCGCTCGTGAGTGAAGCGGTGCTCAACGAGTTCGGTCGCAGCGGCTGGGATCTGATCGCATTCCAGCCGCTCGACCAGCGCGCCTATCCCGGCGAGGGCGCGTTCTACTTCAAGCGCCAGCTGCGGGGGGAGACGCCATGAAGAACGACGCACCCTGGAGCGCCTACATGGCGCTCGATGGTCCTCATCTCGACGGTCTGATCGGCAGCGCCGGCGTGCTGCGGTTCGATTGGCCCGAGCGCAAGTTCTACTTCCAGCACTTCGAAGGGATCAGCGCCGCGCACAACGTGTCGCTCGCGCACAACGCCCAGCTCGCCCTGCTCGGCAACTTCAGCCAGCAGATCGTCGTGCTCGACATCAGCAAGCCCGACAAGATCCGGGAGGTCCGCCGCCAGTCTGCGATGTACTTCGAGCAGGCGGCGTATCGGCTCCGATCGAATACCCACCACCTGTGGGAGCCCGACAACCAGCACTTCATCGGCGCGATCGGCGATCACATCTACCGGTTCAACGTCGACGACCTCAAGGCACCGGAGCAGCTGGGGCCGCATCGGCTGGAGAACGCGCACGAGCTGCGGTGGGACGCAACGCGCCGCTACATCCTGATCGGCGATCTCGGACCCGAGCGGTTCGACGTCCGGCAGGTCTGCGTGTTCGATCTGAAGGAACCCGATCCGAACAAGCGCGCACGCGTGATCCGGGTCCAGAACAACGTGTGGCACAACTGCGTCCATCCGACCAAGCCGCTCGGATATGCGCTGACCTACTCGTTCGTCACCGACAGCGAGGACTATGTCGCGTGGTCGCCGGCGTTCGTTCGCGAGTACATCTACGAGATCGATCTGCCGACCGCCAAGATCGTACGCACGTGGAGCTGCGGCTCCGAGTTCCCGATCCACCTCAACTCCGACGTCGAGGCGACCGAGGACGCGCTCTACATCGCCAGCGGCGGTGGCCACAGCGTGGTGCGGATCGACCTGAACAGCTTTGCCCAGGCCGACGTCACCCTCACGATCCCATCGTGGTTCAGCCGGGCCGCGCAGTGGCCGAAGCGGGGGAAGAACGTGCTCGGTGCATTCAGCCGCAAGTCGGCGAGCAACTCGTCGCACTACATCCTGCAGACCCTGCAGGTCACCGACTGGCGCATGGCCGACGGCGTCTACGCGACGCGCGTATCGCCGGATGGCAAGTACGTCATGGTCGGCCACCGCGGCTACAACTACATCGCCGTCTACGAGCGCGCGACGATGAAGAAGGTCTACGGCCGCGTGCTGCCGTTCCGCCGCGACGTCTACCAGCAACGGCCGTACTACCGCTTCGGCTGGCGCGGCCACCATCTCGGGATCCATCACAGCGAGATCGTTGCCCGGACATGACGAGCTCCTACGACGCGGTGGTCATCGGTTCCGGTTTCGGCGGCGCGATCACGGCGTTCCGCCTGGCGCAGGCGGGTCTGCGCGTCGCCATCCTCGAGCAGGGGCGGCGCTGGAGCCCCGAGAGCTTCCCGCGCACCGTCGGCCAGACCGGGAGGGCGTTCTGGGACGCCACGGCGCGCAACTCCGGCTTTCTCGAATATCGCGCGTTCAAGAACATCGATGTCATCCAGGGCGTGGGCGTGGGCGGCGGCTCGCTCCACTACTTCAATGTCGGGCTGCGCGCGCCGGCCCGCGTCCTGGCGCGCTGGCCGAAACCGCTCAGCCGGGACCTGCTCGATCCCTACTACGACCTGGTCCAGGCCCGCCTGGAGTCGAAGCCGCTGACCCCACCCCAGGGCCGCGTGCTGCCGCCGCGGACCCAGGCGTTCCTCGCGGCGGCGCGCGGCACCGGCGCCCAGCCGGCGCTCACGAACATCGCGGTGTATACCGGCGGCGAGCGGAACAACGCGGCCGGCACCGCGCAGCAACCCTGCACCTACTGCGGCAATTGCATGCTGGGGTGTCAGGTCCAGGCCAAGAACACGCTCGATATCACCTACATCGCAGAGGCCGAGCGCAGATACGGCGTCGAGGTGTTCCCGCTGCATCGCGTCGAGGCGATCCGCCCCGCGAGCGGGAAGTCCGAGGGCTACGACGTCGACTTTCAGGTCTTGAGCCTCGACCGCCGGGCCAGCGGCGAATCGGGGACGATCCACGGCAAGCGCGTGGTGGTCGCAGCGGGCACGCTCGGCAGCAGCGAGCTGCTGCTGCGCTGCCGCGACCGGGTGCGCACGCTGCCCAAGCTCAGCCCGCAGCTGGGGCGGCGGTTCTCCGGCAATGGCGACTTCCTGTTCGCCGGCGCGATGGGCACGCGCGAGCCGATCGACCCGGCGCAGGGACCGAGCATCACGGCGGTGGTCGATTGCTCGACGGAGGAGCACTCGATCCACGTCGAGGACCTCGGATTTCCCGACCCGATGATGTGGCTTCTGGAGGGTGCGCTGCCGCCCACCACCAATCGCCTCGTCGCGGCCGCGAAGCTGCTGTTCCGCTACGTGGGGCGGTCGCTCGGCATCGGCGGCCTGAACAACCGCGTCACCGACGGCGTGGGGAGCCTGCTGCGCGGCGGGCGCACGAACCACTTCCTGCCCTATCTCGGCATGGGCAGCGACGCCGGCGATGGCGAGCTGGTGCTGGCGGACGACGGGATCGACGTGCGGTGGAGCCACCGCGCCAGCCGCGACATGTTTCGCCAGATGGAAGCGGCGATGCGCCGGATCTCGGAGCAGACCGGCGGGGAGTACGTCACCAGCTTTTTGTGGCGGTGGCCGTCGCGCAAGCTCGTCACCGCGCACCCGCTCGGCGGCTGCGTCATGGGCGACAGCGACGCCGACGGCGTGGTCAACCACGTCGGCGAGGTCTGGAACTACCCCGGCCTGTTCGTCACCGACGGAGCCAGCATTCCCTCGGCGCTGTCGGTCAACCCGTCGCTCACGATCGGCGCCGTCGCCGAGCGCGCGGCGTCCTGGATCCTGCACGGCCGCGAGCGCCAGAGCTCCGATCCGGACTGAGCCCCCCGAACTGGACGCAGACGACCTCGCGGCTCCGGCGTCCCAGGTGAGCGGACAACGCGCGGGCTGAGGCTCGTTCGGCGGCAAAGAATCGGCAGGAAGCGCCGGAGGTTCCGCTCATCCACGGAAACGGCCCGGCCGGTTCCGGGTGTAATACCCGGATGCGGGGCACCACCGCCGGGTTCGGCTCGATCGAGGTCCTGGTCCGGGCCTTGCTCGACGAGTTCCCCGAGCTCGACCCGGGGCGGGTGCGAGCGGCGGTCGAGCGCGCCACCGCCAAGGTCGCGCACGCCGCGCTCGACACCGAGGGCCATCGCTTCGTCGACCACCACCTGGCGCGGGTCGAGGCCAGCGAGGACAGCGTGGAGCGCGCGAGGATCCTGCGCGAGCTCGCGACCAACCTCGAGGACCGGCGCGACGCCGAGCGCGCCCTGGTCGTGCGGCTGGCGGCGTTCGCCGAGGCCGCGGTGCCCGACGATCTGGACGCGCTGCTCCGGCTCGCGGCGATCACGCAGCGCTGGACCGACCTGCCGCTCGACGCGATGGCGCGGCTGATCGATCCGACCCAGGACGCCAGCCCGCGGCGGCTCGCCGAGCTCGCCGCGGCGTGGCAGCAGCTCGGGCTGAGCTATCGCGCCGCCGACTGCCTGGAGCGGCTGCTGGCGATCGCGCCCGCCGACGCCGCCGCGCACGAGGCGCTGGAGCTGTTCTACCGGACCAAGGGCGAGTGGTCGCCGCTGGTCGACCTGCTGAGCCGCCGCGCGGTGCAGGTCGGCGACCGCGAGCGCGCCGAGCTGCACCGCGAGCTCGGACTGATCTACGAGCGCGAGCTCGGCGACGACGCCGGCGCGCTCGAGGCGTACCGCGAGGCCGACCGGCTCGAGCCCGATCACCTCGACGTGGTCGACGCGCTGGCCCGGCTCGAGCTGCGCGCGGGCGACTCCGACGGCGCGGCGCTGCTGTCGCTCGAGCGGCTGGCCCGGCTGGTCCGCGAGCCGGCGCGGCGCGCGACCGTGGTGTTCCGCGCCGCGGATGTCGCGCGCCACTACGACTACGACAAGGCGCAGGCGCTGTACGAGCAGGCGCGCGCCGACGACCCCGACCTGGTGCCGGCGGTCGACGGCCTGGCGACCCTGCTGCGCGACCGCGGCGAGCTGGCGGCGATGGTGACGCTGCTGGTCGATGCCGCCGCCCGGCCGGCGCTCGCAGGGGAGCGGTCGCGCTGGCTGGCGGATGCCGCCGACTTCTGCGTCGCGCTCGGCGACACCGATCGCGCCAAGCAGCTGTACCGCGACGCGCGCGCCGCCGACCCGGCCAACACCAAGGCCGGGCTCGCGCTGGTCGAGCTGTGCTGGGACACCGGCGACCCCGGCGATCTGGCCGACCTCGCGCCCATGCTCGACGAGCTGTGCCGGACCACCCAGGAGCCCGGCCGGCTGCGCGGCTACCTGCTGCGCCGCGCCCAGCTCGCGACCCAGCTGGCGGACGCCGCCGCCCGGCGCGACGCGCTGACCCGCGCGGTCGAGCTCGACCCCCACGATCCGACGACCCGCCGCGAGCTCGCCGACCTGCTGCTGGCGGCCGGCGACTGGCGCGGCGCGCGCGAGCTGATCGAGGGCCTGCTCGACGATCACGAGGACCTGCTGCAGCCCGAGGTCTCGGTCGAGCTGCACTACCGGGTCGCGCGCTGCGCCCATCAGCTCGGCGACACCGAGGGCGCCGCGCGCCACGCCGCGGTCGCGCTCGCGCTCGCGCCCGACCACCAGGGCGCGCTCCAGCTCCGCGCCGAGCTCGACGTCGGCAGCCCGGAGGCCCAGCTCGCCGACCAGCTCGCGCTCGCCAACCTGGCGCCGCCCGACGAGAAGGGCGCCCGGTTCTCGGCGCTCGGCGACCGCTACGCCGAGCTCGGCGATCGCGCGACCGCGCGCGAGATGTACCGCGAGGCGCTGGCCCACCGGCCCGCCGATCACCTGCTGCTGACCAAGTTCCTCGGGCTGGTCGCCGACGAGGGCGACTGGAGCTACAGCCTCGACCTGGTGCAGCGCCTGATCGACACCGAGCACGATCCGAAGGTCCGCGCGCGCTACCGCCACCTCGCCGCGATGATCGCGCGCGACGAGCTCGGCCGGCGCGAGCTCGCGGCGACCCTGTTCGGCCAGGCGATCGAGGACGATCCGCGGCTGTTCACCGCGGCGGACGAGCTCGAGGCGCTGCTCGGCGAGGACGCCGGGCGGGACGGCGACCGGACCGCCGTGATGCAGTTCTACTACCGCCGGCTCGAGCACGTCCGGACCGACGAGGGCCGCAGCGGCGAGCGGCTGCGGCTGTGGGACCGGCTCGGCGAGCTGTGCCTCGCCCAGGGCCAGCGCGACGACGCGGTGACCGCGTTCGAGGTCGCGCTCCAGCTCGATCCCGACAACCTGGAGCGCCGCACCCGGCTCGCCGACCTCTACCTCGAGGCCGACCTCGAGGCCAGCCCCCGGCACGCCCGCGAGGCGATCGTCCAGCACCAGGCGGTGCTGCGCGGCAACAAGCGGCGGGTCGCGTCGTACGAGGCGCTGCGCACGCTGTATCGCCGGACCCACCAGCCCGAGAAGGCGCGGGCGTGCGACGACGCGCTCGACATCATCGGCATGAGCATGAGCATGAGCATGAGCATGAGCATGAGCATGCATATCGTCGACGACAAGCTCGAGGCGCTGTTCCGCCCGGGGGCCGGCGGCGACGCCGCGGCCGGCGCGAGCCAGCCGCTCGGCCACGACGACTGGATCGCGCTCGGCACCGACGGCGTCGACCTCCAGCTCTCGGCGCTGTTCGCGCTGGTCGCCCCGGCGTTCGTCGCCGAGCGCGCCCGGACCCGGCCGCCGCCGCCGCGCGAGCTCGACGACCCGCCGGTGCCGGCCGAGCTCGCGCGCGTGCTCGGCCGCGTGGTGACGCTGTTCGGGGTCGCCGCCCCACCCGCGTGCGCCGACCCCGGCCAGGTCGCGGCGTGCGCGATCGCGCTGCGGCCGCGCGCCGGCGTGCTCGCGCCGGTGGTCGTGCTCGGTCGCCCCGCGCTGGACCACCAGCTCGACGACCGCGAGCTCGCGTTCGTGGTCGCCCGCCAGCTCGCCGACCTGCGCAGCGACCGGTTCGCGCGCCTGCTGTGCCCGCGCGCCGCCGAGCTCGCCCAGATCCTCGAGCTCGCGATCGCCGCCGCTCATGCCGCCGATCCGGCGAGCCACGCGGCGCGCTGGCTGGCCACCGCGCTGCATGCGGCCGACTACGAGCAGGTGCGCGGGCTCGCCGGCCGGCTGCGCGACCGCGATCCGGTGCGCGCCGCGCTCGGCTGGCTGGCCGCGACCGATCGCGCCGCCGACCGGATCGGACTGGTGATCGCCGGCGACCTGGCGAGCGCGGTCCGCGTGCTGGAGCGCGAGCGCGGCGCGACCGGCGACGGCGGCCGGATCCTGGATCTGGTGTGGGCGAGTGTCACCGAGGAGGTGCTCGGCGTGCGCGGCCGGGTCGAGCGCTGGGCATCTCGCCCCACCGCGACTCCCGATCTGCCCGGGTAGCGATCTCCGCGCCTTGCGTTTGTCGCGGTCGCGCGACGCAGGCGCCGCGGGCGCCGTGATAGATGCCAACGCGGAGGAACTCATGAATCGACTCGCCTGCATCGTCACCAGCGGCCTCGCGTTCGCCGGCTGTGCGCTCGACAATCCCGATCCCGATCCCGCCGAGCCGACGGCGGATCCAGCCGAGGCGCCCGTCGCGGCGGCCACCTCGGCGATCCAGCACGTGTTCGTGATCGCGATGGAGAACCACGCCTCGTCCAGCATCTACGGCAACACGACCCACGCGCCGTACATCAACAACACCCTGCTGCCGATGTTCGGCCGCGCCACCAACTTCGCCGACGAGCTGCCCCAGCTCAACAGCGAGCCGCACTACGTGTGGATGGAGGCCGGCACCAACGCGTTGTCCGACCACACGTTCACCACCGACAACAACCCATCGTCGTCCAACAGCACGGCCAGCACCGCCCACCTGTCGACCCAGATCACCGCCGCCGGATCGACCTGGCTGAGCTATCAGGAGGGCCTCAACACCACCACCGGCGGCTGCCCGATCGCCGCCAGCGGCGAGTACGCGCCCAAGCACGACCCGTTCATCTTCTTCCGCGACGTGTCGGGGTCGACGCCGTCCAGGACCAACGCGTTCTGCGCCGCGCACCACAAGCCGCTGACCGCGCTGGCGACCGACCTGACCAACAACGCGGTCGCCGCCTACAACTTCATCACGCCGAACCTGTGCAATGACATGCACGACAGCTGCTCGCCGGTGTCGGATCCGATCAAGCAGGGCGACAACTGGCTGGCGGCCAACATGCCGGCGCTGATCAGCTACGTCAACGCACACCAGGGCGTGGTGTGGATCGTGTGGGACGAGCCCGAGGGCTCGACCGGCATGATCCCGCTGATCGTCGTCGGCCCGCACGTCAAGCCCAACTTCACCAGCTCGGTCCTGTACAACCACGGCTCGATCGTCCGGTCGGTCGAGGCGATCCTCGGGCTGCCGACGCTGTCCAAGGTCAGCGGCAACAACACGTTCACCGACTTCTTCAACACCGGGTTCTTCCCGTGATCGGCCCCTGACCGGCCGCGATCGACGCGTGCGCTACTCGACGCGCTGGATGATGTGGATGCCGAAGTCGCTCTTGACCACGCCGACCTCGCCGACCTTGAGCCGCAAGGACAGGTTCTTGAACGGCGGCACCAGCCCGGCGGTCGGCGTGACGTCGTAGGACTTGCCGTCGCTGGCCGAGCCCGGATCCGCGGACAGCTCGGCCATCAGCGGCTCGATCTTGGCGCCCTTGGCCAGCTTGGCCACGGTCTCCTTGACCAGCTTGTCGAGCGCCGCGCGGTCGCGCTTCTCGCCCTTGGTGTCGCCCGGAGCGTGCACCTCCTTCCAGCCGAGCAGGATGTGCTTGACCTTGGCGGACTGGGTCACCGGCTCGCGCTTGAGGATCGCGGCCGACTCCAGCGGATCGGGCGGCGGCGGCGGCACCCGCTTGACGATGTGCCAGCCGAGCGAGGTCTTGACCGCGCCGACCTCGCCGACCTTGAGCCGGAGCACCAGCTTCTTGAAGTTCTCGAACTGCTCGTTGATCGGCATATCGGGCGTGATCTCGTTGACCCGGGCGGAGTCCTTGGAGCTCGGGTCCTCGGAGTACTGCTTCATCAGCGCGTTCATGTCGGCCTTGGGGGCGCGCGCCTTGTCCATCACCTCCTTGACCAGCTTGTCGGCGTCGGCCTTGGTCCGCTCCTTGGCGCGCGGATCGCCCTGCGGGCTCTTGGCGAGCATGGTGTCCTTCCAGCTGATCAGCAGCTGCTGGACGTACACCGTCCCGGTGTCCGGGGTCCGCGCCATCACGTCGCTGGACTCCAGCGGATCGGGCGGCGGCGGCGGCACCCGCACGATCACGTGGTAACCGAACATCGTCTTGACGATGCCGACCTCCTTCTCCTTGAGCCGGAGCGCGAGGTCCTTGAACTGCTGCACGAACCGCGAGCTCGGCTTCACGGTGTAGGGCTCGCCGGTCGACGCCGAGCCCTGGTCCTCGGAGTACTGCTTGGCCAGATCGTCGATCGCGTCCGGGTTGGCCTTGAGCTTGGCGGCGATGTCCTGGGCCAGCGTCGCGGTCTCGGCGTTGGTGCGCTTGGCGGCGCGCGGATCGAGCCCGCGGGGCGCGGGCATGCCGTTCCATGCGAGCAACACGTGCTTGACCTGGACCTCGGGCGCGGTCTCGGTGCGCGCGAGGATGTCCTTGCTGTCGATGTCCTTGGCCTCGACCGCCGCGGAGCCCGAGCCCGAGCCCTGACCGGCGGCCGGACCCGCACCGGAGCCGGAGCCACCCCGGGCCATGGTCTGGCCCGAGCCCTGGCCGGAGCCGCCGGCGGGCTGCTGCTTGGCGGGCTTCTGGCAGCCGGCAGCGCCGATCAAGAGGAGAAGCACGGGAATGACACAGTGGGGAGAGGTCCGCATCCGGCGGCATCCTAGTCCCAAGCACCGCCCGGACGGGTGGACCGGTCGTGAATTCCGCGATCCGGCTGCCGATTCCGCGAATCGGCCGCTGCGCCGCGGGGGGTGCGGCAGCGGTCGTGCAGTCCCACCTCGCCGCGGCCGATCCGCCCGCCATCCCGCGCCACCCGCACGGCGCGCAACCGCCACATCGTGGCGCGGGCGACCACCGCGAGCGGCCGCAACCGTGCCGTCGGTGAATGACTGAACTCGTGCACAGCGTGGCACGCGGGTTGTAGCTGGTCCCTGTCATGCGCTCTCAGCCTCACCTCGTCGTCGTGCCTCCGAAGCTCCCACCAGCAGCCACGAGCCGGCTCGGTTACCTTCGCGGCGCGGTCGCCAGTCCGGTGTGCGTCGCGGTGACGCTGTTCGCGGCCTGCCTGGGCATCGGCTACGCGGGCGTGCTCGGAGCGATCATCGCGGCCGCGCTCGTGGTGGTGCTGGGGGCGAACGCATCGCGTTATCGCCCGGTCCGGCGCTACCTCGACGAACAGACCCGCGCCCAGGTCCGCGCCAGGCGCCATTGCCGGAGGCTCAAGCAGGTCCGGCGGACCAGCCCGGCGCGGATCCGGCACTACGACGAGCTCCGCGTGATGGTCGACGAGATCGAGCGGCTCGACGAGATCGAGGCCGCGCGCTTCGAGCTCCAGGACCTGCTCGATCACTTCGTGCGCCTCGCGCTCAGCCACCAGCGCTGCGTCGATGCGCTGCGGCTGTCGGGCGCCGACGCGCTGCCCGCTCCGATGCCGTGCGAGACCACCCGGTCGTCGCGGCGCAGCGACATCGTCCAGCGCCGGATCCGCCACCGCGACGAGTGCGTGCGCCGCATGGCGCAGATCACCGACGAGATCGAGGGCATCGACCAGCTGGTCCGGCTGGTCGCCCAGCGCACGGCGTGCCCCGGCTTCGACCTCGAGCTCGATCGCGAGATCGACCGCCGGCTGTGGGAGCTCGACGAGGTCGACGCCGCCATGCACCAGCTGTCCGCATGAGCGCGCGGTGCGTCGCCGATAGATGCTGCCACGCCCGTTCCCCGGGTCCTGCGGTCCGGCCCCGGGCTCGGGCCGCAACTCGACGATCTTGTTGATCGACGCTCGGCCGCAGTGCGCGGTTCAGCGCTCCGCGCAGTGTGGCACCGCGGCCTCATGACTCACTTCGAGGTGCGCGCAAGCGCACGGTCTATGTCTCGCGCAGATCTCACGCCCTCCGGCGCGATGACAGTCTAGAGTTGCCGCGTCGTGATGCACGACGCCCTCCCCGACGTCGCTGACCTGCACCGCGAGATCGAGCGCCTGCGCACCGCGGTCGGCCACGCCGAGCGGATCAACGCGGTCGGCCGCGCGATCGCCGCCGAGCTCGACCCGCAGCGGCTCGCCCAGACCGTGGTCGACGCGGCGACCGAGCTCACCGGCGCGGAGCTCGGCGCGCTGTTCTACAGCCCCGGCGACGGGCGCACCGAGAGCTACCTGCTGTACGCCGTGTCCGGCGCCCTGCGCGAGCGGTTCGCCCGGCTCGCGCTGCCGCGCAACACCGCGCTGCTGGCGCCCACGTTCCTCGGCCAGGCGGCGATCCGGCTGTCCGACGTGACCGCCGATCCGCGCTACGCCAAGAACTATCCCCATCGCGGTCCGCCCGACGGGCATCCCACGGTGCGCAGCTACCTCGCCGTGCCCGTGGTGTCGCGCAGCGGGGTCGCGATCGGCGCCCTGCTGCTCGGCCACGCCACGCCCGGGGTGTTCACCGAGCGCGCCGAGCGCACCGCGGTCGAGCTCGCCGCGTACGCCGCGACCGCGATGGACAACGCCCGGCTGTACGGCGACGCGCAGCGCCTGATCGCCCAGCTCGAGAAGGCCAACGCCGAGCTCGACCAGTTCGCCTACGTCGCGTCGCACGATCTGCGCGCACCGCTGCGCGGGATCTCCAACCTCGCGACCTGGATCGAAGAGGACCTCCCGGACACCACCGCGCCCGAGATCAAGGACCAGCTCCGGATGCTCAAGCTCCGCGCCGCGCGGATGGATCGGCTGATCCAGGGCCTGCTGGAGCTCGCGCGGATCGGGCGCACCCGCCACCAGGTCGAGCGGATCGACGTCACCGAGCTGGTGCACGAGGCGATCGAGCTCGCCGGCCCGCGCGGCGCGTCGCAGGTCATGATGATCGGCGAGATGCCGACGCTCACCGCGGAGCGCGGCGCGCTCAAGCAGGTGTTGCTCCATCTGATCAGCAATGCGCTGCAGCACGCCGGCCGCGACGACGTGGTGATCCGGATCTCGGCGGCCGATCGCGGCGATGCGTGGGAGCTGGCGGTCGAGGACAACGGGGTCGGGATCCCGCGCGAGCACCACGCGCGGGTCTGGCAGCTGTTCCAGACCCTGCAGTCGCACGACGCGGTCGACACCACCGGCATCGGGCTCGCGATCGTGCGCAAGCAGGTCGAGGGCAGCGGCGGCCGGGTGTGGATCGATCCCGACGCGACCCCGGGCGCGACGCTCCGCTTCACGTGGCCCAAGCGCGCCCGCTAGGGTGTGCGCGCCGCTCGTGGTTCGCGCGCACGCGGGTGCCGCGACGCGACAGCGTGGCATACCCGCACGATGCCTCCGTGATCGATCCGCACGGAACGCGGCCACGCGCCATGGGGTTGCAACGCCCCGGGCGCTGTCGCCCGCGTCGGACCACTTCGTGCACCGAGCTGTCGTGACGCAGATCCCATGGACCCGACCGACGCATCTCCGCACGACGACAAGCCGAGTCCCACCGCACACCGGATCGCCGAGCTGATCCGCGAGCGCCGCGACGGCATCGTGCGCAGCTGGGAGGCGGCGGTGCGCGCGATGCCGCGGGCGCGCGAGCTCGATCCGCCGCGCCTGATCGATCACATCCCGGATCTGCTGGAGCGGATCGCGCAGGCGATCGACGAGCTCGGCCACGGCCGGATCCCGACGTCGCATCACGCGGCTGCGAAGCGCCATGCGATGTCCCGGCTCGAGGAGGGCTTCGATCTGCAGGAGGTGATCGGCGAGCTGCGGGTGCTCCGCCAGTGCATCTTCCGGGTGCTCGCCGAGCCGACCCTGGGGATCGTCCTGCTCGACGAGCTGCGCGCGCTCGACGACGCGATCGACGCGGCGATCTCCGGCTCGGTCGAGCATTACATCGAGATCCGCGAGCGCACGCTGCAGGGCTTCGATCGGGTCACCACCGCGGCGCTGGAGAGCAGCAGCCTGGACGATCTGCTGCGCCGCCTGCTCCAGGTCCTGCAAGAGACCACGCCGGCGATCGACACCAGCTCGATCTACCTGCGCGACGGCGACCTGCTGCGGGTCCGCGCGGCGGTCGGCGTCGCGGGCGCGATCGAGCAAGGCGTGGCGATGCGGATCGGCGAGGGCTTCGCCGGCGCGATCGCCGCGCGCGGCGAGCCGATGCCCCTGCATCATCCCACCGCGGCGCAGCTGCGCAACCCGGCGATGGCGCGCGCCGGGATCCGCGTGCTGCACGGCGTGCCGATCGTCGATCGCAACGAGCTGATCGGCGTGGCGAAGATCGGCTCGCGGACCGCCGAGCAGTTCTCGCTGCAGGACCAGCGGATCTTCGCGGCGATGGTCGCGCGCGCCAGCGCGGCGATTGTCCAGCACCTGCTGCGCGACCAGACCCGGCGGGCGTCCGAGCTGCTCGCCGAGCAGGAGCGCCAGTTCCGCGCGCTCGCCGACAACATCCCGCAGCTGAGCTGGATGGCCGACGCCGCCGGGCAGCGCTACTGGTACAACCGGCGGTGGTACGAGTACACCGGCACGACGCCGGAGGAGGCGCAGGGCTCGGGCTGGCGCAAGACCCATCACCCCGAGCACGTCGAGCGGGTGTACGAGCGCTGGATGCGCGCGGTCGAGCGCGGCGAGCCCTGGGAGGACACCTTCCCGCTGCGCGGCGCCGACGGGGTGTATCGCTGGTTCCTGTCGCGCGCCGTGCCGATCCGCGATGCATCGGGTGCGATCGAGCGCTGGTTCGGCACCAACACCGACGTCACGGAGCGCCGGTTCCTCGATCACGCGACCGAGGTGCTGAGCCGCACGCTCGACGAGCGCGAGGCCCTGGAGCAGCTCGCCCGGCTCGCCGTGCCGGACATCGCCGACTGGTGCATCGTCGACCTGGTCGCGCGCGGCCAGCTCGAGCACGTCGCGATCGCGCACGGCAACCCCGCCAAGCTCGAGGCGGCGTGGCACTACGCCCGCAGCCAGCCCGATCCGGCGGGCTACGACGCGACATGGCAGATCGTGCGGACCGGCAAGCCGGCGCTGGCGGCCGAGATCTCCGACGAGATGCTCGCCGCGACGGCGCGCGACGCCGAGCACCTGCGCGTGCTGCGCGAGCTCGGGTTCCGGTCGTGGATCGGCGCCCCGCTGGTCGCGCGCGGGGCCGCGATCGGCGTGATCCACCTGGTGATGAACGACTCCGGCCGCCGCTACCGCGCGTCCGATCTCGAGGTCGCGGTCGAGCTCGGCCACCGCGCCGGGGTCGCGATCGACAACGCGCGGCTGTACCGCGAGGCCCAGGTCGCGATCCAGGTGCGCGACGACCTGCTCGCGATCGTGTCGCATGACCTCGGCAACCCGCTGCACGCGATCAACCTCGGCGTCAGCCTGCTGTTCCAGCAGTACGGCACCGACGCACGGGCCCGCAAGCACATCGACGCGATCCGGCGCTCCGCCGATCGCATGGAGCGTCTGATCAACGATCTGCTCGACATGGCGAGCATCAACGCGGGCAAGCTCGCGATCACCCCCGCGCCGGTCGACGCCCGCGAGCTGGTGACCGAGGTGCTCGACAGCCAGGAGCCCGCCGCCCACGAGCGCGGCATCACGATCACGCGCGACTGCAACCTCGGCCCGGTGGCGCTGCACGTCGATCGCGACCGGATCGCCCAGGCGTTCGGCAACCTGCTCGGCAACGCGATCAAGTTCTGCGCGCCGGGCGACGTCATCGCGGTCCGCGCCGAGCGGGTGAGCGACGCCGTCCGGTTCAGCTTCGCCGACACCGGCCCCGGGATCGCGCCGGACGATGTCCCGCACATCTTCGAGCCGTACTGGTCGGGTCGCGGCGGCCGGAAGAAGGGCACCGGGCTCGGTCTGTTCATCACCCGCGCGATCGTCGAAGCCCACGGCGGGACGATCACGATCGATAGCCAGCCTGGCGCAGGAGCGAGCTTCGTGGTCACACTCCCGATCGTCAACGTTGGCACTGTCTCTGCTACTACTGATCGACAATCACCGTGACATTAAACTATAACCACCTGTACTATTTCCATGTGGCGGCGTCGGAGCCCTCGCTGTCGGCCGCCGCCGCCAAGCTGGGCGTGAAGCAGTCCACCGTGAGCGAGCAGCTCCGCACGCTGGAGCGTGCGCTGCGCCAGCGGCTGTTCGACCGCACCGCGGGTGGGATGCGGCTCACACCGGCGGGTGAGATCGCCTACCAGCACACCACGTTGATGTTCCGCGCCGGCGAACGCCTGCTCCAGGCGCTCGGGCGCGACACGGCTCCGACCCCGCGCTCGCTGCGCGTCGGGATCAGCGGCGCGGTCTCGCGCGCGACGTCGACCGACTTCCTGCTGCCGCTGTTCGCACTCGACGACTGCATGCCGACGATCTCGACCAGCGAGACCCTCGACCTGCTGCGCGATCTGCGCGCCAACGAGCTCGACCTCGTGCTGTGCGAGACCGAGCCCACCGAGGTGACCGGTCAGGGGCTGTGCCGCGCGGTGATCGAGCCGATCTCGCTGCTCGCGATCGCCGCGGTGGATCTCGATCCGGGGCCGGACTGGCAGGACACCGGCCTGGTCCAGTACCGGTCGAGCTCGACGTTCCACTTCGAGGTCAAGGAGTTCCTGGAGCAGCGCGGGCTCAAACCCCGGATCGTCGGCGAGACCGATGATCCGTTCCTCCTGGTCGAGGCCGCCGCGCGCGGCCGCTACGTCGTGATCGTCCCGCGCTCGGTGGTGCGCGACGCGCTGGCCGCCGGCCGGGTCCGGATCCTGGCGCAGGTCGGCTCGACACACGCCGGGGTCCACGCGCTGTACCAGGACGGCACCGGAGCCGAGCTCGCGCGCCGTGCGATCGAGAAGCTGATCGCCACCGCGCAGGCCAACGTGGCCGCGAACTGAGCTCGCGTGCGGCGATGAGCGGCGATCCGCGGGACCTCGTTGCTGTTTCCGCCGACCCGCCGGGCCCTCGGCGGAGCCGGCCCCGGGTTGCCGTGCGAATCGGCACATGTGAGCGCTGGCGCCACACGCGATTCTGGGAAAACCGAACATTGCTATCCTGCATCGGAGACGACACCATCTCTCCGTCGGCGATGCCCCAGCCAGATGACAAGGCCGTGAGCTGGCGGACCAGCTGGCGGACCAACAACGATACGGCGGTGGGCTGGCAGCCGGATGGCCCACCTGCTGCTGCCCCGGATCCTGCGATCGAGGTGTTCGAGGCCGACGAGCTGCTCGGCATCGGGCGCGGAACCGACATCCTGATGGTGGACGACGACGCCACCAGCCTCGCGGCGTACGAGGCCGCGCTCGCGCCGCTCGGCCGCCGGCTGGTCGGGGCGCAGTCGGGCATCGCGGCGCTGGCCCGGCTGCTCGATCAGGACTTCGCGCTGGTCCTGCTCGACGTGTCGATGCCGGACATGACCGGGCTGGAGACCGCGCGCCGGATCCGGGAGCGGCCGCGCAACCGCGGGTTGCCCATCATGTTCATCACCGGCGTCGCGTGGTCGACCGACGTCGTCCTCGAGGCCTACGACGCCGGCGCGTTCGACTTCATCGTCAAGCCGGTGCTGCCCGAGGTCCTGCGGGCCAAGGCCCGGGTCTACCTGCAGCTCCAGGAGCGCACCCATGCGCTGCGCAAGCACTCGGCGGAGCTGCGCGAGGCCCACGCCCTGCTCGCCCGGGCCGACGAGCAGCTGCGCGACCGCGAGGTCGAGGCCGCCGCCCGGCGGGCCGCCGAGGAGGCGAGCCGGCGCAAGGACGAGTTCGTCGCGATGCTGAGCCACGAGCTGCGCAACCCGCTGTGGGCCGCGGCCAATGCGCTGGCCGCCCTGCGCGCGGTGCGTCACGGGCTCGACCCCGAGCTCGCGATCACCGAGCGACAGCTCGGCCACCTCACCCAGCTGGTCGGCGAGCTGCTCGACGTCGGACGGCTGACGCGCGGCAAGATCGAGCTGCGCCGCGAGGCGGTCCAGCTCGCCGGCGTGGTCGCGGACGCGATCGGCGATGCCCGCCCGCGGATCGAGCGCCGCGCGCACCAGGTCACGGCCGAGGTCCCCGGCGATCTGCTGGTCGACGCCGACCGCCACCGGCTGCGGCAGGTCGTGGAGAACCTGCTCGACAATGCGGTCGACAACACGCCGGATCGCGGGCACATCGCGATCAGCGCCGGGCTCGACGGGGCATTCGTCCGGGTCACGGTGCGCGACGATGGCCGCGGGATCTCGGCGGCGCTGTTATCCAGCCTGTTCGAGCTGTTCGTCCAGGGCGAGCAGCCGCTGGACCGCGCCGATGGACGGCTCGGGGTCGGCCTGACGCTGGCGCGGACCCTGGTCGAGCTCCACGGCGGGACGATCGAGGCCCACAGCGACGGCCCCGACCGCGGCGCGACGTTCACCCTGCGGTGGCCCCGCGCATCCGAGGCGACCCCGACCGCCAAGATCGCCCCGCTCGCCCGGCCGGACCCCGTCCCGCGCCGGCGGGTCCTGATCGTGGACGACAACGCCGACGCCGCCGAGATGCTCGCCGCGCTGCTCCAGACCCTGGGCTACGACACCGCGGTCGCGGTCGACGGCGCCGCGGCGCTGGACGCCGCGCGCGACTTCGCCCCGCACATCGCCCTGCTGGACATCGGCCTGCCGATCATGGATGGCTACGAGGTCGCGCGGCGGCTCCGCCAGCTGGAGACCTGCCGCCACACGCTGCTGATCGCGGTCAGCGGCTACGGCCAGCCCAGCGATCGGGAGCGCTCCCTTCAGGCCGGCTTCGCCCATCACCTGGTCAAGCCGGTGGAGCTCGCGACCCTGACCGCACTGCTCGAGACCGCGCACAGCGATCCAGCGCCGTAATCCGCCTTCCGGTTGCGGGCTCGCGACTTTCCGTAGTGCGCGATTGTCGCGCTGCGCGGAAACGCACAGTGGGGCACCTGTGCGCCCCATACCATCGCTCGCCCCGGATCCCGGACGTGTGGCACAGTGGCGCTACCTCACAACGCGCACGGAGCGGTATGGCCGAGAGCTTCGAGAGCCACGGACGCAGGTCGAAAAACGGCAACTCCCGCAAGGCGAAGGTCAGACCGCGCCCCGAGCGCCCAGGCACGTTCTCCGATGAGCTGCAGTACGTCCTGATGCGGTTCAAGGAGGGCGACTTCGCGTCGCGCATGCCGGCCAGCTTTGTCGGCATGGAGGGTAAGACAGCCGACCTGCTGAACGAGATCCTTGCCGTGAGCGAGCGTCGCGCGACCGAGATCACCCGGATCTGCCGGGTGGTCGGCAAGGAAGGCAAGCTCAAGCAGCGGATGAACGTCCCGGGCGCGGTCGGCGGCTGGGCCGACGAGATCGAGGCGCTGAACACGCTGATCTACGACCTGGTGTGGCCGACGACCGAGGTCACCCGCGCGATCGGCGCGGTGGCCAAGGGCGATCTCAGCCAGTCGATGGCGCTCGAGGTCGACGGCCGGCGGCTCGAAGGCGAGTTCCTGCGCTCCGCCCAGCTGGTCAACAACATGATCGATCAGCTGTCGGTGTTCACGTCCGAGGTGACCCGCGTCGCCCGCGAGGTCGGCACCGAGGGCAAGCTCGGCGGCCAGGCCCAGGTCAAGGGCGTGTCGGGGGTGTGGAAGGACCTCACCGAGTCGGTCAACCAGATGGCCGGCAACCTGACCGCCCAGGTCCGCAACATCTCCGAGGTGACGATCGCGGTCGCGTCCGGCGACCTGTCCAAGAAGATCACGGTCGACGTCCGCGGCGAGATCCTGCAGCTCAAGGAAGCGATCAACACCATGGTCGAGCAGCTGCGGTCGTTCGCCTCCGAGGTGACCCGGGTCGCCCGCGAGGTCGGCACCGAGGGCAAGCTCGGCGGCCAGGCCGTCGTGCCCGGCGTCGCCGGGACCTGGAAGGACCTGACCGACAACGTCAACTCGATGGCCAGCAACCTCACCGGCCAGGTCCGCAACATCGCCGAGGTGACCACCGCGGTCGCGCGCGGCGATCTCAGCCGCAAGATCACCGTCGACGTCAAGGGCGAGATCCTGCAGCTCAAGGACACCATCAACACGATGGTCGACCAGCTCAACGCGTTTGCCGGTGAAGTGACGCGCGTCGCGCGCGAGGTCGGTACCGAAGGACGGCTCGGCGGCCAGGCCAACGTGCTCGGCGTCGCCGGCACCTGGAAGGACATGACCGAGAGCGTCAACTCGATGGCGTCGAACCTGACCGCGCAGGTCCGCAACATCGCCGACGTCGCGACCGCCATCGCCAAGGGCGACCTGTCGCGCAAGATCACCGTCGACGTCAAGGGCGAGATCCTCGAGCTCAAGAACACGCTCAACACGATGGTCGATCAGCTCAACTCGTTCGCGAGCGAGGTGTCGCGCGTCGCCCGCGAGGTCGGCACCGAGGGCAAGCTCGGCGGCCAGGCCCAGGTCTCCGGCGTCGCCGGTACCTGGAAAGACCTCACCGACAACGTCAACTTCATGGCGAGCAACCTGACCGCCCAGGTGCGCAGCATCGCCGAGGTCGCGACGGCGATCGCCGGCGGCGACCTGTCGAAGAAGATCACCGTGAACGTGTCGGGCGAGATCCTTCAGCTGAAGGAAACCTTGAACACCATGGTCGACCAGCTCAACGCCTTCGCGGGCG
>DATAPF010000630.1:0-7731 GCA_036265355.1 Kofleriaceae bacterium | reverse complement strand
GCGCCTCGTCGAGCCGCTCGACACCCGACGCCGCGTCGAGCGCGTTCATCACCTCGGGCGATCGCGCGAACGCGCCGGCGAGGTCGACGCGGTTGCGCGCGTCGTCGGCGAGCAGGATGTGGATCACGCTGCACGCGGTCTGCAGCCGGTTGACCTCGCCGCGGACCAGGGCGCGCTGGGCCGGGCGCGGCACGAGCAGCGCGGCGGTGACCGCCGCCGCGGCGACCAGCGCGAGCAGGAACAGCCAGATCTTGGACCAGAACACCGACGTCACTTCTTTCCGGCCGCCGCGGTCAGCGGTGGCAGCTTCGCGTTGACCTCGGTCCGGGTCGAGCGGCCCTTGGGCGCGACGGTCACGTCGGTGGTGAACAGCCAGCCGCTCGGCTTGCCGCGGGCCTCGCCGAGCGGGTCGTAATAGAACACCCGGAGCTTGTAGCTGCCGTCGGGGACGTCGGGGATCTCGAACCGGCCGCTGTCGTCCACGGTGGCGACGTGCGGCGTCGCGACCACCACGAGCTTGCCGCGCAGGTGGGGCGCGTCCTTGTCGCTGATCGTGTAGGTCGCCGGCTGGGCAGCGCGGAACGACCGGGTCTTGGTCGGGTCGAGCGGCCCGGCGATCAGCTTGGGATCCTCGGCGGCGGCGAGGTTGCGCGCGACCTTGGTCTGGTTCCTGATGACGACCTCGGCGCCGACCGGCACGGCGACCACGGGGCGGGAGAACGACTCGCCGACGACGTCCCAGTTGACCTGGGCCGGCGCGGCGTCGGACCGGCCCTCGCTCTCGAGGACCACCACCAGGTACGGCGCGAGGGCGGGCTTCTTGATGTCGGCCAGCGGGTTCTCGATCCGGTCCACGAAGCCGCGCGCGATCACCGGGCCGCGCTCGGGCGGCGGCGGCAGCTCGAGCTTGCCGACCACCGTGCCGGCCTGGACCGGACCCGCGAGGGCCGCGATGCTGCTGAGGATTCCGACCGAAAAGCCGAGGCGCATGGGCCGCCGATCATCGTAAGAGAGCCGCACTCCCGGCGGCAAGCGGCACCGGCTCGAACCGGCACCGGCCATCGGGAACGCCGCCGGCCCGGGTCCGCACATGGTGAGATCGGCGTTGCACTCCCGCGATCCGGCGGCGGCATCCGCCATGGCGGCCGGCGACATCGGGCACGTCGCCGGACGGTCGTTCGTCTGCATTGCTCCGGGGGGACTCCCGTTCGTCGTGGCCGCAGCGCTGGACCGCTCTCCCTCAGCGGGCCCACCTCGGTTCCCCTCGTCCTTGTGGCCGAGGTGGGCCCGTCGCCTCGGCATCTTGTAGAGGAACCCCGGCGTGACCGCGGCCGAGCAGGGCAGCACCAGGCGGGCCCTTCGGGTCCCGTGGCGGGTGGCGGCCCAGAGGGGCGCCGCGATGGAGGAGATCGCGCGGATGCTGCCGGCGATCGCAACGAGTTCATTCCGGACCAGGTGTCTCGTGGGACCGAGATGACACGCGCCAGGTCATGGCTTGGCGGTGCCGGTCTCTGCCTGCTTGAGCTTGGCCTCGACCTCGGCGACGTGTGCCTGGTCGATCTTGGTGGTCATCTCGCGCAACGCGCGCCGCGCCTCGGAGGCCGTCATCGACTGCTTCGCTAGCTCGACACAGATGATGCACATGTCCGGAGTGTAGCCGATGCGCTGGTCGTGGATCGCCTCCAGCACCTCGACCACGGCGGATGGTCGTCCCGTCGAGCCAGCGACCAACCCGGACACCGGACACCGGACACGGCCGGATCGCTGGGCGCGGCGAACCCGCGCGATCCTGACGCAACCGCGGGCGCGACCCGCCGATAACGGCGGCATGGCGAATCGATGGACATGGCGGTGGGCGGACGGAGCAGCCGCCGCCGGTGCGGCACTCGCGGACCGCGCAGCGACCTCCCGCAGCTCCGGGCCGCTCGCGGTGGCGATCGCGCTGGCCACCGGGATCGCGGTCGCGCCAGGGCTCGATCGGATCGGAGTCGCGCCGGGGTTGCGCTGGCTGGCGGCCGCCGCGGTGGTCGTCGCGTGGCGGCGGGCGGAGCGCTGGCGCGGGCTGCTGCTGCTCGCCGCCGGGCTGGCGCTCGGCGCGGCGCGCGGTGCCCGGCCGGAGGTGGTGGCGCCGCCGGGGGTCACCGTCGACGACCGCACCGCGGATCGCGTGATCGGCGTGGTCCAGGGCCCCGTGGTGCACGGGCCGCGCGGCGACGGCGCCCGGCTCGACACCGGGGCCGCAGCGATCTGGCTGTGGAGCGACCAGCGCCTGGTGCCCGGCGAGCGCGTGGCCGCGACCGGCGCGGTCCGCACGCCGCGCGGACTGCGCGATCCGGCGGTCCCCGATCGCGGCGACGCGGCGCGCGCCCGGGGCGCCGAGCTCGAGCTCACCGCGCGCCAGCTCGAGCGGCTGGGCGACGCCGGCGGGCCCGGGGCGGTGATCGACCGCGCGTGGCGGTGGGCGGGCGCGACCCAGGCAGCGTGGGCGCATGCGATCGACAGCGCCGGTGGCGATCCGATCGGCCGCGCCGCGCTGCGCGGGATCGCGGTCGGCGATCGCGGCGAGGTGCCACCGGCGCTCGACCAGCGCTGGCGAGCGGTCGGCATCTACCACGTGCTGTCGGTCAGCGGGCTGCACCTCGCGGTGGTCGCCATGCTCGCGTTCCGCCTGCTGCGCCGGCTGGTCGCGGCGTCGCCGTGGGGCGGGCGGACGCGGCCCGCGCGCTGGGCGGCCCCGCCGGCGCTCGTGCTGGCGATCGGGTACACGATGATCACCGGGGCGCAGCTCGCGACGCTGCGCTCGCTGATCGCGGTGGCGCTCGTGCTGATCGCGCAGTTCCTCGACCGCCCGCTCCGGCTGATCGACGCGATCGGCGTCGCGGCGATCGCGATCCTCGCCTGGCGCCCGGCCGACCTGCTCGATCCGTCGTTCCAGCTGTCGTTCGTCGCCGCGCTGACCCTGGCGCTCGGCGCGCCGGCCGGTGCGCACGGCCGCGGCGTGCGGGGCTGGCTGATGCGCGGCCTGGTGTCGTCGACCTGGGTCGCGATCACGACGGCGCCGCTGACCGCGTATCACTTTCACCAGGTCGCCGCCGGCGGCGTGCTGGGCAACCTGCTCCTGACGCCGCCGGTCGAGCTGGTCGCGCTGCCGCTCGGCCTGGCCGGCGCCGTGCTCGGCATCGCCCCGGCGATCGCCGTGGCATCGTGGATCGTCGGGCTGGCCGACCGCGGCGCCGGCCTGCTCGCCGAGGTCACGCCGATCGGCCACGTCGTGGTCGCGAGCGCTGCGGTGATGGCGGTCGGCGTGGCGCTGTCGCTCGCGCTGGCGGCGCTGACCGGCCGCCGCGGCGCGGGCGGCGTGCTGCGCGCCGCGCTGTGGCTCGCGCTGTGCCTGGTGTGGTCGCTCGGCCGCTCGCCGCCGCCGCCCGGCGCGCTGCGCGTGACCTTCCTCGACGTCGGCCAGGGCGACGCCGCGCTGATCGAGCTGCCCGACGGCGCGGTCTGGCTGATCGACGCCGGCGGTAACCCGGGCGCGCGCGACCTCGCGCAGGCGGCCGCGCCCGGGCGCGCGATCGACCGCGTGCTCGCGGCCTACGATCACACGCGGATCGCGCTGGCGATCGTGTCGCACCCGCACCCCGATCACTACCTCGGGCTCGCGGCGATCGAGGCGCCGATCGACGAGCTGTGGTCGGCCGAGGACACCGGCGCGCCGCCGCGCGATGCGAGTGCGACGGCGACGCGCAGCGCGATGCCGGGCTTCACCGCGATCGCGGCCGGGCTCGCCGCGCGCGGCACGCGCTGGACCCACCCGCCGCTCGGCGTCGCGCGCCGGCAGGCCGGCGTCGAGCTCGCCGTGTGGGCGCCGCGCTACCAGCCCGCCGACGGTGCGCCGCTCGCGTGCGCCGCCGATCCGGTGCGCACCGTCAACGACAACTCGCTGGTCGTCGCGCTGCGCTACCGCGGCCGCACGCTGGTGTTCACCGGCGACATCGAGGCCGAAGGCGAGGACGCGGTGGTCGCGGCCGGGCTCGGCGCGGCCGACGTCGTCAAGGTCCCGCACCACGGCAGCCCGACGTCGTCGACCGCCACGCTGGTCGCCGCGACCCACCCCGCCCTCGCGGTGATCTCGTGCGGCGCGGCCAACGCGTTCGGGTTCCCGTCGCCCGCGGTCGTCGAGCGCTGGCAGGCGGCCGGCGCCGACATCGCCCGCACCGATCGCGACGGCGCGATCACGGTGACCATCGACGCCGGCGGCCGGCTCGCGATCGACCGCCTCGTGCGGTGACCGGTGCGGGCGACCGCCGCAGAGCGAGCGCTCAGGTCGTCGCGATCAGCAGCTCTTCCGCGTTGTTCGGCGGGCGAAGCCCGTCGGTCCGGCCGGCGAAGTAGCGCTCGGCGAGCGCGGCGGACGGCACGTGCTCGACGTGGCGAAACCCGGCCTCGCGCGCGAGCTCGAGGATCTCCGCCGGCGCAAAGAAGCTGACAAACGGCGTGCCGGCTGAGCGTGCTCCCCTCGCTGCGTGCTCGAGCCCGGGACGCAGCTCGGGGTCGACCAGCTCGGCGGGCAGCATGAACGTCATGGCGAGCGTCGAGCCCGGCGCGAGCGCCGCGATCTGCTGCAGCAGGGCTGCGATCGCGTCCCGCGTGATGTACATGCTGACGCCCGCGCACGCCACGACGGCCGGTCGCTTCGGGTCGAAGCCCGCTGCGACCAGCCGCTCCCACCACGCTTCGCCGGCCTCGAAGTCGACCGGCACCAGATGCAGGAACGCCGGGATCCCGAAACCGAGCTCGACGAGGCGCCGGCGCTTCCACGCCTGCGGGCCGGGCTGATCGATCTCGAACACGCGCAGCCGCGCGGCGAGCTCCGGCCTGCGCTGCGCGAAGGTGTCGAGCCCCGCTCCCAGGATGAGGTACTGCTCGACGCCGCGGGCGGCCTGATCTTCGACGAGGTCCTCGATGAACCGCGCGCGCGCCACGATCGACGCGCGGAACGGCTGCGTGAACGAGCTCATGTCCGGGCGGTTCTGCCAGCCGTCCTCCGGCGCCGCGAGGCGGAGCCCGATCTCGTCCTCGAAGACGTGCGGCGGCGGATCGACCTGGACGTGCAGGGCTCGCCACAACGCGACGCGCACCGCGGTGCTGTCGGGACCGATGACCGGTGGCTCAGGCATGAGCCAGAATACCAGCACGCGGCTGTCAGGGCCCGCGAGCGCCGGGTGACGCGCCGGGCCCCGACCAGGCTAGAACATCACCGGACCGTCGCCGATCTGGTAGGTCAGGTTGCTGCCGAACCCGCTGGCCGCGGTCGCGAGCAACGTGCGGATGCTGTCGATCTTCTGCCTGCGGCCGTCGACCGTGGTGGTCGCGATCAGGTCGGCGAGCGCCGCGCTGGCGCTCTGCAGCGCGGTCGTGGCCGCACCGCCGAGACTGGGCACCTCGGTCAGCATCCGCACCGCGTCATCGATCTCGACCTTGGCGAGCCGGAACAGCTGGGTCTGGGTGGTGAATCCCTGGCCGCCGAGGATCTTGAGCATCGCGCCCGCCGCCTCGAACCGCGTGCTGGCCACCGCGATGTTGAAGGTCGCGTTGAGCACGCGCAGGAACCGGCCGATGTTGTCGATCTCGCCCGCCGTCATGTCGATCGGCCCGGCCCGACCGGCCGGCGAGTTGTTGAACGCGGGCGAGTCGTAGAATGCGATCGCGTCCTCGATCGTGGTCGCCACGGCCGTGTTGTGCGCCGACGCGCCGCTGACCGTGGTGGCGGTGTGGAAGAACGGGCCGGTGTCCGCGGCCTCGATCAGCGGCGGCGTGTTGAACGTACCGTCGCCGAACGAGCCGTCCGGGTTGGCCGGCGAGGCGAGGAAGCCGCCATCGTGCGGGAACGGCGCGAGCTCCGCGTTGCGCGCCGACTCCACGCCGGTGTTGAAGTTGCGGTTGCCGGGCGCGAAGCTGGCGTTGGCGCCCGCATTGCCGTGGCAGCGGTTGCACCCGACGGAGAGGAACCGCTGCCGCCCGGCCTCGGCGCCGGCGTCGTTCAGCACGACGGTCGTGAGATCGAGCTCGTTGAGCCTGCCGAGCTGACGCAGGAAGTGGTCGATCCGGTCGAGCTCGCCATCGACGGCGAGCCGGAAATCGGTGTCCTTCACGCGCGCCAGGGACCGGGTGTAGTGCTGGATGATCGCGCCGGTCTGGAAGTCGCGCAGCGCGCCGTTGCCGGGCGCGCCGTCGCCGGACCATCCGGTGCGATTGGCGGGCGTGGCCGGTACGCCGGGCGGGTTCGTCACGCTGGTCGCGAGCGACAGCGTGTGCGGCACGCTGCGCAGCACGAAGTGCGTGGTCGGATCGGGTGCAAAGCCGTCGACGTTCTCGAGGATGAGGCCGAACTGCCGCATCTGCTTCGGGACCTCGAGCCTGGTGAGCGCCGGATTGGTCTCGGCGACGAACAGCGGATCGCTGGCCGGCAGCGTCGCGATGAAGTCCGGATCGATCGTGAAGTTGCGGGTCACCGCATGGCAGGTCGCGCACGACCGCCCGTTGCCGTTGAACGTCTCGCGCATGAACAGGTCGCCGCCGACGCAGCTATCGCTGCTGAGCACGCCGATCCGGACCCGGGGGTCCTGCCCGCACATCAGGATCCGGTCCTGCAGCGTCAGTCCCTGGGTCGCGGTCGCAAGCCGGTCCGGTGCGTCGTCCGCCGGCTCGCGATCGGCGACGCACCCGGCGCCGGCAATCAGGCCGATCGTCAACACGAATCCATCACATCCCCTCATGAGTTTTCTCCTGTGTTGGTGTGAAGACGATCGATATTATTTTTTCATGATTCGATCAAGTCCGGATATTGCAATCTCAGCTCATATCGATCCCGGGAGTGATGAATTCGAGAACGATTGCAAATCACTGCAAGCGAACAAGCAAGACCTGGCAAGCTCTGGCGATGTTCGACGCGGTGTCTCTCGACGAGGAGACATACAGATCTGCGCGCCGTGCAACAGCACAGCTGGAGAGCCCACAGGGACACGTCGATCACCTGCGAACACAGGCCGACAGCAGCCAGTTATTCAATCATCGATCAACATCCAGAGTTACGGACAACGCTTACTCATTACAAGGGTCGATCCGCACTCGAATGCAGACGTCGAATGCCTTCGCGGTTGCCGGAGAGCGCTCGGATGCTTCATGACGAGTCGCGCGCTCGTGGCCGTTCGCCTGGCGCCTGGCGTCGACGTCGACCTTGACGTCGACCTACGTCGACCTTGACGCAAGCGTTGACCTTGACGGCAGCGAAGCGATACGTAGACGTCTGACCCGCACCGTAGACCTCGACCTCGTCCCTCTGTCGCGCTCTACCGAGGCTCGCGGCACCGGATCGGTCGACGTCCAACGTCGACGATGGGCTCAACGTCGTACGTCGCCGTCGACGTCAACGCTCCGGGTCAACGATCAGGTCGACGTCCACGATCACGAACGCCATGTCGAGAACGTCCCGTCGACCTCGACGCTCCGGGTCAACGGTCACGTCCACGTAAGCGCATGCCGGGCCGCCGTGATACGCTGTCAGCTGGTGTTGCGCGTGCCCGAGGTAGCGTGTCCCCGAACGGGCGCCGTCTGCGGTCCCGGTGGATCGCGTCGGTGCGCGGCACCGTGCGCCCTGGCGCGGTGACCGGCCACCTTAAAGCCGCCTTCATGTCCGATCGAGCCCTGCCGATGAACGCCCGCGCCGCGAGC
>DATAPF010000629.1:0-39430 GCA_036265355.1 Kofleriaceae bacterium | reverse complement strand
CGCCTGCGCCGGCTCCTGCAGAGCCACTCGCGCCTGCGCCGGCTCCTGCAGAGCCACTCGCGCCTGCGCCGGCTCCTGCAGAGCCACTCGCGCCTGCGCCGGCTCCTGCAGAGCCACTTGCACCGGTGCCCGCAGAACCGCCCGCGCCGGCGCCCGCTGAGCCACTCGCACCGGCGCCCGCTGAGCCGCCTGCACCCGCTCCGGCCGAGCCACTCGCGCCGGCGCCTGCAGAGCCGCTTGCACCAGCGCCCGCAGAGCCACCCGCGCCGGCTCCCGACGAGCCGCCTGCACCGGCGCCCGCAGAGCCGCTTGCACCGGCCCCCCCGCCGCCGCCGCCACCGCCGCCACCACCGGCCTGCTGCTCCTGGACCTGATCCTTGGCTTGCTCCTCGGCCGCGCCGCCAAGCTCACCGGCGCCCGAGCCCGACACGCTGGTCGCCGCCGCGTTCGAGACGTTGATGGTCGTGTTGCCGCCGCCGATCGTGATGCCGCTGGACGCCTTGAGACCGAACGTCTTCTGCGAGTGGGTGAGCAGCGACTGGCCCTTGCCCGTGATGCCCTCCTTCGTGCCCACCTTGAGCGCGTTGGAGTGCATGATCACGTTGGTCTTGGCCTTGACCTCGATGTCGCCGTCGGACTCGAGCTTGACGATCTTGTTGACCGAATCGAGGATGATCTTGTTCTTCTTGGTGCTATCGACGATCGTGATCTTCTCGGCGCCCTGCTTGTCGTCGAAGATGATCCGGTGGCCGCAGCGCGACTTGATCAGCTTGGTGTTGTTCTTCGCGGAGTCGTTGACCTCGACCGGCTCCTGCTTCTTGTTCCACAGCGCGCCGATCACGATCGGCCGGTCGACGTCGCCGTGCTCGAACACGACCAGCAGCTGATCGTCGATCTCGGGCAGGACGTAGGTGCCGCGATCGTTGCCTCTCATCGGCACCGCGATCCGCGCCCAGAACGTGGTCTCCTGGTCGTTGAGCCAGGGGAACTTCACCTTGACGCGGTAGCCGGGGTTGTCGCCCCCGTCCTTGTTGTCGACGACGATGGCGAGCTGGACGCCTCGGATCTTCGCGGCGCGCTGCGCCTGCGTCATCGGCTGGTCGATCGATAGGAACGTCACGGGTTACTCGATGTCGATCTTGGGAGCGTCGTAGTTGCTCTCGCTGCTGGACGTCAGCTTGGCCGAGCTGCTGCCTTCCATCTGGAAGTCGGAGCCGGCCTTGATGTCGATCGTGGTCTTGGCGTTGATCTTGATGTTCTCGCCCTTGATCGTCAGCTTGGTCTTCGCCGTGATCTCCATCTTGCCTTCCATCGACGAGATCGAGACGCCGGCGTCGCCGGACATCGGCGGCTTCCACACCGCGCAGATGTTGGGGCCCGCGCCGTCCTTGGCGAACTTGCCCATGCCGACCATGAGCTTGGTGGTCTTGTCGGCGAACCACACCTTGGTGCCGCTCTTGGTGTCGTCGAACACCATCCGGTGGCCGACCCGGCTGCGGTAACCCTTGAAGTTGTTGGCGCCGTCCTCGTTGGTCTCGGGCGAGAAGTCGGGCTTGCTCCACACGCCGCCGACGACGACCGGCTGGCTGATGTCGCCGCCGATGAACATGACCACGACCACGTCGTCGACATCGGGCAGCACGTACCAGCCGAACTTCTTGCCCTCCATCGGGGTCAGCAGCTGGGCCCAGTGGGTCTGGTCGGTGTCGCCGTCGTCGAGCCACGGCAACCGGACCTTGATGCGGTCGAGGTTGTCGGGGTCCTTGTTCTGGCACACGATCGCGTAGTGCAGGCCGTACTGGACTGCATCCAACGAGTCGATCCGGGGTCCACCGCTCCGCATCTATTGCGCCTGGGCGTCGCGCGCGAAGCGCAGGATGGTGACGTAGCCGCCGCCCTCCTTGGCCTTGGCGGCGATGTGACGGTGGGTGACGCCCATCAGGTAGTAGTTGCCGTTGAACGGGTCGTCGCCCTTCATCGCGTTGGCGACGACCTTGACGACCTTGCCGAGGTCGAACACCGGGTTGCCTGCGACCTCGGCCTCACCGGTGATGTAGCTCAGCGAGGCGTCCTGCAGCCGCGCCTTGGCGAGCGCCTTGGCCTCCTCGGCGGACCAGATCGGGTGATCGACGGTGAACGTCTCCTCGTTGCCGAGCGAGCCCGAGCCCGCGACCGAGGTCTTCGAGCCGAGCTTGGAGCTCTGCACCGTGGCGTCCCCGGTGATCAGCTCCTTGGTCTCGGGGTTCCAGCCCTTGCACGTGACCTTGTTGATCACCGCCGACGAGTTCAGCCGCGGCGCGAGCCGGTGCAGGACGGCGTCGGCCTCCTGGTCGACGTTGAGCGTGGCGATCGGCCCGCTCTGCACATCCGGCTGCTTGACGTTGACCGTGGTGTCGACGCACCACACGTGGCAGCCCATGCGGGCCGCGCGGGTGCGCAGGAACTCGAGGTCGGTCTGGTTGTGCTGGTAGACGTGCTTGTACGTGATCGAGGTCTCGTGCTTCCAGTCGAGCGTCAGCCCGGCGTCGCCGACGACCTGGTTGAGGATCTGCTGGTCGGTCTTGTCGGTGAACGTGAGCGACTTGCGCTTGCGCAGCAGGCGATGGAGCTTGTTCATCGCCCGGATCGTGATGATGGTCTTGTCGCCGCCCTTGTAGACCGGCTCCAGGCCGATGATCTCGCCCTTGAAGACTGACGTCTTGTCGTTGCCGACCTTGATCTCGATCGTGGCGCCGACCTGCTTCGACGAGTAGACGTCGCCCTGGTTGGCCAGCACGATCGCGGCCATGTCCGGCGACCCGATGTCGCGATCGACGACGTACGACTGGAAGTGCGCGTCGCTCGCCTCCGCGCCGTCGATCATGATGTCGACGTTCGGTGATGCTGCGCTTGAATCACCCACGGCTACGGGCTCCCGCCGGGGGAACCGCTGTTGCCGCCCTCCGCTTGGCCGGTGACGGTGTCGGCTTCCTTGAGCTTCACGGTGCAGGTCGCGCGCAGCGGCACGCCCTGCTCCGAGAACATCGTGTACTTGACCGACAGCGACTCGATGACGCACTTGAACGTCGGCACCGTGCTGCCCCAGGTGACCACGCACATGTGCGGCCGTCGCATGGTCTCGTCGGAGCTGGTCGGGTCGAGCACCGAGGCCATCGTGTTGAGCGTCTCCACCTTGCCGGCCACGCTGCTGTTGGTCTCGTAGCCGTCGAACATCAGCTCGAGCGTCAGCGAGCGTCCCTCGGCTCCCGCGAACTCCAGCTGGATCGTTCCGGTGCCCTGCGTGGTCTTGTTCGCCTGGCTCTTCTTCTGCCAGGGGACCGTCTTGTCGACCTGCAGCTCCTTGGGATTGTACTGGGCGTCGACCTGGATGGAGGTGTCCAGGCTGGCGATCGAGACGACGCCGGATTTCGAGCTCGGATGCTGGAAGTTGCTCATGAGTAGGGATCCCCGTTTCGGGCCCGGGCGACATCCATCAGGACGAGGATGTTCCGATAGACCTCGTTAGCGAGTTTCTCAACGTCGATCTGCGGCGCGGCGTTGCTGGTCTGCTGCGCGGCAGCGGCCGGGCTCGGCGCCGGCGGCGTCGCGCTGGGCGCCGCGCGGGACGAGGCCGCGATGTGGCTGGAGGGCGCCGAGCTCACCAGCGTGAGCTCGGCGAACGAGATGCCGTCGCCGCCTGGGCGGTCGGCGAGCATCTTGCGCGCGGCGGCCTCGAACCACGGCGGGATCTCGACCTCGCCGCCGCCGTAGCGGCCGGTGGACCGGCCGCCGGTCTGGACGTACTCGGGCGCCGCGGTCGGCGGCCGCAGCACGGCGCCGACGCTGGTCAGCTCGCTGGTCCGCTCGCGCGGGGCGGCCGGCGGGGCGGCCGGCACGATGTAGGAGCCGAGGGCCTCGCCGGCGCGGGACGCCAGGCCCGACAGCCCCGGGCCGGTGACGTGGACCTGCGCGAGGTCCGCCGCACCGCCGAACTCGGCGGCGACGACCTCGCGATCGCCCGGGCCTGCGCCGGCGAGCCTGCGCGCACCGCGTGCGCCGCTGGTGGCCGGCGGACGCGGGCCCGAGAGCCAGGTCGGCGCGACGTGGCTCGCCATCGCCTGGGCGATCGCCGCGCTGGCCGATGCGCCGGCGGCGCCGCCCGCAGCCGCAGCCGGGGTCGTGGCCACGGTCGGCTCGCCGAGATCACCGCCGAACACGACCGGCAGGACCTCCCAGGCCGCCGTGGCGCGTTCGCGCGCGGTGACCGGACGGTCCTCGCCGCGACCGGCGAGCGCCAGGGCACGCGCCGCACGCGCCGCCGGGGACCAGTGGATCCCCGACGGAGACTGGCCGAGCGCCACGTAGAGTGCCTCGAACCGGGCGCGCCGGGACGCCGGGACGAGCGCCACCGCGGCGCCGAGCACCTCGGCCTCGCCCGGCTCGGCGCCCGCGGGCGCCGCGTCACGACGGCCGGCGCGCGCAGCCGGCGAGCGACCCGCGTCGGCGAGCGCCGGCGAGCGACCTGCGTCGGCGAGCGCGGCCGGCGAGCGACTCGCGTCGCTGGCTGGCACCGCGCGCGCCGCCGGTTCGCCGGACGCCGGCGGCGCTAGCAGCTCCCGTGCCGCCGCACCGCCGCGCAGCGCGCCGCGGCCCGATGCGGTCGCCTCGCCGTCGCCGGCGATGCCGAACGACGCCGCGTGGGCATCGGACAGCGCGGTGTAGGTGCCGAGCTCGGCGACGACCTGGGCCGCGAGCAGCTCGAGCGCCGCGACCGACATCGACAGCTGGCCGTCGGGTGCCGCGGCGCTCATGCCGAGCGCGGCGACCGTGGCCGACGGCCACAGGAACGCACCGCGCGGCGTGCGGCGGTCGACGCCGAACGCGGTGCCGCTCGGAGCTTGCGCGGATCCGGCCATCGGTGCGATCGCCGCGGCGATCTCGCCGCCCGGCATCGGGAACGCGGTCGTGATCGTGGCGCGCGGCGCGGCCGCGGCGGCTGCTGCAGCCGTGGCGGCTGCAGCGGCCTGCGCGACCAGCTCGGCCGGCGTCGCGGACGCGGCGGAGGAGGACGTCGCGGACGCGGCGGACGGCGCGAGCGCGGGCGCGACGACCGGCAGCGCGAGGGGCACGCCCCGCGCGTCGCGAGCGGCGCCACTGTCGATCCCGCGCGGGGCTCCATCCGGCTCGCTGCGCTCGACCGCGCGGCGCGGCTGGCGCGCGGCATCCAGCCGCGCGTCGCGCCCGATCGCGAGCGCCTCGACGAACGTGCGATCGACCGTGCCCGCCATCGCGCCGAGGTGGCCCGGACCGGCGATCGCCAGGCGTGCGGCCTGCGCCGCCTCGGCGGGGCCGAGCCCGTACACCCGGGCCGCAAGCACGAGCTCGGGCGTCACGAAGTCGAGCGCGAGATCGGAAGCGGAGCGCTCCTCGGCGACCGACCAGCTGTGCGCGCGCTCCGCGAGCATGCCCGGCGCCGTCCAGGTGGCGGGCCGCTCGAGCGCGGACTCGCCGACCATCGGCAGGCTCATGGCCTCGACCATGCGGCGGGCCGCGCCGGCCGAGGCCATGGCGGCGTCGCGATACGACGCGGCGGTCGCCGGCACCAGCGAGGGTGCGGTGGCGAACGCCGCGGGGACGAGCTGGGCTGCGCCGGTTGCACCGGGCGCCCCGGTCACCGCGAGCTCCCACGACAGCAGCGCCGTGCGCAGCGTGGTGAGCGAGCCGAGCCGAGCCGCGGACGGCAGCTCCGCCGCGGCGGTCGGCGTCGCAGACACGGTCGGCGCCGGGGCCGCGTACGCCGCGGCAGCCGGAGCCGCGGCAGACGGAGGTGCGGTAGCCGGAGCTGCGGTAGCCGGAGCTGCGGCAGCCGGAGCTGCGGCAGCCGGAGCCGCCGCGACCGACGGCGACACGCCCGTGCCCGCGGTCAGGCGGGCCGCAGCGCGCAGGTCGGCGGTGTCGCGGGCCGGTTCCTCGGGGTGGACGTAGGCCGCGTCGAAGCCGGGCACCATCCGGTCGATGCGATCCGGGCGATCCGGGCGATCCGAGGCCGCCGCCAGCGGCAGCGCTGCCTCGCCCCACGACGCCCAGGCCGGCGCGGCCTGCGCGCCGATCGAGAGCTCGCGCGACGCCGGGCCAATCAGGCCCGCGAGGTAGGTCAGGCCGAGATCTGCCCCGAACAGCGAGCGGACGTCGAAGCTCGGTGCCGACGGCAGGGTCAACACGTGGCGCAGGGCCGCGGCGAACGGCGACGACGCGAGCTGCGCGGACAGCCCGGCGCCCGGAGCGCTCGGCGCGGCGTGGACGACGAGGTCGGCGAGCACCGGCCGGTCGGCGGGCGCCGCGATCGCGGGGGCCGGTGCCGGCGGCGGGGCGGCAGGCGCGGCAACGGGAGCGGGCGCGCTCGGCCGGGCGGCGGCGCGGCCGCGCGACGCGGCGGCGGCGATCGCCGTGAACACATCATCGGGCGTCTCGCCCGCATCATCGAACCGCAGGATCTCGGCCGGCGGCGCCGGGCGCTGCGCGGCGGTCTCGACCACCGGCGCGGCGGTGCGTCCGGGCGGAGCGGACGGCGGTGCGGCCGCAGCAGCCGGAGCCGTCGCGGCGGGAGCCGCCGCGGCCGCAGCCGCCGCGGTAGCAATCGCCGCGGCGGTGGAAGCCGCGGCAGTGGGAGCCGTATCGACGAGCCTTCCGGACCGTCCCGGGCGCGCGTCGGCCGCGACGTCGCCGCGCAGGAAGTCGGGCGCAACGAACACCGCGTCGGGCGCGGCGCTGGCCAGCGCGCGCATCCGCGCGGCGGGGTCCGCGGCGCCCGCGGCCGTGATCATCTCCAGCGATTGCGGCGCCGCGCCGGCGAACCGCGCGAGCCAGCGGTCGGCCCACGCGACGTGCGACAGCGCCGCCGGGGCCGCGGCCGCCGTGGCACCGAGCGCCGTGGTCGGCGCGATCGACTGCGAGCGGGGCTCGGCGGACAGCCAGGTCAAGGTCGGGACGCGAGCCTCGCGGGCCGCCGCAGCCGCGGCGCGCCCCGCTCCGGCCTCGGGCGCCAGCCACTCGGGGGACGGCAGCGGCGTGAGCGGCCGCTGACCGCCGAGCAGCGCGGGGCGCTCCGCGATCGCATGGGCGCGGTCGACGGCGTTGACCAGGCCGCCCAGGCCGGCCGGCATCACCAGGCGCGGACCGCGGATCGGCTCGAACGCCGCCCCCGCCGCGGAGCTGCGGGCGAGCAGCTCGACGGTGCGCAGCGCCTGGTTGATCTCGTGGATCGCGTGCATCGCGCGGTCGGGGCGCTGCGCGATCACCGAGCCGAGGAGCGCCGCGAGATCGGGAGGCAGCGCGGCGATCGCCGCGGTGACCTCGGCGGGTGTCGTCGGAACCGCGCTGGACGTGTCAGCGGGCCCGGCGAGGCCCGGAGCGCCGGCGGGTGCGGAGGCTGCCGCGGGGGCTGCCGCGCGGCTCGCCTGCTCGGCTTCCGCGCGCACATGGGCCGCCGCCTCGGCGCGAGCCTGTTCATGCAGCCGTTGCGCCGCGGTCCGCTCGGTGAGTCGCTGGGCGACTCGCTCCTCGATCCGCGCGCGCTCGGCCGCCGCGGCGGCGCTCGCCTGCTCGACCTGACGCTGCGCCTCGGCGCGGCCGGCCGCGGTCTGGGTCGGCGTCGCGCCGGCACGCTCGGCACCGGTCGTGGCCGGGGCATCCGCCGCGCGCTGCACCTCGCCGCGACCGACCGCGGCCTGCTGGCGCAGCTCGGCCTCGGCGCGCTCGGCGGCCGCGCGCAGCTCGGCGGTCTCGGCTCCCGGAGCCGGCTGCGCTGCGGCGGCCTGGGCCGCACGCGCCGCACCCGCATCGCGGGCCTGCGCCGCGGCGGTCTCGCTCGCCTGGGCCGCCGCACGGTTGGCCGCCTCCCCGCGGGCCTGCGCCGCGGCGGTCTCGCTGGCCTGGGCCGCCGCACGGGCGGCCGCCTCCACGCGGACCTGCGCCGCAGCGGCCTCGCTGGCCTGGGTCGCCCCACGCGCTGCAGCCGCATCGCGGGCCTGCGCTGCCGCGCGGGTATCGGCCGCGGCGGCAGCGGCCGACTGCGACCGCGCGAGTTCGGCGCGCGCCGCGGCCTCGCGCTGCGCGACCTGCTGGGCGACCTCGGTGCGCGCCGCGGCCTCGCGCTGCGCGACCTGCTGGGCGACCCGCTGCAGCTCGGCGACGCGCTGCTGCTGGGCGGCGTACTGTGCGGCGACCTGCATCGCGGATGCAGCCGCCGGCTCGTCGGCGCCACGCGACATCCGCGCAGCCCCGGCCCCGGCCGGGCCGACCGGCGAATCGCCGCGTGGCGCGGGCGGCGTGACCAGCTCGGGCGCCATCCCCGCGAGCCGCGTCGGCGGCAGGTCCTGCGACGCCGCGGCGCGGGCGAGGATCGACGTCAGCACCGAGCGCAGGCCCGGAGTCATCATGGCCCGGCCCGCGGCGCCGGCGTCCGCGGTCATGCCCGCGGCGACCCCGCGCGGCGCGACCAGCGGCGCGATCGTGCGCGTCATCAGCTCGGCGGCCTGGACCGCAGCGAGCGAGACCAGCGGCGAGTAGGCCTCGCCGCGCGACACCGCGTCGCCACCGAACCCGACGCCCGCGATCGGCGCCGGCCGGCTGGCCGCGATCGACAGCGCCGGCGCGACGTACTCGTAGAGCGCGGCCGGCATCGCCACCGGCGGCGCCGCGACCGGCGCGCTCGCCGCACTGCTCGCCGCCGGCGCCACGTAGGTTCCGCGCGTGGTCAGCAGGCTCGGCGACGCGGCGGACCGCCCGCCGCTGTGCCGCGCCGCCGCCATCCAGTCGAGCTCGTCCTGGTACCACGGCCGCGGGAACACCCACGACACCGCGCCGGCCGGCCGCTCCGCCGGGCCGCTGACGACGTACTGCTGGAACAGCCGCAGCGACGCGGAGCGCTGCGCGGTCTCCATCCAGGGCGCGACGAGGCGATCGACGAACCCGAGCGCGTGCATCGACCGCACGCGCGTCGCGGTCGCCTCGGGCGCCCAGCGCTCGACATGGCGATCCGCCGCGTGCATCGCGGCGCCGTGGTTGCGCGTGACGAACGCCGGCGCTGCGAGCGCCGCACTGAGTGCGCGTGGTTCGGTTTCGTTCGCCATTCGTGGTCCCTTGCTGTCGCCTGGTGTCCGCTCGATCTCGGTTGGGCTCGATGGATGCCGGTGGTGCCCGGTCGCGGTCAGTCCGCGGTCATGCGGCCGAGAACGTCAGGCCCTCGTGCGCGATCTCCAGGCTCTCGATCGCGAGCTCGCTCTTGCTCGCGTCGAACTCGCCGATCTCCCACTTGCACGGCCAGCCCCGGACGAAGTCCCATTGCGCAGCGGGCTTGAGCGCGGTGTCGAGCTGGATGATGGTCCCGCCGGTGCGGTTCATCTCGCCCTTGAGCCACTTCTGGCGCCAGGTCATCAGCGCGGACGAGTTCGTGAACCCCTGCTTGAACACCAGGTTGCCCCACTTGGTCGCCCCCGGCAGCTGGAACGTCGTGTCGTTGGCGCCGCCGGCGCTCACCGGGACCACCTCGGTCTCGAACTTGAGCCCGCTCACGTTCTTGAAGAAGCCCTCGACGTTGCCGGGCAGGTTGGTGAAGCGCACCAGGAAGCAGAAGACCGGTAGCGGATCTTTCCGGGTTGTAGTGGGTGTGGCCATGGGGTCGGTCTCCTACGAGCCAGAAGTCGGCGTGTTCATCGTCTGGGTCAGAGAGATCATGATGAACTCGGCAGGGTGCACGGGGGCGACCCCGATGTCACAGAGCATCATGCCGTTATCCACCTGGTCTGCCGGATTCGTTTCAGCATCGCATTTTACGAAGAAGGCTTCCTCGAGATTCCCTCCGGCCAGCATCCCCTGCTGGTGCAACCCCGCGAGGAACTCGGTGACCCGGCGGCGGACGATCTCCCAGGTGGTCTGGTTGTTGGGCTCGAACGTGATCCAGGCAAACCCTGCCTCCAGCGACCGCCGCAACATGATGAAAAGACGGCGAATCGGCACGTATCGCCACTCGGGATCGGATGACGCAGTGCGTGCACCCCAGGGCCGCACCCCCCGCTGAATCCGGAACGTGTTGACGGACTCGGCGTTCAGCTGGCCGATGTGATCTTCCGTCACCCGGAGCGCGATGTCCTGCACGCCCTCGATCTCCAGGTTGGCCGGCGCGTGGTGCACGCCATCGAGATCGCGTCGCGCGTAGCAGCCGAGCAGGTGACCGGAGGGCGGCAGGATCCGCGGCTTCTCGTCCATCGACACCGCGCGCAGCCACGGCCAGTAGTAGGCGCAGTACGACGAATCGGTGCGCCGCCGCCAGCGCCGCACCCACTCGATGTCCTTGCTCTGCGGGATGTCGAGCACGACGAAGCGGTCCTTCTGGAGCTCGCAGATCGAGATCATCTGGTCCTGGATCCGCTGGGCCTTGAGCTCGCCGGCCGGCCCGGGCTCGCGGTCGTAGAACCGCATCGCATCGGGGCAGGCGAGCAGCGCGACCTCCTCGATCGCGGCCAGCGCGAGCATGCCGCTGCGCTCGCCCGGCCCGTTGTCCAGGCCGATGAAGTCCTCCGGCGTGATCGCGCCGACCCCGTCGCGCCCGCCGGACAGCCGGGTCATCGGCAACACGCCGGGGACGTTGTGCGGCACCGGCGACTTGCTGCGCAGGTCCTCGAGCCGGATCAGCCGCGAGCGCTGCGACACCAGCCGCGGCGCGTAGTTTCGCGACGACGGGTGCATCTGCAGGCCCTTGAACACCTCGCGGCGGTCCTTCATCGCGACGTGGACCTCGAAGGTCAGGACCTCGAGGTGGGTCGGCGCGGCGGCGCGGTGCCGGCGGTTGATCGGCGTTTCGGTGCTCCACTTGATCCGCTTGTCGCCGACCTCGGTGATGACGATGAAGTCGCTGTTCTCGCGGTCGTAGATCCGCACCGCCGAGCCGACCTCGAAGCCGCGGGTCGTGTTGACCTGGGCCTCGCCGAAGCCGATGTCGAGGTCGCTGATCAGCAGCGCGGTCGCCGCCGGGGCGTGGACGCAGCGCACCCAGATCACATTGCCCCAGTTGCCCTCGTTGAGCGCGCAGATCTTGAGGGTCGGCTTGTTCCAGTCGTCGAGCTGGACGTGCTCGGCGCTCGCCGCCTGCTCGACGCCGGCGATCTCGCCCTTGGCCGGGTTGTGCGCGACGCGCACGACCCAGCAGTCGGTGCCGCCGTTCTTGAAGAAGCCGTACACCGCGTCCGAGGTGTACGAGTCCTGGTTGTAGCCGAAGATCTCCAGGAACTCGTCCCAGTTGCCGAGCCGGGTCGGCTCGTTCATCGGGCCCTTCTGGGTGAGCCCGACGAACCCGGCGATCCGGGTGTTCGCGATCGACATCCCCGGGATCACCACCGGGTCGTAGGTCTGGTAGATGCCGGGGGCTCGTTGATCAGCGGACGGTCGCATGCGCATGGCGGGTGACCTTCAGGCTTGGGTTTAGCGGCGCCGGGCTTCGTTGATCTCGCGGTTCACTCGCGCGATCTCGCGCAGCCAGATGTGGCGCTCCTCGTGCTCCATGTCGAGGATGTCGTCGAGGGTCCAGTGGAAATGGTACGCGATGTACGCGATCTCCTGGTACAGTTGCTCGCGCGGGTAGGTTGCGACCGCCGCCGTGGTCACCCCGGGCCAGACTGGCCACTACCTCCTCCCTCGGTGAGCAGCGCACCGGTGACCATGTCGACATCCATCTCGTTCTGGCACTTGGGGCAGGTGATGTGATGCTTGGGCGCGCCGCCTTCCTCGTTGATCTTGCGATAGAACTCCTGGAGGTAGGCGAGGTCGGTCGAGAACAGGTTCTCGATCATGTCGACCGCGATGTGCGTGTGGTCGCCGAGCTTGGTGATCACGCGCGACAGCAGCACGATCACCAGGTACGCGCGGTTGGACTGCACGCGGTAGTCCTGCAGCGGCAGGATCTCGTCGCGCGCGGTCGCCAGGCGCATGATGCCGTCGCGATGCACGGCACCGTTCTCGTCCACGTAGCCACGCGGCAAGCGAAACGAATATTGAGTCTTGAACGCCATCGGCTCTTCCTGGTCTGAGCTCGGAGCGCAGGCCGAAAACGCCAGCGGCCTGCCTGGTTCCCCCAAGCAGGCCGTAGCGTATCACGCACCGTGTACCGGATGGCCCGGCTACGACGCGGAGTCGTAGCGGTCGATCTGGATCTGCATCTGCTCGACGTAGAACGTGCCGGTGCAGCGCAGGATCTTGTCGGAGCCACCCTCGCGGTCGTCGCTCTTGAACTCCTTCCAGCCGCAGTTCAAGAGGGTGATCTCGCCGACCTTGTCCTTCATGTTCGGGTCGAGCAGCTCGATGGTCGTGGTCCACTCCTGACCCTCGAGGTGATGGCCCAGGACGAACCAGTCATAGGCCTTCTTCTCGATCGCGGTGAAGTCGGCGTACGACCACGTCACCTTCATATCCGGAACCGTGAGCGCCATCGGGTGGAGGGAGTTCTCGCGGTAGATACCGACGGCATCCTCGGACACCGAGCACTTGAGCTCCATCGCGTCGATCGACGCGACGCGGTTGCACGGCATGTCGGGGATCGAGAGCCTGAAGTTCGAGCACAGGTGGGCCTTCTGCGCGGGGCCCATCTTGGCGCGGATGTCGGTGCCGTCGCCGGGCGCGTGGCGCACCCGCTCCGGCCGGAACGCGACGGTGAAGTACGCCGGGTTCTTGTCGGAGCCGTCGAACTTGGGCGTCGCCACCGAGCTGACCAGGCAGTCGATGTACTGCATCTCCTGCACGGCCTTGTGGTTGAAGTCACCGGCCACCAGCGTGCACTGCTGGGTGAGGAAGTTCTTGTCGAAGGCCGCCTTGATCCACTTGTAGACCTCGTCGCCCATACCGATACCGACCTCGAACTTGACCTCCTCCCACGCGATCTTCGCGACGTTCTTCTTGGTGTAGTTCTGGGGGCCCAGCTTGTGCTCGGCGATGTCCGCCTTCATGCCGCCGCCGCTGACCTTCCTCAGGTAACCGGCGTCGCTCTTGCCGACTTCGAGACGAAAATTACCACCAGTATATGACCGTTGATCTGCCATTCGCTTGCTCTCCACTCATCTAGGTTCATCGCCGGCCCGGCAGGAACACCGTCGGCGGCCACAACGCGCCTCGAACCACCAACCCCACGGGCATCCCGTCCCTGTACCTTGTGGTCACCGAAGATCTTCTTGACGTTTTCGAAGCAACTCCTTCATCCAGCCGTCGGGTCCGCCGCAGGCGGCATCGCCTGCGGTCGCCCTCTTTGTCACCGCCTGTTACGTGCACGCCCGGGGATCCTTCCCTGGTCGTGCGCGCAATCGGCGCCTGGCGCCCCCCCGAAAACGCCGGAAGACGCGCCAGGAGTCGTCCGGGACTACTCCTCCACGCCACCGCCGGAGGCCATCTGGCCGATCCGGAAGATGACGAATTCCGCGGGCTTCATCGGGGCGAGGCCGATCTCGACGACCAGCTGGCCGGCGTCGACGACCTCGGGCGGGTTGGTCTCGTCGTCACACTTGACGTAGAACGCCTGCTCCGGCGAGGTGCCCATCAAGGCACCGTTGCGCCACAGCAGGGTCAGGAACGACGAGATCGTCCGCTGGACGCGCTTCCACAGCCGGTGGTCGTTGGGCTCGAACACCACCCACTGGGTGGCGCGCTCGATGCTCGACTCGACCATGATGAACAGCCGGCGCACGTTGATGTAGCGCCACGACGGGTCGCTCGACAGCGTGCGGGCACCCCAGATCCGGATGCCGCCGTTCATGAACCGGATCGCGTTGATCCCCTTGGGGTTGAGCAGGTCCTGCTCGCCCTTGCTCACGTTGTACTTGAGGCCGAGCGCACCGCGCACGATCTCGTTGGCCGGCGCCTTGTGGACGCCGCGCTCGCTGTCGGTGCGCGAGTACACGCCGGCGATGTGGCCCGACGGCGGGACGAAGATGTTGCCCTTGTCCGGGTCGTAGACCTGGATCCACGGGAAGTAGTACGCGCCGTACTTGGAGTCGCGCGGCTTGGGCAGCTTGTCGACGCCGCCCGAGATGGTCTCCGGCGAGTCGAGGATCGCGAACCGATCCTTGCGGGTCTCGCAGTGCGACAGCAGCGCGTCCTGCACGGCCGGCGAGGTCTGGCCGGGCGCGGCGACGATCGCGATCTCGTCGATCTCGTCGAAGCACTTGAGGCCGGTGCGCGCGCCGGGGCCGCCGTCCTTGCCGATGTACATCCCGTCGCGGCCGCCGCCGCCGCCGTGCACCGCGGCAGGCGCCTTGTCTTCCTTCTTGTCGCCGGCCGCGGCGACCGGCTTGGCCTCCACCTTCGCTCCCTCGGGTGCACCGACGTTGACGACGAAGCACCGGGAGCCACCGTTGTTGAAGAAGCCGTACACCGCGTGCGCGAAGTGCTCGCTGCAGTCCTTGAAGTCACCGAAGGTCCGCACGAACTGCGACCAGTTGGTGATCAGTACCGACTCGTTCAGCGGGCCCTTGGCCGATTCCCCGAGGAACCCGACGGTGTTGGTACCGACGGCCTCGATCGGCTTGGATCCGCGATCGACTTCCTCGACATAGACGCCAGGTGACAGATAACTCGTTGCCATTCGCTTGTTCTCCTTGTCGCTGCCGATGGCGGTGGTCTTCGCCCGCCCATCGGATCACCGCGCGTGCCCCATGCACGCCGCGGTATAACCCACGCTTATTTCTTGCCGGTGCCGCCTCCCAGGTCGAGCCGGCGCGCGGCGAGGAACGGGTTGCCACTCGGCCCCACCTCGCTGACCCGCGGATCGGTGATCGACTTGTACTCGAGCCGGCGCGACTGGACGCGTTTGAACTCCTCGAGCTTCTCGGGAAGGATCGGGATCGCGGTCCATGCCTGGATCGCAGGACGCACGGGCTGGTTCAAGCTTCCCCAGAATCGTGCGAGCGTGCCCTCATCGAGCCGCGCCGACATCAGGATGTTGAGCCGGAAGTCGTCCTCGAACGACTGGCCCTTGAGCTTGTCGCGCGGCAGCTCGGGGTTCTCCATGACCGTGCGGATGATCAGGCCGAGCAGCAGCTGCTCATCCTCGGGGGTCTGCGCCCACGCCGACATCAAGTAGTCGAGCCGGACCCACAGCCGCCGCCGGCGCAGGAACTCCTTGATCGTGCCGTCCTCCTGGGGGATCTCGACGAGCTCGGAGTGCGGCGTGTTGTCGGTGCCCTCGGGGTCGATCGACATCTGGTACAGGTAGACCGACACCGCCGGCAGCTTGCCCTCGATCGCGTCCGGCTTGGGGGCCTGCTCGACGATGTGGACCCGCTTGTACCCGTTGCGCTTGAACTCGTCCTGGAGCAGCCGGGACAGGGTCTCCGACGTCTCCTTGATGATGTGATGTTGAGGCGTCATCGGGCCACGCGCCCACTCCCCGTGGACAGGTCGCGAGATGTTAGCTGAGCTCCACACACGCTCAAGTGCCAATGCTCGAAAACGACCGACCTCACCGACAATGTCGCGCGTGGCCGGGCCAGGCCGGGCCAGGGCGTTGACACTGCGTGCTCGGCCCAACATGGTCGTCGTGTGGCCGCCCGTCATCTGTTTGTATGCACGAATAGCCGATCATCCGGTAAGCCGGCTTGCGGTCCGCGGGGTGGTGACGCGCTGGTCGCAGCGGTCCAGCTCGCGCTCCTCGAGCGCGGCGGTGGCGACGCACTGGTGACGAATTGTGCCTGTCTCGGCCCATGTTTCGACGGCCCCAACGCGGTCGTCTATCCGGATGGCGTCTGGTACGCGGGTCTCGAGCCGGACGACGCGGCAGCGCTTGCCGACCACCTGGCCGCGGGGCGGGTGCTCGCTGAGAAGGTTTCGCACCGGCCGGGCGCTGAGCTCGCGTCGGAGCCGAGCCCGGCCGGCCGGCCGGGCGATCGCGATCACGCCGAGCGCAGCGCCGAGGGCAGCGACGATCGCGGCGCGGGCCGGCGCTGAGCGCCGGGCTCGGTCACGCCAGCGTCACGCCATCGCGCTGGCGATGCGGCCGATCGGCGTGGTGTTCCACGTGTCGATCGCGTGGTGGGTGGTCGCGTCGAGATCGTCGGTGATCTCGGCGACCGAGACCCAGGGGAAGCTGTCGCTCAGCACCGCGCGCAGGTCGTGCGACGGGACGCCAAACCCGGGGGCGAGCAGGCAGACCCCGACGTGGAGCTGCGAGCGGGTCAGCAGGTCGATCGCCTCGAGCGGCGTCTTGGGCGCCAGCGGCGTCATCCCGCGATCGGACAGCCGGGTGATCAGGCTGTTCTTGCGATCGATGTTCCCGTCGATCACGAGGATCGGCCGGCGGCGGGCCGCCCCGCGCGCCGAGGTGATCGATGCCTCGATCGCGTCCTTCAGCGACTCGTCGACCCGGCCGAACTCGACCGCGATCCGCCACTGCCGGGCCTGGGGCTCGGCGCGGACGACCCGGCCGACGACCCAGCCGTTGCCTTCGGCGATCCGGATCTCGATGTCGAGCTGCTCCTCCGGGAGGCGGCTGGCCACGCTGACCAGCGCACCGCTTTTGGACAGGTTCTCGATCATGCCGTGGAGCGGGCCGGTGCTCGCGTAGAGCACCGCGAATCCGCGGACAGGGACGCGCAAGGCACGGCGACGTTCGCCCAAGACAATCGATTCACCCATGCGTTCCTCCACCTTTGCAGCATAAGGGAGCCGCAGACCCCGCGATCCTGAAATGTGGGCGGGTCCTCGAGAAATCTGATCCGTGCGCAACGTCGCTACACTGCAGGCGGTCAAATCCACCGGGACCGGATCGACGAGATACGTGCGCTCGACGACCGCACCATCCGTTCAGTACGTGAGCAGTGCGTCGAGGTGGCGGCGCTCCCACAGCCTCGCCTGCTCGTAGAGCTCGAAGCCGGCCTCCGCGGCCAGGAACTCCTTGGAATGAAACTCCCGGCGGCCGTTCTTGACCCGGATGTCGTGGATCTGGTGAAGCATCTCGTGGAACACGATCCACGCGACGAAGAACTGTGGCACGAACGCACGGTCGAGCGAGCGATGGATGCGGATCAGCCGGTCCTCGACCGAGTAGCTCCCCATCTTGATCGAGTTGCGGCGCCGGGGCCGCCCCGAGCGCGGGCCCCACGTGATCGCGGCGTCGATCCGGTTGTCGAAGTACCGCGCGTTGAGCTCGTCGAAGATCTCGCGCAGGTCGTGGTGCTCGCCCGCGGTCAGGATCAGCTGGGTCGGCGCTCGCCGCGACCGGCCGCGGACGTGGTCGGAGTTGGCATCGATGAAGTCGCCCAGGATGCGCGACGCGTCGGCGTCGTTGTCGGCGATGTAGTGCGCGAGCGCGCGGGTGATCACCGGATCGGCGTCGGCGAACATGTGGTGGAGCCGGACCTCGTAGCGCCGGATCCCGCGGGGGGCGTTGCCCGCCGCCCCGCCGGCCGAGCCGGCATGGCCCCCACCCCCCAGCTCGCTGCGCTCGATCCCGCGGGGGGCTTTGCCCCCTGCCCCGCCGGCCGAGTCCTCGCGGGCGGCGATCCGCCGGACCGAGATCATCGTGTAGCGGTTGTCGGTCAGCGTGACCTGGACCCGCCCGTGCGTGAGGTGGGCGCGGATCCGCCGCTCCAGGCGGTCCTGCGCATCGGCGACCTCGCTCGGGACCGCGGACGCGGTCCGCTTCGCGCGGCGCAGCGCCTCGACCAGCGCGGCCGCGCGGCTGGCGCTCGCGGTCTCGCTTCGTAGCGAAGGACCGGCGCACGGCTCGACGAACGTCGCAAAGGAGGCGGGCAAAGCTTCACTCAACGCAGACTCCTCATATTGAAGCACATGGCCAAGTCGCGAGCCTCCCTGCGTGACCGCGCAGGTCACCCGACCGGACAGGGCCGCCGGTCCGTCGAGAAACTCGCTCCCGCCGACCTGGAAAAATGCTAACGCAGCGCTTCCGCGCGGATCAAATTTCCCGCCGCGGAAGGGATCGGATCCGATCGCAAACCTTGGGAAAACCACCCGGATCGCGGGATCGCACCGGGCCCGGCGCGCATAGGCTATGGTGCGCCTCCCATGAGCTCGTTTCTGGCCAACCATACGCGGACCCACAGCTGCGGCGAGCTGCGCGCCGCCGACGCTGGCAAGCACGTCGTCTTGACCGGCTGGGTCCAGACCTACCGCGACCACGGCGAGCGGATCTTCATCGATCTTCGCGACCGCGACGGCGTGACCCAGGTCGTGGCGGACCGGACCCGGCTGCCCGCCGTCCACGAGCTCGCCGACACGCTGCGCTCGGAGTGGTGCATCGGCATCGCCGGTGAGGTCCGGCTGCGCGGCGAGCAGCTCGCCAAGGCCGACCCCGGGGAGGAGCGCAAGCTCAAGAAGATGACCAACGAGCGGATCCCGACCGGCGAGGTCGAGGTCTGGATCGACGAGCTGGAGGTGTTCTCGCGGTCGGAGACCCCGCCGTTCGCGATCGAGGACGACGTCGACGCCAACGACCAGCTGCGGTTCAAGTACCGCTACCTCGACCTGCGCCGGCCGCGCATGCAGCAGAACATGATGACGCGGTCGAAGATCACGCGGACCACGCGCGACTACCTCGGCAAGAACGGCTTCCTCGAGATCGAGACCCCGTTCATGGTCAAGTACACGCCGGGGGGCGCGCGCAACTTCCTGGTGCCGTCGCGGCTCAACCCCGGCAGCTTCTACGCGCTCGCCGAGTCGCCGCAGATCTTCAAGCAGCTGCTGATGGTCGGCGGCTACGAGCGCTACTTCCAGATCGTGCGGTGCTTCCGCGACGAGGACCTCCGGCTCGACCGCCAGCCCGAGTTCACCCAGATCGACATCGAGATGTCGTTCGTCAACGAGCGCATCCTGCAGGCGACGATGGAGGGCCTGATCGCGGCGCTCTGGCACCAGGTGCTCGGCATCGAGCTCACCCTGCCGCTGCGCCGGATGACGTTCGCCGAGGCGATGGACAAGTACGGCGTCGACAAGCCCGACCTCCGGCTCGACCTCACGCTGTGCGACGTCACCGCGGGCTTCGCCGCCAGCGGGTTCAAGATCTTCGAGACCGTGATCGCCAGCGGCGGGATCGTGAAGTGCCTGCGCATCCCCAGGAACGACAAGCTGACCCGCGCGATCATCGACGGCCTGCCCGACTTCGGCAAGCAGTTCGGCCTCAAGGGCGTGACCACGGTGCGGCTGCAGGACGGCGGCATGTGGCAGGGCCTCAAGGGCGTGACCGACGAGGCGCGCCAGCGGGTCAACCAGATCGCGGGCGCCGAGGTCGGCGACGCGCTGGTCATGGTCGCCGACAAGCCCAAGGTCGCCAACACCGCGCTCGGCGGGATCCGGCTCCACCTCGGCGACAAGCTCGGCCTGACCCGCAAGGGCGAGTGGCAGTTCATGTGGCTCACCGACCCGCCGCTGTTCGAGGTCGATGACGACACCCGCGAGATCGCGGCGGCGCACCACCCGTTCACCTCGCCGCGGGTCGAGGACGAGCACCTGCTGGAGACCGCGCCCGAGCGCGTGCTGGCGCGGGCCTACGACCTGGTGCTCAACGGCGTCGAGATCGGCGGCGGCTCGATCCGTATCCACCGCAGCGACCTCCAGGCCCGGGTGTTCCAGGCCTTGCAGATCGGCGCCGACGACCAGCGCGCCAAGTTCGGGTTCCTGCTCGACGCATTCCGGTTCGGTCCGCCGCCGCACGGCGGGATCGCGTTCGGCCTCGACCGGCTGGCGATGCTGATGGCCGGCGCCGAGTCGCTGCGCGACGTGATCGCGTTCCCCAAGACCCAGAAGGGCTCGGACCTGATGACCGAGTGCCCGACGCCGGTGTCGCGCAAGCAGCTCGACGAGCTGTTCATCCAGGTCAAGCCGGATCTGCCCCAGCGCTAGGCTCGGGCTCGACCGGCCCGGCGACCACGACGACCGCGGCGCTGGCCGGCAGCACCGGCTCGGTGGTGTGGAACACCTCGAAGTCGAGGTAGCGCAGCCCGGTCGCGGGGTCGGTGTGGAAGATGTCCGCGAACCGGTGGCCGAATACGATGTCCGTGGCGTTGTAGGCGTAGCGGGTGTGGACCGTCGCGGCGAGCCGGTCGTCGATGCCCTGGAACGTGACGATGATGTTGCAGTTGCCGGCGGCCAGCTGCTCGGGCGTGAGATCGGCGAGCGGGCTGGCCGCGTCGATCGTGTGGGTCGCCAGCCACGACATGCTGAAGATCGGCGAGTTCGAGCGCCGCAGCGGCAGGTCGTAGATCCGGCGCATCCGCTCGCCATCGGCGAGGATCTCGTCGCGGCTGACGTAGACCCGGCAGGTCGCCTCGAGGATCGCGGTCGCCCGCGCGTTCGCCATCCGGAACATCAGCGTGCGCTTGCCGTCGTGGTCGGCGATGATCGCGACCCGCGAGAAGATCACCTTGGCGTACGGCGTGGCGAACCGGGCGAAGAACACGCCGGTGATCACCGCGGTCAGCGAGATCCCGACGAAGCTCTCGACGGCGACCACCGCGTTGGCCAGCGCGTCGGCGGGCGCGAGGTAACCGTAGCCGATCGTCGCCAGGGTCTGGACGCTGAACCAGAACTCGTCGACGAAGCCGTGCGCGTTCATCACCTCGGCGCCGCCGAGGTACAGGATCGCCGCGAACACCAGGTTGACCGCGAGGAACAGCCCGGCGAACAGCAGCGTCAGCCGGGTCCAGGTCGTCGTGCGCAGGAAGTGGTAGGCGTCGGTGCGCAGCGCCTCGGCCACGCCGCGCGGCAGGCCGCGGCGCTCGAGCAGCAGGCGGCCGCGCGCGTCGACGACCGGCTGGGTGGACTTGCGACTCGCCATGGCGCGCGAGCGTAGCTCACGCACCCGCCCAGGCGGGCACGATGTCCACGGCGAGCCGGCCGCCGCGGCGGATCACCGTCAGCTCGACGGTCTGGCCGGCGGGCCAGGTCCGCAGCGCGCGGTGCAGCGCATCGACCCCGTCGATCGGCAGCTGGCCGAACCGGACGATCAGGTCGCCGTCCTGTGTCACGCGCGGCTCCCGAGCGTCGCCGACAGCGCGAGCCGCGTGCCGCCGCGCAGCACGATCAGCTCGACGGTCTCGCCCGGTCGATCGCCGAGCGCCAGCCGCAGGCTGTCGGGGCCGGTGATCGGTGCACCGGCGAGCTCGACGATGATGTCGCCGACCACCACACCGGCGGCCGCGGCGGGCGCGCCGTCCTCGACGCTGGCGATCAGCGCGCCGCGATCGTGGCCGGCGATCTGGGCGAGCGCGGCCGGCAGCTGCGCCGGGTACGCACCGACCCCCAGGTAGCCGCGGCGGACCCCGCCGTGCGCCGCGAGCTCGGCCACGACCCGCTGCAGCGTCGCGGTCGGCACCGCGATGTCCTGACCGCGCAGCAGCGTGCGCGTGTTCATGCCGATCACCGCGGCGTCGGCGTCGATCAGCGGCCCGCCGGCGAACCCGCGCGGGATCTGGCGATCCGATTCGACGTAGCGGTCCAGCTTGCCGCCGTGCGGGGTGCGCAGCGCCGGACCGAGCACGCCGACCGCACGCAGCGACGCGCGCACCGTGCGGCCCGGCCGGCCGAGCGCGAGCGCCAGGTTGCCGACCGCCAGGCCGTCGATCTCGCGAAAGCTCGCCGGGGTCAGCCCGCCCCCGGCCACCCGCAGCAGCGCGACGTCGCTGCCCGGATCGCGGCCGATCACCTCGGCCTCGCGCACGTCGAGGTCGGTGTTGCCGGGTGGCGCCGCGATGCCTACCTTGGTCCGGTCCGGAGTATGGAAGCTGGAGCTGATCACGAGGTCGTCTGCCCACACGATGCCGGTCCCGGAGTGGCCGTGACCGCGGCTGACCTGGACGACCGATCGCCCTGCGGTCTCCACCGCGGCGGCGAGCGCCTGATCGAGGGCCTGGAAGACGTTCTGTACGGGTTGCGCCATGAAAACTCTCCTTCTCGCCGACGAGCTTGCGCTGGTGGAGGCCGGTCGTATATCCGCTGTTCGGCGAGGTTCTCGTCGGAAAATCGGCGAGGGGGGCGCACGAACCCGGCGGTCTGGACGCCCGGACCTCCCCATCCGGACAGGGTTGACCTGGCTGCTCGTCGTGACCACATTCCACCTAACGTACGCGTCAGCTTCCCCCGTTTTTTCCCCTTGGCGCGGCATCGAAAGAACCATGACTCGCAATCCCAACCTACCGATCGTCGCCGTGGGCGACCCGATCAAAGTGGCGCTGCTGACCGACGATCCGCTGCTCCGCGCGGGTCTGTCGAGCCTGCTCGCGCAGATCGGCTCGATCGACGTGGTCGAGCGTGATCGCGCGGAGGTGGCGCTGTGGGACGCCGGCGTCGATCCGGGCAAGACCCTGACCCGGCTGTCCGAGCTACGAACTCTCCCGATGCCGGTGGTCGCCGTGGTGGGCGATCCGGCGCACGTCGCTCCTGCGCTCGCGGCCGGCGCCCGCGGCGTGGTGCTGCGCGATCAGGTCGGCCCGGGCATCCACGCGGCGCTGGCCGCGGTCCGCAGCGGCCTGACCGTGATGGACACCCAGCTCGCATCGAGCCTCGTGCCGAACCAGCCGCCGCGCGAGCCCAAGGGCCGCGGCGAGCTGACCGAGCGCGAGCGCCAGGTCGTGCAGCTGCTCGCCGAGGGTCTGTCGAACAAGCTGATCGCCGACCGCCTCGGCATCAGCGATCACACCGCGAAGTTCCACGTCAACGGCGTGATGATGAAGCTCGGGTCCTCGACGCGGACCGAGGCCGTCGTCGAGGCGATGCGCCGCGGCTTGATCCGGCTGTAGCGGACCCTGCTGTTCCCGGCGCGATCCGCACAGGGTTTCCAGGTGCAGGACTGCGTGACGCGGACATTGCCCTCCGTGGCGCGATCCGCACAGGGTTTCCAGGTGCAGGGCCGCGCGACGCGACGCGCGGAGGGGTGAATGGACCGGCTTTGCCGGTCCAGAGGGGACGGGAACGTCCCCTCTGGATCGACCCGGCTATAGCGGATCTGGCTGTCCCGCGCCAGCGGCGGCCGTCGGCGGGGAGCCAGCCGTAGCGGTCGAGCGCGACCAGGCCGCGGTCGCCGATCTCGACGCCCTCCTCGCCGAGCAGCTGGCGCTGGACCGCGGCGCCGACCGGGTCGTGGATCGCGATCCGGCCGCGGTTGGGGCCGGCCTTGCCGATCACCCGCTGCCACGGCAGCCGGGCGGCCCGCGACGAGACCTTCATGGCGGCGCCGGCGACGCGGCCGCCGCCGGGGATGCCGGCGAGCTCGGCGACCTGGCCGTAGGTCGCGACGCGGCCGGCCGGGATCCGACGCACCACGGCGTAGATCGCCCGGTAGAGCTGCGCGACATGCTCGGTCATCTCGCTGGACGCCATCGCCGGGCAACGCTACCACCGGGGCATGAGGATCCGCGCGCTGTACTTCGCCGTGTTCCGGGAGCAGCTCGGACGCGACGAGGACGTCGTCCAGCTCGCCGACGGTGCCCGGGTGCGCGACGCGATCGCGGCGCTGGCCGCCCGCCACGCGGCGATCGACCGGCTGCGCGGCCGGTTCCGGGTCGCGGTCAACCAGGAGTTCAGCGACGAGGATCGCGCGCTGGCCGACGGCGACGAGCTCGCGCTGATCCCACCGGTCGCCGGCGGCGGCGATCCGCCCGGGGTGCGCCACGTCCAGCTGCTCGCGACGCCGCTGTCGCTCGATCGCTGCGTCGCCGCGGTCGCCGGCGGCCTCGGGGCGAGCATGGGCGGCATCGTCACGTTCACCGGCATGGTGCGCCGCGACAGCCACGGCGCGGTGATCGACCACCTCGAGTACGAGGCCTACGGCGCGATGGCGGTCCAGGAGATGACGCGGCTGTGCGACGAGATCGAGGCCGAGGTCGCCGGGGTCCGGCTCGCGGTCGAGCACCGGGTCGGTCGGCTCGCGGTCGGCGAGATCGCGGTCGTGATCGCGGCGGCGGCGCCGCACCGCGCCGAGGCGTTCACCGCGTGCCGCGCGATGATCGACCGGCTCAAGCAGCGGGTGCCGATCTGGAAGAAGGAGGTCGGCGAGGACGGCGCGGAATGGGTCGGGCTCGGCCCGTAACGCACGCCCCCGCGGGGGCTATCGCATCGCCCCGCCGCATGAAATGATGTGCGTCGACATGACGCTGCATGTCCGAGGTCGGGGTCTCTGGCTGATCGCAGCCCTGGTGGTCGTCCCGCTGGCGAGCGCGCGCGCCGCGCCGGTGCTCGCCGTGAACGAGCCATCGCCCGGGCAGCCCGCCGGCAAGTACGCGCTGCAGGTCCAGGAGGACGGCACCGCCGCGTTGCACCTGCAGTGGGCCGCGAACGATGCGAAGCCACATGCCGTCGACCTGGCGCTGTCCACGTTCACGGCAGCCGGCAAGCCGGCGGTGATCGTCGGGTTCGATGCCGGCCAGCCGGCGGTGCTGCCGTACCTCAAGGACGCGACGGTGCCGGCGGCCGGTGCGGTGCTCCGGCTGGTCGCCAGCGGGCTCGAGCCCGGCGTGAGCTACGCCGGCACGTTGACCGCGATGGTCTCGCGCAGCGACACGGCGGGTGGGGGCCCGCAGCCGGTGACGTGGGACCTCGTGCTGATCCGGCCGGGCGCGGTGCCGCTGTTCCGCTGCCCGGACCCGGCACAGACGGTGCGGCTCGATGACTCGATCGTGTTCGACGTGCCGCGCACGACGCCGCCCCGCCCGCTCACCGTCGGGCTGCGGCTGGCGCAGTTCCTCTCGCCGGACAGCGAGCGCGGCGACGTCGGGTTTGCGTCGGGACCCGGCGGAACGCAGCTGGCCGACGAGCTGCGCAGCGTGCCGGTGCCGGGCGACCACCTGACGGTCGCGCTGCGCGCCCGCGGGCTCGGGGAAGGTGTCGCCTACAGCGGCAAGCTGACGCTCGTCTCCGGCGGCGGGGACGCGCTGGACTGCCCGATCAGCATCGCCATGCCGAAGCTGCCGCGCGGCGAGCTGGTGGCCGATCGCCAGAGCTTCACCACCACGGTGACCGCACCGTGGCTCGGCACCGCCAGCGTGAGCCTGTCGCTCCGGCTGTTCGAGAAGAGCCGGGCGCGGCCGCTCTACGGGATCACCGTGGCGCTGGACGGCTCCGCCGAGTCGCCGGACGGCGGGTTCGACCTCGATCGCAACATGGCGTTCGAGGTCAACGGCCACCCCGCGGCGCGCCTGACCCGGCTGCCGCCCGAGGACCTGCGCGATCCGACGCGCGCGATCGCACCGGGAGGCCAGATCGAGGTCCAGCTCGTGCTGCACGACCTCAAGGTCGGCAAGCACGCCCTCGCGCTGCGGTTCAACGCGGTGAACGCCACCGGCCCGAGCCAGCGCATCGAGCTGGTCGTCAACGTGCGGCACGGCTGGCCGTGGGCGATGCTGGCGCTCGTCGTCGCGCTGCTGCTGTCGTTCGTGCTGACCAGGACGATCGTCGGCTGGCGCAAGCGGCTCCGCCTGCGGATCCGCATCGATCAGCTGCGCGACCAGAGCTTCGTCGAGCACTCCAACCTCGCGATCGCCGTGTTCCTGCGGGTCGTGCTCGACCAGACCGAGGAGATGCTCGAGCGATACACGGTGCTCCCCCCTCCCGACAGCGTGGACGACTACATCACGCGCGCCGAGCGGACCGCCCGGATCCTGGCGTGCTACAGCACCGCCGTCGGCGCGCTGCGCGCCACCCGGTGCGCCGATCGGATCAAGCGCTACTACCGGGACGCGATCGTCGAGGCGATCCACCGCGTCGGGCCGGCCCCGCTCGACCAGGCCACCACCGACGCGGTCGTCGACCAGCTCGCCTCGATCGAGAAGGGGCTCGCCGAGCCGTTCCCGTCGTACTGGGCGAACATCACGGGCCGGGGCCGGATCCTGGCGCAGCAGCTCCACGACGTCCGGCAGACCCTGCGCGCGCTCGCGCAGCTCGACAAGCTGGTCGAGGCCCTGGGGCATCCCGAGCAGCTCGCCGATCCCAGGCCGGACGACCTGCGGGTCGCGGCCTATGACCGGCTGTACTGGTTCGGCCGGCTGCTGTACGCGCGGCGCGATGATCCATCGCACCTCGATCAGATGGCCCAGCACTGCAGGCCGTGTCAGGACCACGACGACTTCCTGGACGTCGACCTCGACGGCCTGCTCCGGGATGCCGATCGCCGGGCATGGGAGCAGCTCAAGGCCGAGGTCCCGGGCCGCGTCCAGATCCAGGAGGTGCAGCCCGGTCCGGGCGCGGAGGCGCTGCACCCGCTGCGCTTCCAGCTGCGGTTCGACAACCGCGCGCTCGCGGACAGCTACTTCGTGAACAACGTCCTGGTCTACGAGTGGGAGTTCGAGTTCACGCCGGACAAGCGGGTCCGGCGGATGCCCCGGATCGACTCGCCGGTCCGGGTCAACCAGCCCCGGGTCACGATGTACGTGCCCGCGGCCGGCAAGCTGACCGTCCGCGCGCGGATCTTCTGGCCGGCCGCGAGCCTGACCGAGCCGCCGCTCGAGCTCGATCGCAAGGAGTTCCTCGTCGCCCCCAACCAGGATCTCCGCCTGCTCGGCCGGCTGGAGGCGAGCACGGTCGTGCACTTCGCCCTCACGGCCGGGGTCGCGGTCGTCACCGGGCTACCGGCGCTGTACTTCGACAACGCGACGTTCGGATCGTACGCCGACTACGTGAAGATCCTGGTGTGGGGGGTCGGGATCGATCAGGGCAAGAACCTGATCCAGCTGGTCCGCGAGGTCCCCCCCGACGGGCCGCCGGCGACCTGAGCCGCGAGCCGCGATCTCACTGCGGGGCGGCAGGGGCCGCCGGGGGCGACGCGCTGCCGGTCATCGGCGCGGCCCCCGGGACCCCGCCCGAGCCGGTCGACGGGTAGACCACCGGCGGCGGTCCCTCGACCGGCACGTGCGCCGCGGCGTCGCCTCCGGGCGCCGGGGGCGCGGCGGGCGGCGGGGCCGGAGCGGCGGGGGGCGGCGCGACCGGCGCCGGCTGCACCTGCGGCGCAGGGAGGCCGACCGAGCCGACGCCGGCCGGCTTGGCCGGCTCCGGCGTGATCGAGAGGTTGGGCCGCGGCGGCGGGCTCCCCGGAGCCTCGCCGGCTCCCCCCGCGCACACCACACCGATCCGGCGCATCGTGCGGATCTGGCCGTCGAGCTTGATGTGGAACAGGCCGTCGGGGCCGAGCGGCGCCCCGGTGGTGGTCAGCGCGGCGTCGGTCTTGGGCTCGCGCTTGCGAAACGCCTCGCTGTCGTGGAACCGCAGACAGCCGGTGACGGTCGACGCCATGATGTCCTGGTTGATCGTCACGCTGACCGCGACGTGCGCCTCGCCGTCGCCGGACTTGAGCTCGAACCGGGTGAGCTCGAGCTTGCCGTTCTTGAGCTCGGCGCGCGCGATCAGCGAGTCGACGTTGACCCGGCCGAAGTCGATGCCGCCGCCGCTCTGATCGAGGAACTCCTGCTGGCGGGCGTTGTTGGTGGTCAGCTGGAGCTTGGACTTGCCGTCGCCGATCGTACAGCCCGACGGGCACGCCAGCTCGAGGGCGCCCTCGGCCTTGGGGAAGTTGGGCTTGCCGGCCTTCCGGTCGCTGGGCAGCTCGAGGTCGAGCGCGAGCCGGATCTTGCCGGTCATCGGCAGGCCGAGCGCGGCGCGCACCGGCAGGTTGGTCGACGCCAGGTCGTCGCCCGCGACGTGGACCGACGTCGCGTCCTTCGACAGCGCGATGCTGCCCTTGAGGTGGCCCTGGCCGACCTTGGCGTCGATCTTGACCGCGATGGTGCCGTGCAGCAGCGGCAACAGGCCGAGGTCGACCTCGAGTTGCTCGAGGTAGAGCGTGGTCGCGAGGTCACCCGGCTTGGTCGGCCGGGTCCGCGCCGAGACCGCCTTGAAGGTCACCCGGGCGGGCATGATGCCGCGCTCGACGTCGCCGATCTGGGCGTCGTAGCCCTTCTCGGACAGCAGCTGGATCACCCTGTCCTTGACCCGGTCGTAGGGGAACGTCGCCTGGAGCGCGAGCACGAAGCTGACCACCGCGAGCACGACCAGGCCGACGTAGCGGAGCAGCTTGCGCGCGCGCGGGCCGAGGCTGGCGAACAGCGTTGCCATGTCAGCCGCCTTTCTCGGAGCCGGAGCCCGCGTCGGGCTTCCTGGTCGGTTCCTTGGCATAGGTCGAGACCTCCATCGCCACGTCGAGCTTGTCCTTGCCCTTGTACTCCTTGCGCGAGATGTCCATCCGGGTGATCGCGACGTACTTCGACTTGGTCTCGATCTCCTGCAGGAACTTCTTGAGCTGCTCGATCGTGAGGTCGCTGGCGTTGAGCGACACCGACGCGGTGACGAAGCCGTTGCGGGTGACCGGGGTGCGCGGCGTCGTGCCCTTGAGCACGAAGCCCGCGGTGGTCGCCGCGTTGCTGAGGTAGGTCTCGAGGCTGAGCGGCTCGACCGGCATGCCGGATACCACGTCGTCGGCCGGCTGGCGCGGGCCGCGCGCCTTGAGATCGGCGAGCACGGTGAGCGCCTTGCGCATCTTGTCGTTGCGGGCCTGCCGGCTGACCAGGCCGTCGCCGATCGCGAGCCCGAACCAGATCATGAGCGTCAGCGGCGCGACCACCGCGGCGATCATGACCAGCCCGCGCTCGCGCGGTGAGATCCGGTCCCAGAAGTCTCGTGCGCGTTCCGATACGGCAGACATGGCTAGCTCGCCCCCATGCATTGCGCGGTGATCGTGAGCTTGAACCGCTTGACGCCGCTGGGCAGCGTGTCGGTCGGTCCGCGCGTCACGTTGTTCTTGAAGCACTCGATCTTCTTGATCTCGCTGATCAGCAGGTCGATCTCCTCGGCCGACTTGGTCGTGCCATTGATGTCGATCTTCTGGTCGTCGATCGTCATCTTCTCGATGTCGAGCGTGATCTTGTCCTTGCCCGGGACGTGGGAGCTGATGTCGAGCAACAGGTCATAGGCGGTGAGCCTGGGCATCGGCGACGCCGCCCCGGTGCCCGCCGGGCCGTTGGCGTCGAGCACCTGGTCGGCGGACTTGGCCGAGCCGAACTGCTCGGCCGACTCCTCGGCGAGCCGGGTGGTGAGCAGCTGCTCGGCCTTGCGCAGCCGGTACAGGTCGGCGTACGCGCTGCCGGCGGCGAACGCCCCGATCGCGACCAGCGCGGCGAGCAGCGGCACCGCCTTGGCGCGCAGGAACGAGAAGTCGACCTTGACCGCGAGCGAGCCCGACCGCAGGTCGAAGCTCGGCCGGCCGCCCGCGGCGTCGAACGCCATGCCGACCGTCATCGCCGCGCTGTCGATCGGCGAGTGGCTCGCGGCCTCGGCGCCGAGCCGGGGCCCGGCGATCGCGATCACGTCGTCGGCGGTCGGCCGCCACGCCGGGATCCCGAGCTGCTCGGTGAGGTACGACGCCATCCCGCGCAGCCGCGCGCCGCCGCCGACCAGCAGCGCCGCGATCGGCTGGAACCCGGTGCGGGCGCGGCACGCCGCCAGGGTCTGGCGCAGGTCGCGCGCGAACGGGTGCAGCTCGGTGATCGTCACCTGGTGGATCTGCTGCCAGGCCGGGCTGGTCGCGGGCTCGGCGGTCGACGCCACGAACCCGTCGCTGTGCTTGGCGCGCTCGGCGTCCAGCCACGCCAGCCGCCAGTGCGGCGCCCGCATGATCGCCTCGGTGACCTGCTTGCCGGCGCGCGCGACGCTGCGGCTGAACACCGCCTTGCCACCGGCGACGACCACGACGTCGGTGCGCTCGTGGCCGATGTCGATCACGGCGACCGCGCCCTCGGCCCGGGCGCGGACCAGCGACGGCGTCGCCGCGACCAGCCGGACCGCGGCGCCGCCGCGCGCCAGCAGGCCCCGGGGATCGAAGCCGCAGTCCTTGCCGAGCTCGACCAGGTGCTCGGCGCGCTCGCGCCGCATCGCGTAGCTCAGCACCCGCATGCCCTCGGCCGGCGGCGCGACCCGGCCGCGCTGCGGCGCGACCTCGAACGCCGCGGGCGCGCCCGGGGCCGCGACCGGCGGCGGCGCGACCACCGGCAGCGGCTCGAAGGTGTAGACCATGTCCTCGAGATCGACCGGCACGACGCCCTCGAGCTCGCCGCCGACCGCCTTGTCGAGCTCGGCGCGGCGCAGGCTCTTGAACCCGAACTCGAGGATCTGGGTGAACACCTGATCGCCGGCGACCCCGAGGTAGCCCGGGTCGTCGCGCAGCCGCAGCTCGTTGACCAGCCCGGCGAGCACCGCCTTGGCTCGGACCTCGGCCGGCTCGTCGCCGGGCGGCACCGGGCGCTCGACCACGTTGTAGAGCGTGGCGCCGCGGAGCCCAGGGCTGGCGATCGCCAGCTTGACGCTCCAGGCGCCGAGATCGACTGCGAAGACGCGGCTCATGTTCAGTCTTCCCTCAGGAACACCCATGCCCCCTTGGGCACGGGCGGCTTCCGGACGTTTTGCGGAACAACCTTGGTATCCCAGACTCCGGTGACCGTCGCGCGGATCGCCGGGAACACCGGCGAGCCGTCGGCGGACTTCTGCTTGCGCTCGATCTCGCCGAACGCCTCGACCCGGTAGGTCCGGCGCGGCCCGAACGACGCGATCTGCCCCAGCTTGCCGATGTCGAGAGCCATGCCCAGCTTCTGGCCGGCCAGCGCGGGGATCCCGGCGGCCAGCGCGGCGCCGGCGGCGCTGCCGGCCAGCGTGCCGGACTTGCCGGCGAGCATGCCGATCGACGCCTGCGGATCCTTCACGAAGTCGGCGAAGTCTTGCGGCTTGTTGAACGTCTCGCCGAACTGCCTGGCCTGGGCGACCAGCCCGGCGAGCGCGAGCACCTTGCTCGGATCCTGGAGGATCGGATCGTTCTTCTGGGCCGACAGGTACAGGATCGCCGCGATCAGCTGGGGGTTCGTGGCAACGCTGAGGTTGACCTTGCAGCCGCCGTAGACCGTGAACGCCGGGCCGAACAGCGTCCAGAACCGGTCGTCGACCCCGCGCACCAGCCGGACCTCGCCGACCGTGTCGAGGTAGTTGTTCTTCGGCTTGTACTTGTCCCGCATGCTCTCGTAGCCGTAGTCCTCGGTCGTGCCGATGTCGTGGATGTGGACGCTGTCGAGATCGACGTAGTCGAGCAGCGCGGCGACCTGGGTCGCGCGGTCGCGCCGGTAGCCCTCGGCATCGGCCTCCTCGAACACCGGGTCGTAGGCCGGGAAGTAGACCAGCCCGTAGAGCGTGCTGTTGAGCACGTCCTCGGCCGCCTTGCCGCCGGCGGCGCAGTTGAGGTTGATCTTGTCGTCGTCGGTCGTGATCGTCCGGTTGACGATGCCGCACGTGCCGATGTCGACCCCCAGGCCCTTGACGTCGCTCGCCGAGAACCCGACCATCGACTGGACCTCCTCGGGGTTGCCGCAGAACGCGAGCAGCACCTGGTCCGCGAAGTCGGTGATCCGGATCCCCATGTCGGACAGCCGGGTGCCGCCGATCTGGGTGTTGTCGAGCCGCTGCTGGATCCGGATCACCAGCTCGGACAGGTTGAGCGCGGAGCTCGCCAGGAAGTGGGCGCGCATCTGATCGCGGTAGTTGGCCGCCGCCACCAGATCGACGGTGGTCGAGGTCCCGAACTCGCCGGTGAACACCAGCACGATCGCGATCGCGATCATCACCGCGACCAGCGCGACCCCACGCTGCCGGTTGCGCTTGCGGCGCGCCGGGCTCGCCGGGCGCCGGCCGAGCGTGCGCTCGCGGAGCAGGCAGTCTTTGATCGCGGACAGGATGGACATGTGGGCCGGCATCACGAACCCGAGTTGAAGAAGTTGAGGACTTCCTGCATCCACACCCGGGCCTGGGTGGAGATCTTGACGTCCTTGTCGTCGGGGCCCTTGATGGTGATCGTGATCCGGACCCGGCTGGGCAGCCAGCCCTTCTGGCCGTCGGCCTGGGTGGTGTCCCAGGTGTCCTGCCAGTCGTTGTTCTTCCAGTTCCAGAACTCCAGCTTGGCGGCGATGATGTCGTGGACCAGCACGTCGTAGTCCGCGGGCTCGCTCTCGGGCGGCTCGTTCGACATCCGCCGCTGCTCGCGCCGGATCCAGTCGACCGCGCCCGGGTGATCGGGGCTGTCGTGCGGGACGTACGAGATCACGGTCTGCTCGGACTCGTTGGCGTCGGCCCACAGCACGCGGTGGTCGAGGGTCGAGAACCGGATCTCGGGCAGCCGCATGCTCGACTTGGCCATGAACATCGTGCGCGGGTGGGCCGCGTTGCGATCCTCGTTGGACGACAGGTACGCGTGCTCGAGGTCGCGCACGATCCGGCCGAGCGCCATGCGCAGCTCGTGGTTGCGCTCCTCGTAGCCCTCGAACACCTTCTTGGTGTCGCTGGTGTTCGCGATCGTCTTCCACGCCAGCGTCATCATCACGGCGAGGATCGCGATCGCGAGCATGACCTCGAGCAAGGTCAGCCCGGCCTGGGGGGAGCCGCGCGCGCGCATCATGGCCCCGGCTTCTTCGGGCCGCTGCCGCTGCCCGAGCCGCTGCCCGAGCCCGCCGCCGGAAGGTCCTGCGAGCCCAGGCCGTTGAGCACCTTGTCCATCGCGGCCGCGTCGGTGAGGAACTGCACGACCTTGAGATCGCGGTCGCTGCCCATGACCTGGTAGTTCACGGTCAGCGTGACCTTGCGGATCGTGACCTTCAGGATCTGCTGGAACATCGTGTACTGGCTCTGGATGAACGCGCCGCCGATCGACGAGTTGACGTCCGCGCTGCCCTTGCCGGCGGCGGCGCCGCCGCCGAGCCCGCCGAACTGCGCCATCATCCCGCCGAGCATGCTGTTCTCGAACCCGCCCGACGCTTCGTCTCCGGATCCGGAGCCGGCGCTGCCTCGCCCCGACCCCGAGCCGGTGCCCGCGATGATCGCCTGGAGCTGCTCGAACCCGGGCAGCTCGACCAGCTCGACCTTGTACGAGTAGTGGATCTGCGGCCAGCCCTCGTCGGAGAAGCTCTGGTCGTCCTCGTGCTGCTCGGTGTCGGAGAACCCGTCGTGCAGCAGCTTCTCCTCGATGTCGTACATCTTGCCGCGCGCGAGGTCGGTGACGACCCCGATCATGTGCGCCTGCTGGGCATTGAAGATGTCGCCGGCGGCGCTCTTGATCAGCACGGTGAGCCCGAGGCCGAGCAGCGCGAGGCCGAACATGACCTCGAGCAGGGTGAACCCGCGCCGGGCGCGCGCCGGGGAACCGGGAGTCGTCGCGGCCGCCATCAGTTCTGGCCCTCCCGCTTGGCGTCGCGATCGCCGAGCGCGTTCTTGAGCATGTGGTCGTTGACGTCGCGCAGCGTGCCGTCGTGCAGCTCGACCCGGCCGGTCAGCCCGAACACCAGCACGGTGAACACCTCGCTGCCGTCGGTCATCTCGATCACGGTCTTCTCGGCGCTGCCGAGCGGGAAGAAGTAGATCGCGACCTGGCCCTTGGTGGCGCTGTCGTCGCGGTGCTCGACCCAGATCTCCTTGAACTTGACGCCCTTGTCCTTGCGCAGCTTGCGGATCCAGCCCTTGCCGTTGGAGTCGCCGGTGACGCTGTTGTCGGCCGCCTTGCACGCCCGGTCGGCGACGTGATGCCCGGCCAGCGCGGCGGCGCGCCTGGTCGCCTCGTCTGGATCGCCGGTCGCCAGCGCGTCGGGCGGCAGGTCGACGAGCCGCTGCCGGCCCTTCTCCAGCGCGCGCTTGGTCGCCTCGTCGTCGGCCTTGAGCAGCTCGTTGCGCGCGATCCCGACCGCGCCCTGGCAGACCTCGACCGCGTAGCCCCCGGCATCGAGATCGAGCACCACGCGGTGGAGCTCGCCGTGCTCGACCGCGAGCTGGCTCGTCCGGCGCAGCACCGCGGTCAGCTCGGTGGCGTCCTCGACCAGGTCCGCCTTGGTCACCACCCGGAACCCCGAGCGCACGACGTAGAACAGCCCGCCCACGATCGCGAGCACGACCATGATCTCGAGCACGGTCAGCCCGGGCTGGCCGGCCGGGCGGGTGTGCGCGCGCGATGGGGAGGCGGGGTGGTTCATGGCGGTGCCGGTGGCTCGCGGAGCGGGCTCACTCCCACGACTTGAGGTCGTCCTCGGTGCCTTCCTTGCCGTCCTCGCCCGCCGACACCAGGGCGATGCCCCTGGCGCCCGCCGGGACGTTGGCGCCGCACAGCATCTTGATCGGCCGGCCCCACGAGTCGTTCGAGTCGTTGCCGTTCATGTACTCGTTGAGCTCGGAGATGTTCCCCGGGCACTGCTTGTCCGGGTGCGCCGCCGCCCACGACGGGTAGGCCTCGAACGCGTACTTCTTGAGCTTGATCTTGGTCGTGTCGATCCGGGACTCGCCGAACATCTTCATGACCTTGGGCCCGACCAGGAGTCCCATCACGAGCGCGAGGATCGCGAGCACGATCATGATCTCCAGCAGCGTCATGCCGCGCTGGGCACGGCCCCCGGCGCGACCCGGGGCGCGTGCCAGGGCGCGTGCCAGGGCGCGTGAAAGACGGGACAGGCGGTTACGTAGGGTTTGCATGACGATCTCCTTGAGCTCCTTGAATGCTAGTGCGGACCGGACAGCTGACCGAGGTCCATGATCGGTTGCAGGATCGAGAACACGATGAACGCGACCGCGCCGCCCATCACGACGAGCATCACCGGCTCGAGCAGCGCGGTGAACCGCGACAGCTTGATGTCGATCTCGGCGTCGTAGGTGTCGGCGACGCGGCCAAGCATCTGCTCGAGCTGACCGGCCTTCTCGCCGACCGCGACCATGTGGATCATCGTCGAGGGAAACTGCCCCGACTTCTTGAGCGTGGCAGCGAGCGACTCACCCTCGGTGACGGCGCGCTTCGCATCGTCGATCGCCTGCTGGATCAGCACGTTGCCGACGATCTGCTTGGCGGTGTCGAGCGCGCGCAGCATCGGCACGCCGGCGTGCAGCATCGTGCCGAGCGTGCGCGCGAACCGGCTGACGTTGATCGTGCGGACCAGCTCGCCGGCCACGGGCAGCTTGAGCAGGAAGCCATCCCACACCCTGCGCCCGTCCTTGCCCCGCACCCACTGGAGGAACAGCGCGATCCCCGCGATGATCGCGATCAGGATCGCCCACCACCAGTTCAGGAACAGATCCGACGTCGCGATCAGCATCCGGGTGTTGATCGGCAGCGTCTTGCCCTGCTGCTTGAACATCGACGTGATGTTCGGGATCACCTTGATCATCAGCACGCTCATGATGATCGAGCCGACCACGACCATCACGAGCGGATAGATCATCGCGCTCTGGACCTTGGACTTGAGCTTCTGCGAGCCCTCCTGGAAGTCGGCGAGCCGGATCAGCACCTCGTCGAGGTTGCCCGCGACCTCACCGGCGCGCACCATCGACACGAACAGGTCGTCGAACAGCTTGGGGTGCCTGGCCAGCGCGTCGGCCAGCGAGCTGCCCTCGTTGACCGCGGCGCGGACCTCGGACACCGGCGCCTTGAACCGCACGTTGTTGATCTGCTCGACCAGCGCGCCGAGCGCGTCGGCCAGCGGGATGCCGGCCTTGATCAGGGTCGCCATCTGCCGGGTGAATGCCGCGATCTCGACCTTGCGGACCCCGCCGATCAGCCCGCCGAGGTCGACGTCGCGCGACAGCCCGCCCTTGCGGGCGTTCACCTCCTTGGCGAGCTTGCCGCCGCGCGACAGCTCGAAGCTGGTGACCAGCACGCCGTCCTTGCGCAGGACCTGGCGCAGCACCTTGGGCGACTCGGCGTCGCGCACGCCGCTGACCGCCTTGCCCGCGGCCCCGACGCCCTTGTACGCGTACATCGGCATCAGTCACCGCTCTCCGCGGTCATCAGCAGGACCTCCTCGGGGGTCGTCATGCCCTGGACCACCTTGCGCGCGCCGTCGAACCGCAGCGTCACCATGCCGTGCTCGATCGCGGCGTTGCGGATCGAGCCGGCGTCGGACCTGTCGAGGCACAGCCGGCGCACCTGATCGCTCACCATCAGCATCTCGTAGATCCCGGTCCGGCCGCGGTAGCCGAGCTCGCCGCACGCGCTGCAACCGACCGGCTCGTACACCATGCCGGGCGGCGGCGGGTGCTCGCCCTTGACCGCCGGGAACACGTAGTTGCCGCTATAGAACGGCCGCGGATCGAGCCCGAGCTCGTCCAGGATCTCCTCGGACGGCCGCACCGGCCGCGCGCATTCGTAGCACGGCCGCCGGACCAGGCGCTGGGCGAGCAGGCCGACCAGCGACGACGCGACCAGGAACGGCTCGATCCCCATGTCGATCAGCCGGGTGATGCCGCCGGCCGCGTCGTTGGTGTGGACGGTCGAGAACACCAGGTGGCCGGTCAGCGACGCCGTGATCGCGACCTCGGCGGTCTCGCGATCGCGGACCTCGCCGACCATGATCACGTCGGGGTCGTGGCGGAGGAACGAGCGCAGGCCCGTGGCGAACGTCAGGTCGATCTTGGAGTTGACCTGGGTCTGCGAGATGCCTTCGAGCTGGTACTCGACCGGATCCTCGACGGTGAGGATGTTGATGTCCGGTGCGTTGATCTCGGACAGGCAGGCGTACAGCGTGGTGGTCTTGCCCGAGCCGGTCGGCCCGGTGACCAGCAGGATGCCGTGCGGCCGCTTGATGATGCCGCGGATCAGCGCCAGGTGATCCTCGGCGAACCCGATGTCGGCCAGGCCGAGCAGCACCGAGCTGCGGTCGAGCAGACGGATCGTGATCCGCTCGCCGCCCGCGGTCGGCGCGGTCGCGACGCGCATGTCGACGTCCTTGCCGGCCATCTTGCGCCGGATCCGGCCGTCCTGCGGCAGCCGCTTCTCGGCGATGTTGAGCCCGGCCATGATCTTGACGCGCGCGGTGATCGACGCCTGGAACTTCTTGGGCGCGCGCTTGGCCTCGCGCAGCACGCCGTCGATCCGGTAGCGCACGACCACGTCCTTCTCGCCGGGCTCGATGTGGATATCCGACGCCCGCTCCTTGGCGGCCTGGAACATCAGCGAGTTGACCCACCGGATGATCGGCGCCTCGTCGTTGGCGTCGAGCATGTCGACCAGCTCTTCGGACTGGTACTCGCTGTCCTCGTCGTCGTCCTTCCTGGCGCCCTCCTCGAGCTCGTGGCTGCCGCGCAGCCGCGAGTAGGTCTTGTTGATCTGGTCGACGATCTTGGCGCCCGACGCGACCACCGGCTCGACCGGCTCGCCGAGCACGACCGCGACCGCGTCGATCACGTCGACCGCGCCGGGGTCGGCGACCGCGACCATCACCCGGCCCGAGCCGTCGCGGCCGAGCGGCAGCACCAGGCGCTGGCGCGCGAAGTTGATCGCCAGCTTCTCGATCAGCTCGACCGGGATGTCCTCGGCGCGCGGCAGGTCGCGCAGGTACGGCATCTCCGACTGCAGCGACAGCGCGAACGCGAGCTGATCCTCGTCGATCAGCTTGAGCCGGATCAGGACCTCGCCGAGCAGGCCGCCCTCGTCGCGCTGCTTGGCCAGCGCGCGCTCGATCGCGTCCGGCGCGACCCCGCAGCTCGCAACCAGGACCTCGCCGAGCAGCGGCGCGACCGGACCGATCGCGGCGCTGTGCGCGAGCTGCTGCGAGCTCTGGCGAAACGGCGCGCCGAACCCGGGGGTCGTCGCCATGTTACGGGGTCTCCTTCTGTGCCGGCGACAGATCGCGCAGCGTGCGCGACCGCGACTTCGCGCGCGACGGCTCGTCGGCCGCCCGGTCCGTCGGGGTCGCGCTCGGCCGCGCCGGCTGCTTGGCCTTGGGGCTGGGTGCCGCGGCGAGGTCCGCCGGGCTGACCGCGCCGGACTTCGGCTTGCGCGGCACGGCCTTCGACTGCTTGTCGGCGGGCGCGGCCGGTGCGCCGGTCGACCCGGCGGGCGACCCGGCGGGCGACCCGGCGGGCGAATCGAGCTGCGACTTGGGCTCGGCCTTGGGCGCCGGCCGGACCGGCGCGGGCTGCTTGCTGTCGGGCCGGGCCGGCGGAGCGGGCTGCGCGCCGTCCTCGGGCGACTCGATCCGCGACGGACCGTACTCGACCGGGCCGGGGTCGACGAACCGCCGCCGGCCGAGCGCGTTGGCCGCGTTGACGTCGTCCTCGACCGACTGGATCGAGCGGTTGATCTCCTCGACCAGGCCGCGCTTGCGGCGGTAGTCGACCTTGGGCTCGTACTTCATCTCGTTGAGCGTCGCGAACGACTCGACGAACTCCTGGCGCTCGCGCACCTTGCGCTCGCGGATCTGCTGGAGGTCGAGCTGGTCCTTGATGATGTACGGCGTGAGCAGGATCAGCAGGTTGGTCTTCTTGTGGGTCTTCTGCGAGAACTTGAACAGGTAGCCGAGGATCGGGATGTCGCCGAGCAGCGGCACCTTGGTGACCCCGTAGATCTCGCGCTCCTGGATCAGGCCGCCGATCACCACGCTCTGCTGATCGTGGACCACGACCTGGGTCTTGAGCTTGCGCTGCGACCACGTCGGGCCGAGGTCGGGATCCTGGCCGGCGATGTCCTTGGTCTCCTGCTCGATCTCGAGCCGCACGATGTCCTGGCTGGAGATGTGCGGCGTGACGTTGAGCGTCAGGTTGAGGTCCTGGCGCTGGATGTTCTGGCCGATCGAGCCGGTCGGCAGCGTCGAGCCGGCGGCGCCGCCGGTCGGCAGGCCGAATCCGCCGAACGACAGGCCGGCCTTGTACGGGATGTTGTTGCCGACCGAGAACTCGGTCTTCTCGTTGTCGATCGCGATCACGTTGGGCGCCGACAGCACGTCGGTGTTGTTCTGGCTCGCCAGCGCCTGGAACAGCACGGCGAACGACGGGATGCTGGTGCCGAGGAAGGTCTGCGAGTTGGTGAGCGGCGAGCCGATGATCCCGCCGATCAGCCCGGTCGCGCCCGCCAGCGACTGCGCCGCGCTGATCGACCGCAGGTTCGAGCTCTGGACACCGCCGAGGATCAGCGCGTTCGAGTTGTCGACCGGCAACCCGCCGTGCGAGCTCGAGCCGACGTCGAGCTCCTTGGACAGCTGGACCTCGAGGATCACCGCCTCGATGAACACCTGCTTGCGCGGGTGGTCGAGCCGGCGCACCACGTCCTTGATCGCGATGAAGTCGCGGCCGGTCGACATCACGATCAGCGAGTTGGTCGGCTTGTCGCCGATCACGCGGACCTGACCCTCGAGCGCCGCGCCGAGGCTGTCGAGGCCGGGGGTGCCCGGGGCCGGTGGCTGCGGCACCGAGACCGGGAAGCCCGGTGCGGGCTGACCCGGCCGGCCGGGCTGACCGGGGCGCGCCGCGCTGACCTGCCCCATCGCGTTGTTGAGCGTGGTCGCGAGCTCCTCGGCGAGCGCGTTCTCCAGCGGGTAGACGTGGATCGACTGCCCGCTCTCGGTGTCGAGCTCGATGTCGAGCCGGTCGACCAGCGCCTTGACCCGCAGGTAGCCGGCCTCGCTCGACACCACGATCAGCG